>DASRRB010000264.1:0-5031 GCA_035695985.1 Planctomycetota bacterium | reverse complement strand
AAGGACGTCCCGACCGACGAGAAGCAGCTCACCGCGTACATCCAGGCGCAGCAGGGGCTGAGCTCCGCGCTCGGCCGCCTCTTCTCCGTCGCCGAGAACTACCCCGACCTCAAGGCTTCGAGGGCCTTCCTCGATCTGCAGAACCAGCTCGAAGGCACCGAGAACCGGATCACCGTCGCGCGCCGCGACTACATCGACGCGGTCCGCGACTACAACACGTCGATCCAGAAGGTGCCGGGCAACCTCGTCGCGGGCTTCGGCAGCTTCGCTCCGGCGGCGCAGCTCACGATCCCGGAGGCGGAGCGCGCGGTCCCGAAGGTGGACTTCGGCGGCGCCGGCAAGTGACGCGGAGCGCGTGACGCGGTGATCGCTTCGCTGCGATTCGCGGGCGCGGGCATCGGTGCGATCGTCGCCGCGCTGCTCGCGTGGACGGCGCCCGCCGCCGCCGCCGAGCAGGCGGTCCCGCGCAACGACGGCTGGGTGACCGACCTCGCGCACCTCCTCTCGCCGGCGCAGGAGCGCGCGCTCGAGGACTCGATGGAGTCGTACCGCCGCGGCAGCGGCAACGACATCGCGCTGCTCACGGTGCCGAGCCTGAACGGCGACCCGATCGAGAACTTCGCGCTGCGCGTCGCGCGCGAGTGGAAGCTCGGCGCCGCCGGCAAGAACAACGGCGCGCTGCTCGTCGTCGCGCGCGACGACCGGGAAATGCGCATCGAGGTCGGACGCGGCCTCGAGGGCGTGCTGACCGACGCGGTCTGCGGCCGCATCATCCGCGACGTGCTGACGCCGCGGTTCCAGAGCGGCGACTTCGCGGAGGGGCTGCGCCTCGGCGTCGAGTCGCTGCAGCACGCGGCGGGCGGCGACTTCGCGCCGCTCGACTCCTACGCGAGGCCGCACCGCGGCCACGGCGTCGGCTTCTTCCCGGGCGGGCTCGTCCTCTTCTTCATCATCCTGGCGGTGCTGCGGGCGGTGCGTCGGAACCGCGGCGGCGGATACGGCGGCGGCGGCGGCGGCAGCGTCTGGCCGTGGCTGATCGTCGGCAACGCGCTCGGCCGCTCTTCACGCGGCGGATGGGGCGGTGGCTCGGGAGGTTGGGGCGGACGCGGCGGCGGCGGATTCAGCGGTTTCGGCGGAGGCGGCGGCTTCTCCGGCGGGGGAGCTTCGGGGCGATGGTGAACCTGATCGTCGACGTGAAGCAGGGCAGCTGGTCGCCGCCATGGGTCGACGCGGCGCTGCGCTTCGGTCCGCTGCTGCTCGCGGTGCTGGTCGGCGCGCTGGTGGTGCGCGCGCTGCTGCGCCGGCGCCGCTACGACGCGCGCGCGCAGCTCGACGACGCGGCGCGCGCCGCGGTGGTCGAGGCGCTCGTCGCCGCGGAGCGGCGCACCGAGGGCGAGATCGTCCCGGTCGTGCTCGAGCGCTCCGACCGCCACCCGCAGGCGTGCTGGCTCGCCGCGCTCGCGTCGCTGCTGATCGGGTCGGCGCTGCTCATGAGCTGGCTGCCGTGGCAGCACCCGCTGCTGCTGCTCGCCTGCCAGGTCGCGGCGGGCGCCGCCGGCTGGCTGCTCGCGTGGCGGCTGCCCGACCTGCAGCGGCTCTTCATCGGCGAGGCGCGTGCGACCGAGGTCGCCGAGGAGCAGGCGGTGCAGGAGTTCCACCGCCACGGCCTGCACAAGACCAGGAACGCGACCGGCGTCCTCCTTTTCGTCAGCCTGCTCGAGCGGCGCGTCATCGTGCTCGGCGACGAAGGCATCCACGCCAAGGTCGGCGACGGCCACTGGACCGGCACGACGAAGGCCGTCCTCGAGCACCTCGCCACCGGCACCCTGCGCGACGGCCTCGTCGCCGCCATCGACCGCTGCGGCGAAGTCCTCGCCGAGCACTTCCCGGCCAAACGCGACGACGTGAACGAGCTCGCCGACCGCGTGATCGTGCGGAGGGAGTAGCGCGGCGGGCGCCGCGGCACTCGAGGCCGCGGCGCCGCCGCCCGTTCCGGTCGGGAAGCGCGGTCAATCGCCCGCGGAGATGCTGCCGAAGAGGCCGTGCGTCTCGCCGCCGGGGCCCGAGGAGAAGAAGAGGACGTTGTGCGGACCCGCGGGTCCGTCGTTGCCGAACGCGAGTCCCCACAGGCCTTCGATCTCGATCGGATGGCCCGGGCTGCTCGACAGCGTGCCGTGCGGCTGGCCGGTCTCGAAGTCGTAGGCGTGGATGCGGCCGCCGCCGAAGTTGCCGACGAGCAGGTCGCCCGAGAACTCGCCAAAGTCGTCCGGCGCGCGGACCATCCCCCACGGCGCGCTGAGCTGGCCGTGGCGGACGAGGCGCCTCAGGAGGTTGCCCTCGGCGTCGAAGACGTCCACGAAGCCGAGTCCGGGGCCGGCGACGTCGTCTTCCGCGTCGTCGTCCTGCTTCGCGAACGACACGACGATCTCGCCGTCGATCGCGGCGATGCCGAACGGGGCGAATCGATCGGGGAGCTGCGAATCGACGAAGGTGTTGCGCCGGGTCACCTCCGTGAACTCACCGTCGAACACGCGGACGAGGTTGTTGTGGAAGTCGGTGGCGTAGAGGCGCTCGCCGGCGTCCGTGCGGGCGAGCGCGAGCCCCTTGAAGATCGCCCCGTCGCGCGACTTGTCGACGGCGACGTGCGCCTGGCGTGACGGCGGCGGCGGCGGCACGACCGGCGACCAGCCCGAGATCGAGCCGTCCTCGCTCGCGAAGAGGAACGCCGCCGGTCCGGAGTTGCCGGCGTCGTCGTGGACGACGAACGCGGGGCTGCCGTTGAAAACGATGCCGGTCGGCGCGCCGCCGGCGGGCTCGCCGTTCGCACCGGGGATGTTCACGACGAGCGACTGGATGGCGCCGTGCTGGTCGTACAGGGTCGCCAGGCCCTTCTGGTTGTCGCTGACCCACCAGACGCCGGTGGGATTCGGGACGATCCCCCACGAATTGACCAGATTCGGGTCGTGGACGTCCGCCGCGATCGACGGGTCGTCGGCGACGAGGTTGTGTTGTACGTATTGCGTGTGATGTTGGAACGGGACGGCCAGCGCGACCGCGGAGGCGGTGCACGCCGCGCCGACGAGGGAGAGGAATCGGACACGCTTCACGAATCGACGACGATCGGACATGGCTTCATCCTGGGGGGGGGTGGCGAAAGCTCGCCGGAAAGTCGGGTCCATCGAGCGCGGAACGTAGGACGCCTCGTCGCACGCAGGAAGAGTTCGTGTTGCGCAAGCAACGCGATTCGAAATCGACGTTGCAAAAACGGATCGCACGAACCGCGCGGCGTCGTGGTTCACGATTCTCATGCCGCGCCTCGGCGTCTTCGACGTCTTCGACGTCGTCGACGGCGGACGTTCGAAGTCGCGCGACGGGAACGCGACCGAGGAGCGGAGTCATGCCGCTCCGCCGCGCTTCCGGAACTCGCGCGCGCCGGCGATGCCGAGCTTGCTCATGCGGCTGCGCTCGGGAAGTCGGCGAACTTCAGCTTGTGGCGGCGCGTCCGCCTCGGAACCGCGATCGGTCGTGGTACGGGATCGCGACATGTCGCGGAATCCTGGTCCTTCCGGCAGTCATGTCGGAGTGGATGCGGCGATACTGGCTTCGCCAGAGGCGCCAACACGGAGGACTCCTGATGATCGCCATGCCATCGCTCTTCTTCGCCGGCGGGCTCGCGCTGCTCGCCGCGCTTCCCGCGCCTGGTGAAACCGGCGCGACCGAGGACTTCGGCCAGCTCATGGGGCGGCTCTCGAAGGAGAAGCCCGACGCGACCGCTCGCCACAAGACGTTCCTCGAGTCGCGCTACGACCTCGCCGATCAGCCGGCGGCGGGCGTGACGATGGCGCGCGGCAAGCCGGTGCAGGGCGGCGTGCGCGTGAAGCTCCCGGCCGGCGCGACGTGGGAGTCGCTCGCGCAACTGCCGCCGGATCAGATCAAGACCAAGAAGTTGTGGCCCGAAGGCTTCCTGCCGTTGTCTCACCCGAACCACGAGCTCGGCGGGATGGTCTTCCCGCAGGTCGTGATCGACGACGTGAAGAAGCAGACCGGCCGCGACTTGGCGCGCTTCGACGTCGACTTCGACTTCCCGCAGCACCTGCTGCCCGAGTTCCCGCCGCCGATCTACCTGACGACGCGGCCCGACCTCGGCGACGTCTCCAAAGGCCAGCTCGTCACGACGGCCAACTACTACTCCCTGTTCAAAGAAATCCTCAACCCGAAACAGCTCGAAGGGCTGCGGCTCCTCGTGTCGCCCTTCGCGCAGGCGCAGTTCAACCCGACGGAGGACCGGCGCAGCGCGTTGCCGAGCCTCGGCGTCAGCTGCTTCGACTGCCACGTGAACGGCCACACGTCGGCCGCGACGCACACGGTCGGCGACATCCGGCCGAACGACCACCGCCACCGCATCGACACACCGTCGCTGCGCGGCGTGAACGTCCAGCGGCTCTTCGGCTCGCAGCGCGCTCTCAAGAGCGTCGAGGACTTCACCGAATTCGAGCAGCGCGCCGCCTACTTCGACGGCGAGCCCGACCAGGCGACCCGCAAGGGCGTGAACATCCTCGAGCGCGGCAGCCAGGTCCACTTCATGGGGGAGTTCCAGTCGCTGCTCGACTTCCCGCCGGCGCCGAAGCTCGGCTGGGACGGCAAGCTCGACTTGAAGCTCGCGAGCGACGCCGAGAAGCGCGGCCAGGAGCTCTTCTTCGGGAAGGGCCGCTGCGGCGAGTGCCACCCGGCGCCCTACTACACCGACAACTCGATGCACAACCTCGGGACCGAGCGCTTCTTCGAGACGCGCAAGGTCGAGTGGCTCGTCGCCTACGCCGACGGACCGATCAAGACGTTCCCGCTGCGCGGCATCAAGGACTCGCCGCCCTATCTCCACGACGACCGCCTGCTCACGCTCGAGGACACGGTCGAGTTCTTCAACCTCGTGCTCGGCGTGCAGCTGACCGCGCCGGAGAAGGCCGACCTCGTGGCGTTCCTGCGGGTGCTCTGAGCGCGGCGCGGGCGCGCGGCGGGGGCGGCCCGCCGCGC
>DASRRB010000263.1:0-12631 GCA_035695985.1 Planctomycetota bacterium | reverse complement strand
GGGCGGCTCGTCCTGTGGCGCGGACTCAAGAGCCCGATCGGAGGCAAGCAGAGCCTCTTCGAGCGCGCGCGCCGCGACGGCAGCGGGCTCGAGGGCGCGATGCTCGAGCCGCTTGCCGAGGACGTCCTCTACTTCGGGCTCTCCTTCGTCGATCCATCGGTTCAAGACGGGACGGCGTCGGCCGACGGCGCCGGCGCGGTGGTCGTGTGGGACTCGACGCGCGGGATCCTGCCGGCCGGCGAGGGCTACAACGGGTTCCGCCACGCGCGCGGGCCGTCCTCGCTCGAGGATCCCGACGACGACGTCTTCCCGCAGGCGATCCGCGTGACGGTGATCCTCGCGCCGCCGCCGGGCGAGGCGCCGCAGGCGGCGCTCCAGAACGAGCTGCAGGCGTCGACCGGGACGGTGCGCGTCGACGTGCGCAACGGCCAGCACCTGCGCAAGCTCGGGTCGGGGCTCACCCTGATGAAGGTCGGCCACGAGTGGGTCGAGGGGGGCGACAGCGACGGCGCGTCACTCACTCTGGGCCGGCGCGGCCTGCTCGGGACGGCGGCGACGCAGCATCCGCCCGGGACGCCGATCCTGACGGGGCGCCGCTTCGAGCGCGTCGTGACGCTCCCGTCGCCGCGCAGCGACCTGATGAGCCGCGAAGTGCAGGAGCGCAAGCGATGAGCCCGCCGCGCGACGTCCGCCGTGCGACGCAGCGCGGCTTCACGCTCCTCGAGGTGATGGCGGCGATCGCCGTCTTCCTGGTCGGCGTGGTCGGCGTGCTCGGGCTGCTCACCTCGGGCACGCGCCTCCATCAGGAGTCGCAGAACCTCGTCGTCATCAGCGACGTGGCGGAGGAGGTGCTGCTGCTGGCGCAACGCGAGGTCGCGTCGCGCGTGAAGAACCGCTCCGATCCGCTGCCCGAGGCGCCGCCGCCCGCGCCGGTGCCGAGCCGTCCGGAGCTCAAGTACTCTTGGCGGATCACCGCCGCCCCCGACGACGGGCTCTTCCTGCTCTCCGTCGACGTCGCCTGGATGGAGAACGGGCAGCCGAGAAAGACGACCTTCGAGCGCGTGCTGCCGCGGCTGACCACGGCCGACGTCGAGGCGCGCCGCCTGCTCGGCGGGGGCGGGCCGTGAACGCCGGACTTCGAATCCAAGATCGCATCGCGGGCCGCCGTCACGCACGGCGTCCCGCCGGGAGTCGAGCCATGACGCACGTTTCGAAGCTGCTCGCTTGCCTGCTCCTCTCCGGCTCGATCGCCGCGCTGCCGGCGCGCGCCGCGCCTGGCGCAAGCGACGGCGACGGCGACGAGGTCCAGGTGATCCGGTTGCGGATCGGGACGGAGATCGTCGGCGTCGTCACGCCCGACGGCTTCGACGAGGCGCACGGCGTGCGCGTGCGCCGCGTCGACGACGACGCGCTGATCGACATCGGCTTCGACCAGATGCTGCCGGAGGACGCGCGGCGGATCCGGGCCGCGCACGGCTACATGCCCGACGACCCCGACCCGATCATGGTCGACGCGATGCGGATCAAGTTCCTCGACGGCAGCGAGATGACCGGCGTGATCCTGGAGCAGGACACCGACACCATCAAGTTCAAGCACGGCGCCGGCGCGCCGACGGTGCTCAAGCGGTCGGGCGTGCGCAGCGTCGAACCGGTGAAGGTCGACGCGCTCGAGGTCTACGACCCCGAGGAGCTCTACGGGCGCGAGCTCGCCTCGCGCAACCCGGCGACGGCGCTCGACCACTACAACGTCGCGCTCTACTGCGAGAGCCTGCAGCTCTGGGCGCACGCCAAGGAGCACCTCGGGAAGGCGGCCGAGCTCGACGCGTCGTTCAAGGCCGACCTCGTCGCGCAGAAGCAGAAGCAGTACGAGCGGCGCATCGAGGCGGGCGAGGACTCGGAGCTGATCAACAAGGCGCTGCGCATGGCGCGCCACGACCAGTACGACGCCGCGCTCGCGAATCTCGACGAGTTCCTGAAGGCGAAGCCCAACTCGGCGCTGCGCCCCGACGCGGAGAAGGTGCGCGGGCGGATCGCCAAGCAGCGCGAGCACTGGCTCGGCGAGCAGACGATCGTCTACTTCTTCACCCACGTCGACCGCGCGATCCGCAAGATCGCGGCGGAGCCCAAGGCGACGCCCAAGGAGGATCGCAAGCGCGTCGAGACGGAGGTCACCAAGGCCGCGATCGACACGACGGCGAAGTTCCTGAAGGTCGCCCCGTCCGACGTGCAGCGCGTCTGGGAGGACATGAAGCGGCAGACCGCCTCACCGCACTTCGGCTCGTACGGCTCGGGCACCTGGACGCTGGGGCTCGAGGCCGCGATGAAGGGGCTCACCCCGGAGGACCCGAACAAGAAAGCCGACGCCGCGGCCAAGCCCACCAAGGACGAGTCGCTCGAGGATCGCATCAAGAAGCTCCTCGAGGAGAAGAAGAAGGCGCAGGAGGAGGCGCAGAAGAAGGGCAAGAAGGGCGGCGGCCCGCAGCAGCCCGCCAAGAAGATGGCGTCGGGCCCGCAGATCGCCGACATCCCGCCCACGGAAGAGGAGTGGTGGGCCACGCTCACCATCGACGAGAAGACCGGGTACCTGACCGCGTGGTGGGCCGAGCACGAGCCGAACGCGAAGGTCTACCGCGTCGACCAGACGCCCTGCTCGGCGTGCAGCGGGCTGGGCTCGCTGCGGTACGTGAACCCGGACGGCCAGGAGATGGCGAAGCCGTGCCCGCGCTGCAAGGGGCTCCAGTTCGACCGCGTCGTCCGCTTTCACTGAAAGGGAGTCGGCGCGGGGTGCCGCGGGCCGGGCGTGCGCGCCGGGCTCGTTCCCTTGCCGGAGGGCGGCCGGTATCCTGCCGGCCCAATCGTCCGGGCGCCGCGGCGCGGCGCGAACCGGGCGGGAGTCGGCGGTCCTGGCGGTCCGCCGGCCACGTCGGTGCGAGCAGCGCCGGCGGCCACGGCGCGAGCAGCGCCGGTGACCACGGCGCATCAGGCGCCGATGAATGGAGCGGGAGGGGAGTCGTGCTCGGAGGGCTCGCGCGCCCACGCGGGAGCAGTGCGCTCGCGACCGGTGCGCTCGTGGCGATCGCCGCCGCGGGCTGCGTCGGCGAGGGCGCGAAGCCGCTGCGTCCCGACGACCCGGCGAGCGCCGTCGATCCCGCCCGTTCCTCGAAGCGGGACGCCTCGCGCACCTCGCCGGACCTCGCGCCCCCGGGCGCGTCCGCCGGCGGCGACCTGACCGTCGCCGTCGCCGACGGCGTCCCGGTGCACGCGGCCGACGCCTACCGCCTGCTCCTCCTCTCGCTCCCCGACGAGACGCAGAACGCGGCGCGCCAGCTGGTGGTCGACCGCATCGCGGCGGGGGAGGCGGCCTCCGAATCGATCGCGGTACCGCCGGCGGTCGTCGACCGCGAGCTCGAGCGAGTGCTCGGCGAGCAGGACCGCAAGGTGCGCGAGTCGTCGAAGGGGAAGCAGGACCTCGCGAGCTACGTCCAGTCGACGTACGCGCTCGACCGGGCAAACTATGCCGCGCTCGTGCGGCAGACGGTCGCGCGCTCGCTGCTGCTCGAGCGGGTCGTGCTGCTGGAGCTGGCGAGGCACCCGCGCACGCAGCTGCGCCTGATCCGCGTGAAGGAGAAGGCGCTCGCCGAGGAGATCCGGCGCAAGATCCAGCAGGGCGCCGATTTCGCGACGCTGGCGCGCCAGCACTCCGAGGACGGCAGCGCACGCGAAGGCGGCCTCTATCCTCCCCTTCCCAATGATCTGCCGTCGCAGCTCTTCGCCCGCACCGAGGGGTTGAAGGGCGGCGACGTGGGCGAAGTCGAAGAGGTCTCGACGAACGACGGTCCTCGCTTTCGAATCGTCCAGGTGCTGACGAGGCTCCCGGCCGAGACCGGCACCTGGGCCGAGCGCGGTGCGGGCATCGACAAGGTGCTCGAAGGGCGACCGCTCTCGCCGCTGGAACTCGAGGCGTGGATGCACGTGATGGAAACGCGACACCCGATCCGCATCCTCCCGTTGGGGGCGCTCGACCATGGCCCGTGATGCAACGACCCGCGACCGGCACCGCCGGAAGAACGCGACCGACACGCAGGTGCCGGCGCCGGCGCCGGTGCCTGCGCCCGCCCCGGCTCCGGTCGCCGTGACCGTCCCGGACGACGCGGTCGACGACCTGCCGCGCGTCGTCGAGGCGATGCTCTTCGCCGCGCACGAGTCGCTGCCGGCGCGCCGCATCGCGCGCGCGATCGGCTACGTCACCGAGCAGCGCATCGACGCGGCCCTCGCGGGCCTCGCGCGCCGCTACGACGAGCAGCGCTCGCCGCTGATGCTGGCGCAGATCGCCGGCGGCTGGCGGCTGGTCACGCGCCCCGAGTACGCGCCCTTCCTCGCGCGCCTCTTCAACAAGGCGGAGAAGGAGCGCCTCTCCCAGGCGGCGCTCGAGACGCTGGCGATCATCGCCTACCGGCAGCCGACGACGCGCGCGGAGGTCGAGGCGGTGCGCGGCGTCCTGGTCGGGCCGGTGCTGCGGCTGCTGCAGGAGCGGCGCCTGATCAAGGTCACCGGGCGGGCCGAGGTGGTGGGGCGGGCGCTCCAGTACGGGACGACGCGCCGCTTCCTCGACCACTTCGGCCTCGCGAGCATCGAGGACCTCCCCAAGGTCTTCCCGTCGGGGAAGGCGCCGCCGCCCGAACCGGCCGCCGCCGAGGGCGCGAACGGGACCGCACCCTCTCCCGGGACGCCGGACGAGACGGTCGCGGTGAACGGGTCCGCAGCGGCGAACGGGTCAGCCTCCACGAACGGGACCGCCGCCACGAACGGGAGCGCTCCCCATGGGGAGTCGGCGCCGAACGAGAACGCGCTCGCCGCGTCGGCCTGACGCCGTCGCACCCGCCGCGACGGCCTGACCTTTTCGTGCTCTCCGGCCCCGGCCCGGGGCCGCGCCTGTAGCGGCGCGCGCCGGGCGGATACACTCCGCCGCTCTTTTTCCCTCGACAGGTCGCGTCGCGCCCGGCCATCGCCGGCTCCGGCGCGCCCCGGGACGGACCCATGGCCTTCTCACACTTCCACCGCCACAGCAAGACCTACATGCTGATCTTCCTGGTGGCGACCCTCTTCTCGCTGTTCACCTTCAACGTCACCGGCGCGATCCTGCAGTCCTTCGCCGGCCTCTTCGGCGGGACCCACGGCTCGGCCATGCGCTTCAAGGCCGCGAACGGCGCGGTGGTCGGCCTGAGCCAGGAGGAGATGGACGCCGCGAAGCGCCAGGTCGGCGGGATCACGCGCTTCAACTTCGACAACGGCATCGCCAAGGAGGCGCGCGACGCCTGGATCCCGCACCTGATGCTGCTCGCCGACGCGCACGCCGCGGGGATCCACATCCCCGACGAGGTGGTCGACCAGCAGGTCGAGTCGCTCAAGTGGCGGATGCAGCTGCAATTCCAGTTCAGCCCCGACCCGGAGCTCAAGAAGCACGTCCTCACGCAGGCCGAGTTCGAGATGGCGATCGGCAACGCGGGCCTCACGCTCGAATCGCTGACCCATCGGATCCGCGAGGCGCTCGAGATCGACGCCTACGTCCGCTCGCTCGCCGGCCCCGACGTCCCCGACCCCGAGCAGGTGATCGAGCGCTTCCAGACGAAGAACGAGCTCGTCACGCTCGAGTACGTCGTCTTCTCCTTCGACCACTTCGTCCAGGAGCTGCACAAGAGCCCGCCCGCCGACGCCGAGCTCGAGGAGTGGTACAAGAAGCTGCCCGCCGCGACCGTCAACCTCGAGTACACGCGCGACGAGCGCTTCAGCATCGACCTCGCGACCCTCGACGCCGACGCGTGGGATCCGGCGAAGGCCGATCCGGCGCTCTTCACGGGCGTGGCCGAGCCGACGGACGACCAGTACCTCTCGGAGGCGATCCGCGACCCGATCCGCTACGCCGGAGG
Source organism: Planctomycetota bacterium (assembly GCA_035695985.1). Classification (GTDB taxonomy): domain Bacteria; phylum Planctomycetota; class B15-G4; order B15-G4; family SIAN01; genus DASRRB01. Next base: position 6,704 of record DASRRB010000263.1, on the reverse strand, counting down.
CAAGGCGCCGGAGAAGGCGGCCGACCTCGACGCCGCGGCGCGCGCGAAGATCGCCAAGGACCGCAAGCTGAAGGTCCTCGTCGACAAGGCGCGCGCCGAGTTCGAGGAGGCCGCGAAGAAGCTGCCGGCGCCGAGCGAGCTCAAGCCCGAGGCGACCGACGAGGAGAAGACGGCGGCCGAGGCCGCGAAGACGGCGAACAACGCCGAGGAGCACCGCCTCTTCGGCGAGATCGCCGCGAAGTACGGCTTCGAGCTGGTGCACAAGGACGACCTCGAGCCCAAGCAGCTCGACGAGGTCGACCCGCCCAAGACCTCGACCCTGCAGTTCCTGGTGCGCGGCCTGCCGACGACGAAGACCATCCGCGCCTCGTCGGCGCTGCCGTCGCGCGACGTGAAGCACGCCTTCCTGGTCCGCGTCGACGCCCACAAGGGGCGCGAGACGAAGCCCTTCGCCGAGGTGAAGGAGAAGGTGCTCGGCAAGTGGATCGACGAGCACGCGCGCGAGAAGGCGATCGAAGCCGCGACGGGCTTCCTCGACGGCGTCGTCGCCGAGGGGCGCAAGACCGTCCCGGCCGACCGCTTCGCCGCGGTCGACGCCGAGCGCGACGAGAACCTCAAGAAGGTCGCCGACGACAAGGAGCTCGCCGAGGAATCGCGCAAGGTGCGCGTCGCCGCCGAGCACGAGGGCTGGACCGACCACGTGCAGTCGATCGTCGGCCCGACCGTCTCGACGTCCTTCCCCGACGCCGCCAAGGCGCAGGGGCTGGCCGTCAAGACGCTCGGCCCGCAGCGGCGCAGCGTCAAGGACACGCCCTGGTTCCGCGACCGCTTCCAGGGCGCGGAGCGCTTCCTCTGGAGCCAGGGCTCCGGCCCCAACGACGGCGGGCGCCGTCTGCTCGGCTACGCGCCGGGCATGCTGAGCAACGTCCTCGTCGACGACGACGGCAAGGCGTGCTACGTGGCGCGCGTCGTGGCGCGCACGCGGCCGAAGGCGGAGGAGATGACGCCGGCCGACCGCGACGACGCCGAGCGCGAGAACCAGGCGTGGCTGCGGCAGCGCCGCTCGATCCCGTACCAGAACCCCTTCTCGTACTCGGCGCTGATCCGCTCGCACGAGCCGGAGTACCTGACCGCCGCGAACCACGGCCCCGCGGCCGACTACGACTACTGAGCCGCGCGGCGCGCCGCTCCGCGGCTCGCCGCGGGTTCAGGGCACCGGGTCGTAGCCGCTGCCGCCGAACGGCCGGCAGCGCAGCAGGCGCCGCACGCCGAGCCACGTCCCCTTCAGCGCGCCGTGGCGCTCGACCGCCTCCGTGAAGTACTGCGAGCAGGAGGGATGGAAGCGGCACTGGACCGGGACGATCCAGGCGAAGGTGCGCTGCCAGAAGCGCGCCAGCGCGATCAGCAGCGTCTTCACGACGAGCGCCCCCGGCCGCCTCCCCGCGCGATGCGCGCCAGCGCCTCCTGCAGCGCCGCGCGCACGCCGTCGAGCCGGTCGGGGAAGCTGCCGCGCTGCGGCAGGACGACGAGGTCGAGCGGCGGCAGTCCGGCCTGGTCGAGCCGGAACGCCTCGCGCAGCAGCCGGCGCGCGCGGTTGCGGCGGACGGCGTCGCCGAAGCGGCGCGACGTGACCAGCCCGATGCGCGCCCGGCCGGTCGGCGAGGGGAGCGCGTGCAGGACGAGCCCGCGCGCGAAGACGCGCCGCCCCGTCGCGAAGACGCGGTCGAAGTCCGCCTTGTGCAGCAGCCTCTGCTCGCGGCGGAAACGCAGCCGCGGCGCCTCCGTCATCGGCTCGCGGCCGCCGGAGCGGCGGTGCGCAGCTCGGCGAGCTTCGCGCGCAGCTTCTCCAGGCTGGTGACGGCGCGCGTCACGTTCTCGTCGGCGACGTCGGCCGAGAGCGAGAGGAACTTCTCGTAGTCGGCGACGGCGCCCTCGAGGTCGCCGGTCGCCTCGCGGATGCGCCCGCGGTTGAAGTAGTCGGCGCGCTGGAGCGGGCCGAACTCCTCGAGCGTCTTCATCGACTTCGCCGCCGCCGGCAGGTCCTTCGGCTCGCGACCCCACTCGATGCGCGCCAGCTCCTTGATGAGGCGGCGCGCCCGCTCGGCGTTGATGTTGCGCGCCCGCTCGAGGCGAGCGCGCTCCTTGTCGTCGGCCTGCTGGCGGATCTGCACCGCGGAGAACTTGTCGGAGGTGCGCATCAGCTCGATCGCCTCCTCCGCGTGGGGGCGGAACACGTCGTAGCGCCCCTCGTCGAGGTCGAGCAGCGAGAGGTGGTAGAGCAGCTCGGGCGGGGCGTTGTTCTCCTTCGCCCGGCTCGCCTTGTCGGCGGCTTCGAGGCTGCTCCGCGCCGACACACGCAGCTCGGCGGCGCGCTCCGTCAGCTGCGCCGCCTTCTCCTTGTCGGTCTCCTTGGCGGCGTCGGCGGCGAGCAGGCGGGCGCGCTCCTGGTCGGCGATCCCGGCGCCGAGCGAGAGGCGCCAGTCGGGCGAGCCGAACCAGCCGAGCCGCTGGTGGAAGAGGTCCGAGGCCTCGTCGAGCTTCTTCGGGGTCGCCTGCATCAGCAGGCTGTAGCCGAGCTGCAGCCCGAGGATCTCGTCGGCGTCGTCGATCGCGAGGCCGGCGCGGCACTGCTCCTCCGCCCGCTCGTAGTCGCCGGCGTCGTAGAAGTGGGTCGCCTCGACGTGGTGGATCTCGAGCTTCTCCTTGTCGGCCTGCGACATGCAGGCCGTCGCCAGCGCGAGAGGAGCGAGGAGGAGCGCGACGCGCCGCAGCCGGCGCGCGTCCGCGTCAGCTCGTGGCGCGGCGGTCCTCTTCGCTGCACGTCCAGGGAGAGTTCTGCAGCTCATAGTTCATGAGCTCCTCGGGCTTGAAGAAGAGCGCCACCTCGCGCGCCGCCGACTCGGGGCTGTCGGAGCCGTGCACGAGGTTCATGCCCTTCGACGCGGTGAAGTCGCCGCGGATCGTGCCGGGCTCGGCCTTGTACCCGAAGGTCGCGCCCATCAGCTTGCGCGACGCCTCGATGCAGAAGGGGCCCTCGAGGCAGAGCACGAGCACCGGTCCCTTCGTCATGTAGGCGACGAGGCCGGGGTAGAAGGGCTTGCCCTTGTGGGGCTCGTAGTGGCGCTCGACCAGGGCCCACGGGAGCTGCGTGAACTTCGCGCCGACGACCTTGAGCCCCTTCTCCTCGAACCGCGTGAGGATGCGGCCCATGAGGCCGCGCTGGATCGCGTCGGGCTTGAGGATGATGAGGGTGCGCTCGACCATGGTCTGCCGTGTCCCGGCGGGTGCGCCGGAGCTCCTGCGATGCCGAGGATGCGCCTGCGTGGCAGGCACGCCCGAAAAACGGGCGCGGCAGCATAGCGAGCGTGCCCGGGTAGCATCGCGGCTCGCCCGCGGCAACGCCGGGGCCGTCCCTCCGAGGAGCCCGCGATGCGCCGGCCCTTCTCCCGTTGGCTCACCGTGCTGGTCCTGCCGGCGGCCGTCCTCGGCTCCGCCTGCACCTCGCCGGCGCCGGCGAAGCCTCCCGACCCGCCGCCCGACGTCGAGCCCGACGTCTTCGACGTGATCCGCGCCTCGAACTCGCGCGAGCAGGTCGCGCGGCTGCGCGAGCAGTACCGCGAGGAGGTCGAGCACGCGCGCCTGCTCGAGGCGCGCATCGGCGAGCTGATCGCGGCGGAGGAGGCGCTCTCCACCGAGCAGCGCCAGCGCCTCGCGTCGCTGCAGAAGATCCGCGACCAGGTGCGCGCCGTCGTCGAGCAGAACGCCGCGCTCGAGAAGCAGCTCGCCGCGGAGATGGCCCGTAGCGAGGAATTGAAGAAGAAGGTCGATCAGGTGAAGCAGCAGAACGCGGCCGAGGAGGCCAAGGCGGCCGGGAAGGACGGCGGCTGAGCCGGCCCGGCCTCGGGCGCTACTTCTTCTTCGGGCGCACCCGCAACGCGTCGAGCACGCGCTGCAGCGCCGCCTCCTGCGCGACGCGCCGGTCGGAGCGCGGGAGCAGCTGCACCTGCACGTGGCAGTCGTCGCGGTCGACGGCGACGATCTCGTAGGCGCGGCGGCTGCCGTCGTCGCAGACGATCTCGATCCCGTTCAGGTCGCCGTGGCGGCCGAGCACGTCGACCGTCCGCGAGGTGCGCGTCGAGCCGCCCTGCCCCTGCGCGCAGGCGAGGTCGAGCATGTGCTGGATCGAGCGCTCGAGGATCTTGTCGGCGGCGATGCGGTCCTCGCCGGGCGGGAAGATGCGCACGAGCACCGAGGTGCCCGGGTCGTCGGCCAGCTCGAGGCGCACGCGCAGGATGTGGTCGCCCGCGAGCGGGACCGCGTTGAAGCCGGCCGGGATCGGCAGCTCGATCGGCGCCGCGTCGGTCCGGAAGAGGCCGCGCTCGACCGACTTCCAGCGCGGGTTGAGGTCGAAGAGCGTCTCCGTCCAGGTCTTGCCCGGCCGCACGCCGGCGAGCCGCAGCGAGCGCGCCAGCTCGTCGACCTTGCCCTTCACGCGGAAGAAGGTCGCGGGCGGCGCGGAGATGCCGAACGCGAAGACCATGCGGTGGTCGGGCGAGAGGTAGATCGTCCGCTCGAGCCGCTCGCAGCCCATCGGGCCGCGCGTCTCGTCCTCGGGGTAGTGCACCTCGCACTCGAGCGCCTCGACGAAGCCGGGCGGCGGATTCTTGAACCGGTTCGGCTCGCGGTTCCACTCGGCGGAGCAGCTGTCGAGGGCGTCGCCCGTCATGAGCTGCTCGAGTCCGAGCTGCAGCGTCGGGTCGAACGCCATGGCCCACATCACGGCGTCGTCCTCGGGGTCGAGGAAGAGCGTCTGGTCGAGCGCGGCGCCCGGCCCCTCGCGCGGCACCGGGACGAACGGCTCGGGCCAGCTGAGCGAGTAGGCGAGGTCGGAGCGCCGGTCGTAGGCGCGGCGCGCGCGGTCGAAGTCCGGCCAGCGGCGCGCCGCCGTCTCGTAGATCGCGGAGATCTTGAGCGCGCCGTCCTTGTCGCGCAGCACGAGCGTCTCGGGCAGCTCGTCGTCGACCTTCGCGTCGTCGGAGCGCCGCACGCCGTGGAAGCGGCGCAGCACCGTCGCGACCAGCCCCTTGCCGACGCGGCGGACGTCCTGGATTTCCGAGCAGACCGTCGCGCCGTCCTCGTGCGCGTGGAGGTAGTCGTCCCAGCGGTCGAGCAGCTCGTCGCGGCAGCAGCAGTCCCAGTCGGGCGCGGTGAAGTCGTCGGCGAAGTCGGCGCGCGCGAGGTCCCCGCGGTGGGCGAGCACGAGGTCGTCCTGGCGGGCCATCAGCGCCGCGACGCGCGCGCGGTCGTCCTCGCTGGCCGGCAGCGCGCGCACCTCGGGCGCCACGGCGCCCTGCGGCTCGTCGGAGGGGACGAGGCAGGTGTCGCGGGCGGCGACGGCGAGCGCGAGGGCGGCGAGGAGGTCGACCATCGGATCAGTGGCCGTGCATCGCGCGCTTCAGCGAGTTCTTCTCCCCGGGCCGCAGCGACGGGGAGAAGCTGTCGGTCGCGTCGGAGCGGCCGGCCGGCGCCTCGAAGCGCGTCGCCTGGAACGGCGTCGACAACGGCTGTCCGCGCACCACGGGCGTCGGTTCGATCTTCGTCGGCGAGCCGCCGCGGGCGCGCATCACGCCGATCGCGAGCAGCGTCAGCGACGCGAGCACGAGCGCCGCGGCGACGCGCGGCACGGCGACCGCGCCGAAGACGAGGTCGAAGACGCGGCGGCGGCGCTGCGCGGCGCGCGTGGCCGGCTCGAGGCGGCGCACGATGCGGTCGGCGAGCGCCTCGGGCGGATCGGGGGCGCGCCACGCGAGCCAGACCTTGCGCGAGTGCTGCACTTCGTCGAGGTGGTCGCGGCAGGAGTCGCAGCGCACGAGATGGCGCTCGACGCGCGCGGCGAGCCACGGCTCGAGGTCGCCGCCGACGAAGTGGTGGAGCGACGCGTTCGTCTCGGCGCAGCCCGCCGTCGGCCCCTCGCCGCGCAGCGCCGCCACGACCTTGTCGTCGATCGCGCCGGCGGCGGGCGCGGGCGCGTGCCACTGGAGCAGCAGGTCGTCGAGCCGCTCGACCTCGAGCAGCAGGCGGGCGCAGGGGCGGCAGTCGTTCGCGTGGCGCTCGAAGGCGCGCCGCTCGAAGGCGGGCAGCGCGTCGCGCGCGTGGACGCGCTCGCGGAAGCCGTCGCACGAGATCGGCGCGACGGGACGCGGATCGGGGAGGTCGGCGCTCATGGGAGTTCACCCTCGGTGTCGAACAGGAGACGCCGCAGCCGGAAGCGCAGCGCCTCCTTCGCGCGGTGGATGCGCGACTTGATGGTCCCTTCGGAGCACTGCGAGATCTCCGCGATCTCGGCGTAGGCGAGCCCTTCGTACTCGCGCAGGACGAAGGCGAGGCGCTGCTCGCGCGGCAGCAGGTCGACCGCGCGCGCGATCGCCTCCTGGATCTCGCGCGACGAGAGCTCGTCGCGCGGCCCTTGCGTGCGCGACGGGATCGGGATGGTGGCGCCGTCCTCGCCGGCGTCGAGCGAGACCGTCGGGAGGCGCCGGCGCTTCAAGACGTCGAAGCAGTAGTTCTTGACGAACGTGAAGACCCACGACGAGAGCTTCGTCCCGCGCCCGGGGTCGAACTGCGGCAGCGCGCGGAACAGCTTGATGAAGATGTCCTGCGCGATGTCCTCGACCTCGGCGGGGAAGCGCGCGCCCACCAGCCGC
>DASRRB010000262.1:0-4071 GCA_035695985.1 Planctomycetota bacterium | reverse complement strand
ACGAGCCGGAGCTGCTCGAGCGCGCCTGGTTCTTCTTCGCGCGCGAGGATGGCGTCGAGGCGGCGATCACGCGGAAGGCGGATCGACTCATCGCCGATCGGCTCGCGGCGGGCCGGTACCGACTCTCCGTCGGCGGGCCGGGCATCGCGGCGAAGTCGATGGAACTCGAAGTCCGCGACGGCGGCGAAGCGGCCGCCGCGCTCGTGCTCGAAAGCGCGCGGCCGGTCGCGCTGCGGATCACGGAGGCGAGCCGCTCCCGCCGTCGGAGCGTGGCGCTCGAGGTCGCGGACGCGAGCGGCGCGGCCTGCTTCCGCGGCTCGATCCCGCGCGACGCCGGCGGCCGCTTCGGCGTCGAGCTCGGACTGCCGGCGGGACGCTACACCGCGATGGCCACGTGCGAGGACGGGCGCAAGGGCGAACTCGCCTTCGTGATCGGCGACGACTGCTCCGACCTGATCGAGCTCGAGCTGCCGCTGCGCTGACGACCGCTCGGCGTGGCGCGCCGCTCAAGCCGGCAGGCGGAAGAAGCGGCGCGCGTTCGCGGTCGTGAGCGCGGCGAGCTCCTCGAACGGGACGCCGCGCGTCTCCGCGAGCTTCTGCGCCGTGTGCACGAGGTAGGCCGGCTCGTTCGAGCGACCCCGTTTCGGCACCGGCGCCAGGAACGGCGCGTCGGTCTCGACGAGCAGCCGATCGGCCGGGACCTCGAGCGCCGCTGCGCGCAGGTCGTCGCGCTTCGGATAGGTCAGGATCCCGCTGAAGGAGACGTGGAAGCCCCACTCGAGGAACGGGTGGAGCTCGGCGGGACCGCCATCGAAGCAGTGCAGCACCGCGCGCACGCCGCGAGCGGCGAACGGCGCGAGCGTCTCGGCCGCGGGACCGAAGGCCTGCCGCACGTGCAGCACGAGCGGCAGATCGCGCGCGAGCGCGAGCTCCGCGTGCCGCTCGAGCGACGCGCGCTGCACGTCGAGCCCCGCGCGATCGCGGTAGCAGTCGAGCCCCGTCTCGCCGATCGCGACGACTTCGGGCGCACGCGCGGCCGCCTCGATCGCGGCGAAGTCGGCGGGCGTGGCGGCGGCCGTCTCGTTGGGATGGATGCCGACGGCGGCGAAGAGGCCGGGGGTGCGCCGGACCAGATCGATCGTGCGTCGCGAGCTCTCCGCGTCGATCGCCGGCACGACCGCCTGCACGACGCCGGCGCTGCGCGCTCGCTCCCATGCCGCGTCTGCCTGGGTCCCGAAGTCCCCGAGCGAGAGGTGGCAGTGCGTGTCGACGAGCGCGGGCGTCCGGGCGTTCACGCGGCGGAGCATAGGCGCGGCGCCCGCGGCGGGCGGCCCGCACGGCGGGCGGCGGGCGGCGCGTGCAGGCGTCGGCTCAACCCGCGCGTGCGCTCTGGCCGAAAGAAGTTCCACTCGGCGAGGCCGAGGCGGAGGCCCGGGGAAGGACTCCGTTCCGTGGCCGGACCCGGTGGGCGACGCGACGTCGACCCGCCGGGCCGACCCGGATCGCGCGCCGCGCCCGCTACTCTCGCCCCACCGATCGGGAGCGGGAGGTCGAATGCGGTTCGAAGTCTTCGCGAGCGAAGCGGACGTCGCCGTCGCCGCGGCCGATCGACTCGATGAGGCGCTGCGCGCGCCGCCGTCGGCCGGATCCCCGTCGAACGCGCCGCTGCAGGTGATCCTGCCCGCGGGCCGCACGCCGCTGCAGCTCTACGCCGAGCTGCTGCGCCGCGCCGGCGACGGACTCGACCTCGCGCGCGTCCGCTTCGTCCAGCTCGACGAGTACGTCGGCTGCGGACCCGCCGATCCGCGCAGCTTCCACCGCCTGCTGCGCGACGAGCTGCTCGATCCGCTCGAGCGCACGCCCGACCGCGACGCGCTGATCGACGGCGCCGCGGGCGATCCCGTCGCCGAGATCGAGCGCCACGCGCGGCGGCTCGCGCGCGACGGCGGAGCGACGCTCTGCTTCCTCGGCCTCGGCGCCAACGGCCACGTCGCCTTCAACGAGCCGGGCACCGCGCTCGAAATAGGGGCGCACGAGGTCGCGCTCGCTCCCGCGACGCGCGCGGCCGCGGAACGGGAGTTCGGGAAGGGGCGCGCGCCGGAGCGCGGCATCACGCTCGGCCTGCGGGAGATCCACGCGTCGAAGCGGATCGTGATGCTCGTGACCGGCGCCGGCAAGGCGGAGATCCTGCACGCGCTGCTGCACGAGCCGCCGTCGAGCGCGCGGCCCGCGTCGCTGCTGCTCGGCCACCAAGACCTGCTCGTGCTCGCCGACCGGGCCGCCGAGCGCCGCGCGTGAGCTCCAGTCAGCGCGCCGTGGCGAGCACGAGCTCGAAGAGCTTCTGCACCGTGTCGCGGCGGCGGTCGCGGATCTTCTCGTAGGCGGCGCAGGCGCGGTCGAGCGCGGGGGAATCGCCCGTGCGCACCACGACGTCGACGATCGTGCCACCGCGCGTCGACCGGCTCGAGCGCGCGATCGTGCCGGGGAGCTCCTTCTTCGAGTCGTCGGGGCGCAGTCCCGTCGCGACGTCGCGCGCCTTCTCGTCGAGTGCCGCATCGCCGGCCGCGTACATCCGGTCGAGCGCGGCCTTCTGCTCCTTCTCGCTGCGCGCCATCTGCCGCTCGACGAGGGCACGCAGGCGCGGGTCCTTCAGCTCGTTCGTGCCGATCCCGAAGGAGAGCTGGCGGGCGAACGTCTCGCGCTCCTCCTCGCTCATCCGGCGCAGCTGGTCGACCTGCGCGCGGTTGGGCGTGAAGTCGAGCGCGAGCGCGGGCTCGTCGTTCTCATCGGCCTCGCCGAGCTCGCCCGGATCGCGCTCGACCGGAGCCGGATCGGGTGCCGGCTCGAGCTTGCGCGAGGGCGACTCGGCCTCGGAGGCGGGCGCGGTCCTCTCCGCCGCACCCGCGCCGGTCTCGTCGCGCGCGTGCGCGAGCGGCTCGGTCGAGGGCGCCGCCGGGACGTGCAGCACGAACGCCACGGCGCCACCGGCGGCAGCGAGCGCGAGCACGATCGCGACGAGCGGACCCGTCCTTCCCATGGCGCCGCGACACTATCGACGGCTCCATGGACGGCTAGTCTCGCGCACCTAACGCTCGCACCTCGCCCGTCCGCTTCCGCGCTGGAGCGCCGCCGTGTCGGAGAAGTCGGAGAAGCCGGAGAAGTCGGAAAAACTCGTCGTGGTCGACTCGTTCGACTACTTCCCGCAGGCGTCGACGGCGAAGGCCATGCTGGAGAATCGCGGCATTTCGGTCGTCATGACCGACGCCGAGATGGCCAACACGAACTTGCTCTGGGCCGGCGCCGTGGGCGGGATCAAGCTCGTCGTGCCCGAATCGCAGGTGGAGGCGGCGACGGCGATCCTGAAGGAGATGCGGCGCGTCTCTCGCCAGCGCTCCTCCGTCGACGACGCGCCGCTCGACGCGTCGTGCCCCTCGTGCAGCGCGCCGCTGCCGGAGACCGGCACCGTCTGCACGAAGTGCGGCTGGTCGTTCGCCGGTGAAGAGGTGCGCGACTACGAGAACGGTCCCGTCCCCGATTCGCTGCTCTCCTTCGTCTACCGGCCGCTCGACTCGCAGCGCTTCGCGCTCCCGATCGACAAGGTGCCCGGGTACCTCGACTGGTGCGAGAAGAACGGCGTCGAGGTCACCGGCTGGGAGTTCTGGGAGCGCGGCCTCCCCGGCCACACGCCGCTCACCGGCGCCGAAGGCGAGGCCGGCGCGCTGCGCGCGGCGCTCGCGAAGTTCAACCCGGAGAACTTCGCGGGGATCTTCGTCTGCGTCGCGACGCGCCCGCAGGAGCCGCCGCACAACGAAGATTGACCGGGAGGACTAACGCGAGGCCCGGCGGCCGTGGCTTGGAACTGGAGCGGCCGCGGCTGGGAACTGGAGCGGACGTCGAGGACGGGGGTGAGGAGGCCGCGGATCGAAAACCCTGTCCCGAGAAGGGGACCACTACGCCGCCCAATCCCAATTGAACAGGGGCGGCTGCGTTCGGCTGTGCACGGCCAATGGGACCGTGCAAGCAACTGAACGGTGGTTCGTCGGCCGTGCGAGCCCCTTTCGGGACAGGGTT
>DASRRB010000261.1:0-19854 GCA_035695985.1 Planctomycetota bacterium | reverse complement strand
CGAGGCGGACGATCGAGAGGGAGGATCCGGTCAAGTTCTGCAAAGCTCCGGACGGCCGTCGGCGAGCGCGGCGTGATGCAAACCCGATTCCGAGCGCGCTCCCGGCGACGCGCGTGACGTCCCCTTCCGCAGCCGCTTCCTCGCGGTAGCGCGCGGCCGCGAGCCGGGACGGCGGCGCGCGGCGCTCACTTCTCGATGAACAGGTCGCGGTACTTCGGGTCCTTCGCCATCTTCTCGAGGACGGGATAGAGGCCGAGCAGCTTGACGCGCTCCTCGGGGCTGAGCTTTTCGAGGATCTTGCGGGACTGGTCGAACTTGTCGAGCCCGCACAGCGCGACCGAGGTCAGTTCCTCGATGTAGGTCGCGCGGAACTGCTTGTCGTCCTCCTCGCGCGCCTTCTTCAGGGCGTCGATCGCCTTCGTCCACGACTCGAACTGCAGGCGCGACTCGGCCAGCTGCACGTAGTTGTTGAGGTTCGACCGCGCCGGGTTCGAGCGCCGGTTGGCGTCGACGTCCTTCAGGATCGGCTCCTCGAGTTTCTTCAGCGCGTCCGCGTTCTGATAGGGGCCGAGCGCCCAGAGGGCGTGTTCACGCACGTTCACGTTCGTATGGAGCTTCATGCAGTTGGCGAGGATCTCCTCGGCGCGCCGCTTCGCGTCGATCTCGCGCAGGCCGATCTTCGCCACGGCGTCGACCACGACCTTGAGGAGCGTGTCGTCGAAGCTCGACGGGCGGTTCGCGTCGAGGAGCGGCTCGAGCGGCGAGAGCGCCGCCTTCCCCCCGAAATCCGCGACCGTGCGCAGCGCCACCGCGACGAGGTGCGCGTCCTGGCTGGTGGCGAGCACCGACTGCGCGAGGTCGACGCTCGACTTGTCGCCGAGCCCGTAGAGCGCGCGCAACGCTTCGATCCAGACCCCCTTGTCGGTCTGCAGGTGCGCGCGCAGCAGCTTCGCCACCTCGGCGGCGTGCGACTTCTGCTTTCCGAGCGCGCGCACCGCGGCGCCGCGCACGCTGACGCTCTCGTCGCCGAGTTGCGGGCAGGCGAAGTCGTAGACGATCTTGTGGTCGATCGCCTCGAGAGCGATGAGCACGTCGACGCGGATCGGGGCGGGAGCGTCCTTCACCGCTTCGGTGAGGTCGTGCAGGATCTGCGGGTTCTTGGTGCGTTCGAACAGGCCGACGAGCGCGCGCGCGGCCGGCTGGACGATCGCCTGCTCCCCCTTCGCCGCCACCGCCGCCCGCACGAACGTGAGCAGGACCGGCACCGCGTCGGGCCCGCAGTTCACGACGGAGAGGAGGATCTCGCGGCCGCGGTCGGCCTCGAGGTCGTGCTTCTGCGTCCAGTTGCGCAGCGAGGCGAGGATGCGGTCGCGCAGGACCTTCGCCGAGCGCGCCGCCTCGCGCTCCGCGATGCCGAGCAGCCCGCCCGGCTTCGTCCCCTCGTCCGGCGGCGCCTCGCCCTCGGGCTTGGCCGCAGGGTCGGCGGGTGCGACGACCGGGGCGGGATCCTGCGCGGCGGCACCGTCCGATGCGGCGACGAGCCATCCGGCGCCGAGGGCGAGCTCGAGGATCCAGCGCATGTCGAGGGGTCCGTCGCGAGGGAACGAAGACGGCGATCTTACGCGCGACGGTCGGCGGAGCTCGCAGCGGGGAGCGGGCGCGCCGGAGGCGTCGCGCCGGCCGGGCGACCATAAATGCGGCGCAGTCGCGCGTGGTGACGGATGCAGTAGTCGCGCACGAGCCGCTCCCGGGAACCTGACCTTCCCGAAGAGTCGATCGGCTCAGGCGGGGCGGGAACTCGAGGCCCGCTTCAATGCGAGCCGCAGCAGCACCTCGAGCCGCGTCTCTCCCGCGGCCGACTGGGCGACCGCGCGCGCGCGCTGGTCCGCCTCGTGGTCGCCCAGCCCGAGGCTGCGCAGCGCCTGGGCGAGCAGCTGCTCGTGCTCCGGCGCGGCCGGTGCGCCGGCGACGTGGTCGAGCCGGTCCTTGAGCTCCAGGACGAGCCGTTCCGCCGTCTTCGTCCCGATGCCCTTGATCCGGGTCAGCCCCTTCACGTCGCCGGCGCGGATGCGCGCCGCCAGCGACTCGGGGGTCTCGTGCGAGAGCAGCGTGAGGGCGAGCGCCGGCCCGACGCCGCGCATGCCGAGCAGCGTCCGGAACATGCGCCGCTCGCCTTCGGCGGAGAAGCCGAAGAGCCGCGACCCCGACTCCGACTGGTGCCAGTGCACGAGCAGGCGGACCCGGCCGCCGGCGGGGAGCGCCTCGAAGCTCTTGAGCGAGATCGCGGCGAGGTAGGCCACGCCGGCGCACTCGACCACCGCCTCGCCCGGCGACTTGCGGACGAGCTCGCCCGACAGGTACTCGAACACGGGCGGGCCTAGGGCGCCGTCGCCGGCGTCACTCGGCGCGCAGCGAGAGGCCGAAGCTCTCGAGCTTCTTCTTGATCTCCTGCAGCGAGGTCTGGCCGAAGTTCTTGCAGGCGAGCAGCTGGTTCTCGGAGAGCGCCGCGAGCTCGCCGACCGAACGCACGCCCAGCGTGTCGAGCGCGCGCCGCGAGCGGACCGAGAGGTCGAGCTCGTTCACCGGCTTGTAGATCACCTGCGCGCGGTCGACCGGCTCGGCGACGCGCGCGCCGAGGTCGGGCTTGGGCGTCCCCATGCCGAGGCGCAGCCCCTTCTGCACCAGGATCTGCTTGATCTCGGTGAGCGAGGTCTCGCCGAAGTTCTTGTAGGCCAGCAGGTCCTGCTCGGAGAGCGAGATCAGGTCGCCGAGCGTGCGCACGTTCATGTTCGCGAGGCAGTTGCGCGCGCGCACCGACAGCTCGAAGTCGGTGACCGGGATGCCGAGCACCGCGGCGTGCTTGTCCTCGTTGCGCTTCTTCTCCTCGTCGTAGTACTGGCCGGCGCTCGCGCTGACGTCGGCGAGGTAGAGCCGCGCGCGCGGGTGGTTCGGGTCGAAGTCGATGATCTTCTGGAAGCAGTTCTGCGCGAGCTGGTAGTCCTCGTCGTCCTCGAACAGGAGGCCGAGGTTCAGCAGCGCGCCGATCGGCGCCGTCTTGGCGTTGCAGAGGCGCTCGTAGAGCTCGATCGCGGTCTCGGAATCGCCGCGCAGCGACTCGTGGTAGGCCAGCCGGAACAGCGCTCCGACGTGGCCCGGCTCGACGGCGAGCGTCTGCTGCCACAGCCGCACCGCCTGGTCGTACTCGCCCTCGGCCTCCTTCAGGAGCCCCTGGACGTAGGTCGCGTGGACCGAGTCGCCGTGGCTCTTCGAGATCTCCTTCGACTCCTTCTCGAGGCCGGCCGTGTCGCCGACCTGCGCGAGCGCCTCGGCGAGGACGAGGCGCGCCGGCAGGCAGTTCGCGCGCTTCTCGACGATCGGGCGCACCTCCTTGATCGAGCGCAGCGGATCGCCGCGCCCGAGCCAGACCTTCGCGCGCACGAACGTCGCGAGCTCGCCCTTCGCCTGCGCGAGGAGGTCGATCGCGCGCGACTCCTGCCCGAGCATGAAGCGGCCGAGCCCCGCCTTGAGGCGCGCCGCGTCGTCGGCCGGCTCGGACGGGACCGCCTCGTAGAACTTGCTCTCGAAGGCGCGATAGAAGTCCTGGTCGCCGAGCACGCGCGTGTGCGCCGCCTCAAGCTCCTCGATGGTGTTCACACCCTGGACGGCGAGGCTCTGGGCGTCGTCGGTTCCGGTCATGCAGCGTCTCCTGAGGACGGTCGGCGGCGCGCGGGCGGACGGCGGGCGCCGGCGGCGAGTGCGTGCGCGCGAAGCGGCCGGCGGGCCGGAAACCCGAGCAAGGTAACGGCAGGCGCACGGCAGTCAAGCGACCGGGGCCAGCGTCGGCGCGCGCGTCGCCGCGCGGCGCTACTTTCTCGCGCCTCGTCCCACCCCGATTTCGAGCGAGCCGCCATGCCCTGGTGCCCGAAGTGCAGGAACGAGTACATGACGTCGGCGAAGCGCTGCGCCGACTGCGCGGTCGACCTGGTCGAAGACCTCGCCGCCTTCGAGGAGCGGCGCGCGCAGGAGGAGAGCGAGCGCATGCTCCGCGTCGAGGGGCCCGCCGGGTGGCTCACCGGCCTCGAGGCGTCGCTCTCGGGCGCCCGCGTCCCGGTCCGGCGGGTCGACGGCGCGCTGGAGGTGCCGCTCGCCCTCGCCGAGCAGATCGAGTCGGCCCTCCTCCCGACGGTCGAGTTCGAGCGCGACGGCGCGACGATCCGCGTGATCGGCCCGCGCGGCGACGTCGAGCCCAAGTACGAGGTCGACCCGGCCCTCTTCCGGGCCGACCCCGACGAGCTCCTGCGCGACGCTCCGGCCACGCTCGCCCGCGTCACCGCCGCCCTCGCCGCCGGCACTCCGAAGCAGAAGGGCGCCGCGCTGCAGGCGCTGCGCACCCTCGCCGCGGCCGGGACGATCGCGATCGCCGACTTCGTCGTCGCCCTCGCCCGCGCCAACCGGCGCACGCCGCTCTACGCGGTGGCGCGCCTGCTCGCCGATCCGCCCGAACCCGAAGTCGCCGCGCGCCTGGCGAGGGAACTCCCGAGCCTACCGCGCGTCGCGCTCGAGTCGGCGCTGCACGCGCTGGCGCTGCTCGGCGACCGGTCGGTGGCGCGCGCGGTCGTCCACCTCCTCGACCACGAGGACGCCGACGTGCGTGCGGAGGCGGACGAGGTGTTAATGTCGCTGACCGGCATCGACGTGCAGTTCGACGCCGAGGCCGACGCGAGGACGCGCGGTCCGGGGATCCGGCTCTGGCGGGAGCGGATCGACCGCGAGTTCGGCGCCTGACGAAGGCGCCGCGTCCGAAGCGAGAGGCGGGTGCGCGGCTTGGCGGCCGCGCGGCTCGCCGGGAACGTCCGGCGGGGAGGGGGCACCGTGGAACGCTTCGTCATCCAGGGCGGGCGTCGTCTCGTCGGCGACGTGCAGGTCGGCGGCGCCAAGAACTCCGTGCTGCCGATCATGGCGGCCGCGCTGCTCACCGACGAGGAGGTCGTGGTCCGGCGCGTGCCGCGCCTGCGCGACGTCACATCGCAGATCCGCATCCTGCAGGCGCTCGGCGCGCGCGTCGTCCACGACGAGAAGGGCGGCACGCTCCGCATCAAGGTCACGAACGAGGACCTCGTCACCGCGCCCTACGAGCTGGTCCGGACGATGCGGGCGAGCATCTGCGTGCTCGGGCCGCTGCTCGCGAAGCGCCAGCGCGCGCGCGTCTCGCTGCCCGGCGGCTGCGTGATCGGCGTGCGTCCCATCGACCTGCACCTGCGCGGCATGGAGTCGCTCGGCGCGAAGATCGACGTGCGCGGCGGCTACGTCGAGGCGGAGGCGCACCCTCTGCGCGGCGCGACGCTCTTCCTCGGCTCGAGCGCCGGCTCGACCGTGCTCGGCACCGGCAACGTCGTGATGGCCGCGGTGATGGCGGAGGGCGTCACCGTCCTCGAGAACGCGGCGCAGGAGCCCGAGGTCGTCGACCTCTGCCGCATGCTCGAGAAGATGGGCGCGAAGATCGAGGGGATCGGCAGCCACTGCCTCACGATCACCGGCGTCACGCGCATGCGCGGCGTCGAGCACGAGGTGATCCCCGACCGCATCGAGGCCGGCACCTTCGCCATCGCCGGCGCGACGACCGGCGGCGACGTCACCGTGCGCGGCTGTCACCCGCCGCACCTGCTCGCCGTGATCGAGCGGTTGCGCGCCGCCGGCGTCACCGTGAACTGCGGCGGCGACTGGCTGCAGGTGAAGGCGCCCGACCGCTTCCGACCGATCGACGTCTCGACGCTGCCGCACCCCGGGTTTCCGACCGACCTCCAGGCCCAGATCATGGCGATGCTGACGCGCGCCGACGGCATCAGCATGGTGCACGAGCGCATCTACCCCGACCGCTTCATCCACGTCGCCGAACTGCACCGGATGGGCGCGCGCATCCGCAAGGAGGGGCCGACCGCCATCATCGAGGGGGTGGCCAAGCTCTCGGGCGCGCCGGTCATGGCGTCCGACCTGCGCGGCTCGGCGGCGCTCGTGCTGGCCGGGCTGACCGCGGACGGGGAGACCGAGGTCCACCGCGTCTACCACATCGACCGCGGCTACGAGCGGATCGACGAGCGGCTGCGCAGCCTCGGGGCCCGCATCCAGCGCTCGAGCGCCGCCGCCGCGGCGGCCGCCGGGGGCTGACCGGAGCTTTCCGCCGCCGGGGGCCGCCGGTAGAGTGCCCGGCCCTTTTTCCCCGGGGACCGCCGGCGAGCGTGTTCGAGAGCCTCAGCAACGCACTGCAGCGCGTCTTCTCGAAGTGGGGCAAGGACCGCCTCCTCAGCGAGGAGAACATCCGCGCCGGGCTCGAGGAGATCCGCCGCTCGCTCCTCGAGGCGGACGTCCATTTCGAGGTCGCGCGCGACCTGATCGACGAGGTCACGCGGCGCGCCGTCGGGACGGAGGTCCTGAAGTCGGTCGAGCCGGCGCAGCAGATCGTCAAGATCTTCTCGGACGTGCTGACCGAGGCGATGCGCGGCGACGCGCCGAAGATCCCGCTCCACTCCGCGCGGCCCGCCGTCGTGATGATGGTGGGGCTGCAGGGCTCGGGCAAGACGACCACGACCGCGAAGCTCGCGCGCAAGCTGAAGAAGCAGGGGCGCCGCCCGCTTCTCGTCGCCGCCGACGTGCAGCGCCCCGCCGCGATCGAGCAGCTCCAGGTGCTCGGCCGCAGCCTCGACATCCCGGTCCACGCCGAGGAGGGGCCCGCCTCCGCCGGCCGCGCGCCGCAGATCTGCGCGAACGGCGTCGCACGCGCGAAAAAGGAGGGCCACGACGTCGTCCTCCTCGACACGGCGGGCCGCCTGCACATCGACGCTCCGCTCATGGAGGAGCTGGCGCAGATCGAGCGGGCGACCGCGCCCGACGCGACCTTCCTCGTCTGCGACGCGATGGCCGGCCAGGACGCCTACACGAGCGCGCGCGACTTCCACGGGAAGCTGCGCCTCGACGCCGTCATCCTCACCAAGCTCGACGGCGACACGCGCGGCGGCGCCGCCATCTCCGTCAAGCAGGTGACCGGCCGCCCGATCGCGTTCGTCGGCACCGGCGAGCGCACCGAGGACCTCGACGAGTTCCACGCCGACCGCATGGCGTCGCGCATCCTCGGCATGGGCGACGTGGTCAGCCTCGTCGAGAAGGCGCAGGAGGTCATCGACGAGGAGAAGGCGGAGGAGTCCGCGCGCCGCCTCCTCGAGTCGCAGTTCACGCTCGAGGACTTCCTCGACCAGCTCCAGGCCCTGCAGAAGATGGGGCCGCTCAAGAGCCTCATGAAGATGATGCCGGGCCAGATCGGCCAGGCGTTCGACCAGGCCGGCGTCCAGGAGCAGGAGCTCAAACGCATCGAGGGCACCATCCTCTCGATGACTCCCGAGGAGCGCCGCCACCCCTCGCTCATCGACGCGGGCCGCCGGCGCCGCATCGCGCGCGGCGCCGGGACCGACGTCTCCGTCGTGAACCAGCTCCTGCGCCAGCACGAGCAGATGCGCGACATGATGAAGAAGTTCAACCAGGGGGGCATGATGAGCAAGCTCGGCCGCCTCTTCGGAGGCGGCGGAGACGCCATGGGCGCCGGCGGGCCCGGCGGCGACGCGCGCAAGCAGCAGGAGATGCTCGCGAAGATGCAGCGCGGCGCGGCCACCGCGGAGAAGGACCCCGCCCGCGACGCCGCGCGCCGCGCGCAGCGCAAACGCGAGAAGGAAGCGCGCAAGAAGAATCGCAAGCGTCGCTAGGCGCGACGTTCATCGAACGAGACCCGAAACCGAGTGCACGAGGACGCGAGGGAAGCCCGCGTCGCAGTACCTGGAGAGACGAACTTGGCAGTCATGATCCGACTCAAGCGCTTCGGCCGCAGGAACCGCCCGTCGTGGCGGATCGCCGTCATGGACAAGCGCAACGCGCGCGACGGCGAGTCGATCGAGGAGATCGGCACCTACGACAACGTGACCGATCCGAAGCAGACGAAGGTGGTCGTGAAGGCGGAGCGCGCGCGCTACTGGCTGTCGGTCGGCGCGCAGCCCTCGCGGATGGTCCACCACATCTTCAAGCGCAACGGCGTCTACGCGAAGGCGGAGACTCCGGCGGCCGCGCCGGCCGCCGCCCCGGCGAAGAAGAAGTGACCGGGGACCTTCGATGAGCGAGGCCGCCACGAGAGCCAAGCTCTCGGACGTGCTGCGCGGACTCGAGAAGCCCTACGGCAAGGTCTTCGTCCTGCCGGAAGAGCCGCCGCTCGACCACGCGGTCTTCCTGCTGCTGCGCGAAGGCTGGGACTGGCGCAAGGCGCAGAAGGCGCTGCGCATCCTGCAGAAGGACTTCATCGACTGGAACGAGGTGCGCGTCTCGTCCGCGGCCGAGCTCAAGAGCGCGCTGGCGCAGGAGGGCGGCAAGGACCTCGACGTCAAGGTCGAGAAGATCCGCGCGCTGCTCGCGGCGCTCTGGAAGGAGCGCAACGCGACGTCGCTCGACTTCCTGCGCGAGATGGAGCCCGACTCGAGGCGCCGGCTGCTGACGGCGCTCGGCGTGCTGTCGCCCGCGCACGTCCAGATCCTGATGCAGTGCCTGAACGGGCCCGAGACGATGCTGGTGAGCCAGCCGACGATCCGCACTCTTTCGAGGATCGGATTGATCGACCGCGTCCACAGCGAGTCGGCGGCACGCAAGGTCCTCGAGAAGATGGTCGATCCCGAGGACACCTGGGCGTTCCAGTCGCTCCTCACCCAGCACGGGGAGGAGATCTGCCAGAGCAAGTCGCCGCGCTGCGGCGACTGCGCGATCGTCACGCTCTGCAAGTTCAAGCGGAAGGTCGGCACGGGCGGCGAAGAGTAGGCCGCCCCAGGGCGGGGCACCCCGACCGGAAGTTCCTTCGCGCGCCGCGGTGAGCCTTCGCTGCCGCGGCGCGCGCGCGCTATCTGGCCGCTCCGTCGCACCGCGCGTCAAGAACGCGGCGCGACGGCACGGCGGCGGTCCTCGTCGCCGCGCCGCTCCTTCCTGGAGCGGAGATCCTCCCGATGCGCGCCCTACCGCGCGTTTTCCGGGGAGGAGGAGAAGGTGCGCGTGCGCGTCGATTCCTCGTCTGCGCGGGGCTCGTCGTCGCTTGCGCTGTGGCGTGCACGACGGCTCCCGACGCCCTCCCGGCCCCCGACCGGATCGGCGCCGCCGCCGCGTTCGCGCGCGCCCGCGTCGCGTGGACCGACGGGTCGCAGGCGCAGGCGGTCGCCTGGTACGCCCGCGCGGTCTCCCTCGATCTCGACTCGGCCGCGCTGCGCGCCGAGCTCGGCCACGCGCTGCTCCTGACCGGCGACCTGGCGCACGCGCGCGACGAGCTCGCGCTGGCGCGGCGCCTCGACGTGGCCGGCCGCGCCGGCGCGGTCGACCTCGCCGAGCTCGCACTGCTCGCGCGCGACGCCGAGTCGGCGACCACCACGCTGCTGCAGGTCGTCGGCGACGAGCCCGGCGACGCACGCGCGCTGCGCCTGCTCCATCCGCTGCTGCTCTACTTCGGCCGCGCCGAGGAGGGCGTCGACGTCTACACGCGCGCCGCCGAACGCCGCCCCGAGCTCGCGTTCGTGCACGAGGCGCGCGCCGACTTCCTCGCCGAGCTCGGCCGCGAGGACGAGGCGCTCGCGGGCTATCGTCGCGCGCTCGCGCTCGAACCGCGGCGCGTCGCCGCCGAGCGCAAGGCCGTCCGACTGCTGGAGCGGGAGAGTGAGCGCCTCCTCAAGAAGCTGGCGATCCCCGCTGATCCTGGCGTCGTCCTCCCCGCAGCGAAGGGCGCTGCTGTCGGATCTGGGTGAGCCGTTCGAGGTCGTCCCGGCCGACGTCGACGAGACGCCGCCGCCGGGAGCGCTCGCCGCCGCCGTGCGCGCCATCGCGCGCCGCAAGGCCGACGCGGTCGCGCGCCGCGTCGCGCGCGGGCTCGTGCTCGGCGCCGACACGGTGATCGACCGCGGCGGCGACCTGCTCGGCAAGCCGGCCTCCGCGGACGAAGCGCGCGAGATGTTGCGCTCGCTCTCCGGCCGCAGCCACCGCGTCCACACCGGCGTCGCGCTGGTCGGCGCCGGCGGCGCGCCGGCGCGCGAGGGGGTCGCCACCACGGTCGTGCACTTCCGCGAGGTCGCGCCGGCCGAGATCGACGCCTACGTCGCGTCGGGCGAGCCGTTCGGGAAGGCGGGCGCCTACGCGATCCAGGGCGGCGCCGCCGGCTTCGTGGTGCGCGTCGACGGGGACGTCGACAACGTGGTCGGCCTGCCGCTGCGGCTGGTTCGGCGCCTCCTCGCGGAGCTCGACGCCGGGGCTTGAGAGCGCGGTCGTTGCCAATCGGACGCCCGCGCGCCTATCATGTCGCCCCCTGTTTCCGAGGTGGCGAGGCGATGGAACGAGACGCGCGACGAAGTCCGGCATGCGGCGGTGGGCGGTTCGGCGCCGCGGCGCTCGCCCTCCTCCTCGCGCTCGGCTGCTCCGGCGGGACGACCTACAAGAAGTACGAGGCCGGCGACGAGGTGCGCGCCTGGAAGCTCGGCGGCGTCGACGTCGAGATCGAGGTGGCCGAGACCTCGGCCGAGCGCCAGACCGGCCTCATGCGGCGCACGAACATGCCCGAGGACCACGGGATGCTCTTCGTCTACCCCGAGCCGCAGTTGCTCTCGTTCTGGATGAAGAACACGGCGATCCCGCTCTCGATCGCCTTCATCCTCGACGACGCCGACGGACAGCACGGGACGATCGTGAACGTCGAGGACATGCAGCCCTACGTCGAGATGCCGGAGACCGTCTCGCAGAAGCCGGTGCGCCTCGCCCTCGAGATGAACCAGGGCTGGTTCGCGAAGCACGGCTTGAAGAACGGCGACTCGATCGCGCTGCCCGCGTGGATCGGGTCGATCGTCGCGGGCGGCGACTCGCCCGAAGATCGCTAGATACGAAACCCCGCCGGCGCGGAACGCATCGTGGCCGCGGTCCGGATCGTGATGATCCCCAAGGCCGCCAACGACCGGAGCTCGTGATCCCGATGAAGGCTGACATCCACCCCAAGTACATGGACTGCGTCGTGACCTGCGGCTGCGGGGCGACGTTCACCACGCGCGCGACCAAGCCCAAGCTCGCCGTCGAGATCTGCTCGTCGTGCCATCCCTTCTACACGGGCAAGCAGAAGTTCGTCGACTCGGCCGGCCGCGTCGAGAAGTTCCTGCGCCGCTACGGCAAGGGCGACGGGACGAAGCCCGACGCCGTCGCCGCCAAGCCCGCGCCCGAGAAGGCGGCGGCCGGCAAGCCGGCCGCGCGCAAGGCGGAGGCGCAGAAGTCGAAGTAGTCGGGGCTCCGCCGTGCTGCACCCGGCGCTGCGCGCGCTCCTCGAGTCGGAGTCGCAGCGCAAGGCGCAGCTCGAGCAGGAGCTCGCCGGCCCCGACGCCGCGCGCGACCCGGCGCGCCTGCGCTCGCTGCTGCAGGAGTCCGGCCGCCTCCGGCGGCGCGTCGAGCGTTTCGCCGAGCTGACGCGCCACGAGCTCGCCACGCGCGAGGCCGACGAGCTGGCGCGCAGCGAGAGCGACGCCGAGATGCAGGCGCTCGCGCGCGAGGAGGCCGCGCAGGCGCGCGCCGCCGCGGAGCGGCTCTCCGCCGAGCTCGAGGCCGAGCTCCTCGCGCGCGACCGCTACTCCGACCGCAACATCATCCTCGAGGTGCGCGCCGGCACCGGCGGCGACGAGGCGTCGCTCTTCGCGGCGGACCTCGCCCGCATGTACCAGCGCTTCGCCGAGCGCCACGGCTTCAAGTTCGAGGAGATCAGCTCGAGCCGCAGCGACGTCGGCGGCCTGCGCGAGCTGATCGCGTCGATCGAGGGCGAGGCGGTCTACGACGTGCTCCGCTTCGAGAGCGGCGTCCACCGCGTGCAGCGCGTCCCCGCGACCGAGGCGCAGGGGCGCATCCACACCTCGACCGCGACCGTCGCGGTGCTGCCCGAGGCCGAGGACGTCGAGGTCGACGTCAAGGAATCCGACCTCAAGATCGACACCTTCCGCTCGAGCGGACCGGGCGGCCAGGCGGTGAACAAGACCTCGTCGGCGATCCGCGTCACGCACGTGCCGAGCGGCCTCGTCGTCATCTGCCAGGACGAGCGCTCGCAGAGCCGCAACCGCTCGAAGGCGATGAAGACGCTGAAGAGCCGCCTCTTCGAGATGCAGCGCGCCCAGTCCGACAGCGCGCGCGCCAGCGACCGGCGCGAGCAGATCGGCGGCGCGGAGCGCAGCGAGAAGATCCGGACCTACAACTTCCCGCAGGACCGCATCACCGACCACCGCATCAAGGAGAGCTTCCACCACCTGCCGGCGATCCTCGACGGCGACTTCGACGAGATCGTCGCGGTCCTGAAGAAGCGCGAGATGGAACGCCGCCTGGAGGGCCTCGAGAAGCCGGCGCCGTGACGCGGCGCGCGCGCGGAGGCGGGCCATGACGCTCGGCGAACTGGCGTCGAAGCTGCGCGAGCGGCTGCTCCCCGCGGTCGAGTCCGCGGCGCTCGAGGCGGAGCTCCTCGTCGCGGCCGCGCGCGGCGTCCCGCGCGCACGGCTGCGCGGACTCGAGCGCGACGCCGCGGACGAGGCGGTGGTCACGGCGGCGTGCCGCCTCGCCGCGCGCCGGCTGCTCGGCGAGCCGATCGCCTACCTGCTCGGCGAGCGCGAGTTCTTCGGGCGCCGCTTCGCCGTCCGGGCGGGCGTCCTGATCCCGCGGCCCGAGACCGAACACCTCGTCGAGGTCGCGCTCGCCGAGCGTGCCGCGGGCCTCTTCGTCGACCTGTGCACCGGCAGCGGCGCCGTCGGCGTCACACTCGCCGCCGAGCGCGCGGCGTTGCGCGTCGTCGCGATCGACCTCTCGCGCCACGCGGTCGCCTGCGCGCGCGCGAACGCCGCCGCGCTCGGGGTCGCGGAGCGCGTCTCGGTCGTGCACGGCGACCTCCTCGCGGCGCTCGCCGCGGCGCCACGCATCGACGGCGTCGTCGCCAACCCGCCCTACGTCGAGCCGGCCGACTTCGACCGCCTCGACCCCTCGGTCCAGCGCTTCGAACCGCGCATGGCGCTCGTGCCGTCGGAGAGTTCTGCGCGCTTCCGCGAGCGGCTGATCGGGGAGGCCGCGGCGCGGCTGCGCGAAGGCGGGCTCCTCGCGGTCGAGGTGGGGGCGGGGCAGGCGGGCGTCGCGCGCGACCAGTTGCTCGCCGCCGGCTTCCGCGCGGTCCGGATCACCAACGACCTCGCCGGGATCGGACGGGTCGTGTCAGGCCGGCGACGGCTCGAGGCGTGAGCGGACGATCCGCTCGAGCTGCAGGCGTGCGTTGTCACCGAGGTCGGTGAAGTAGAGCGCGATCTCGAAGCGGCGCCGGCCGGTGCCGTGGCGCAGCGGGCGGCAGCGGACCACGACGCCCGTCACCTCGAGCCGCAGCGGCGGCTCCTCGCCCGCCTTCGCCGACGGCAGGTCGAGCGTGATGCGGATCTGCGTCATCTCGGGGTAGCGGCGTCCCGTCGTGCACGAGATCCCGGCCACGGAGAGGTTGCGCAGCGCGGCCGGCTCCGAGCCCTCGGGCACCGTCAGGACGAGCGGCGACGGGAGCGTAACCCGTTCGCTGGTTCGGCGGTCTTTCGTGTGGACGGTCGGCATCGCACGCACCTCGGACGACTCGACCCGGCCCGTTTCGGCCGGATCCGGCAGGGCCTCGGCCCGCTTCCGGAAGTCGCGCCGCAGGACGCGGCGCTGCTCCGCTCACGCTCGAAGTCGGCCGGACGCGGGGCTCGGCTGAAAGCGAAACCGGGACGATCCCGCTAGAGTCCCGCGCTCCACGGAGGATCGATCGAAATGGCCGAACTGAACAAGGTCATGCTCATCGGGCGGCTCACCAAGGACCCCGAGCTGCGCTACACGCCGGGCGGCGCCGCCGTCGCGCAGATCCGCATGGCGGTGAACCACACCTACCGCACGAAAGAGGAGAAGAAGGAAGAGGTCCTCTACATCGACGTGAGCATCTTCGGGCGCGGCGCCGAGACGGCGAAGCAGTACCTCGCCAAGGGGCGCGAGCTCTTCATCGAGGGGCGCCTGCAGCAGAACGACTGGGAGGACAAGGCCGGCCAGAAGCGGACCACCTACAAGGTGATCGCCGACCGCTTCCAGTTCCTGGGCGGCGGTACGGGCCGCGGAGGCGGCGCGCCGCGCGAGATGGAGGCGGAGGCCGGGGGGCCGCCGCCCGAGATGGGGGCCGAGTCGATGGGCGGGGGTGGGGGCGAAGCACCGCCGCGCGGCGACGGCGGCGCGCCGCCGGAGGACGACCTCCCGTTCTGACGCAACCGCCGCGGGATCGAATCGTGAAGGTCCGCATGCTGCTGTTCGCCGGATTGCGCGAGCGCGCGGGTCGCGACGAGCTCGTCCTCGACGGGCTGCCGGCGGGCGCGACCGTCGAACAGGCGATCGCGCAGGCGCGCGGCATCGTCCCCGGGCTCGACTCCGTCGCGTTCGCGGTCGCGCGCAACCGGCGGCTGCTGCCGGCCGCGAACGGGCGGCGCGAGGCGCTGG
The DNA here is from genome assembly GCA_035695985.1 of Planctomycetota bacterium. Lineage (GTDB taxonomy): Bacteria > Planctomycetota > B15-G4 > B15-G4 > SIAN01 > DASRRB01. Next base: position 5,292 of record DASRRB010000261.1, on the reverse strand, counting down.
CCGAAGGCGACGAGCTCGCGCTGCTGCCGCCGGTCTCCGGAGGTTGAGCGGTGGCGTCGGCGTTCACGGACGGCCGCATCGACGTCGAGGCGCTGGTGCGCTCGGTCGCGAGCGACGAGCACGGCGCGATCTGCACGTTCGTCGGGACGGCGCGCCGCCGTTCGGAGGGCAAGGAGGTGCGCCGGCTGCGCTACGAGGCGTACCTGCCGATGGCGGAGGCGGCGGTCGCGGAGATCGTGGCGGCGGCGCGCGCGCGCTGGCCGCAGGCGGAGATCGCGGCGCGCCACCGGCTCGGCGACTGCCCGCTCGGCGAAGCGTCGGTCGCGGTCGTCGCCGCGGCGCCGCATCGCGACGAGGCGTTCGCCGCGTGCCGCTTCGTCATCGACACGGTGAAAGCGCAGGCGCCGATCTGGAAGCAGGAGGTCTTCACCGACGGGACGGCGTGGGTCGGTGATCCGGCTTCGTTCCGCTCTGGTGGAGCCGGCGCGGCGGGTGGAGCCGGCGCGGCCGGTGGGCGCGGTCCATGACGAACCATGAAGCGAACGGCGCGGCGAGCAGGTTCGCGATGCGGACGGCGTGTGCGCTCGCGCTGCTGTTCGCGCCGTCGGCGCGCGGCGCTGCGCAGGACGGCGCGCCGAAGGATGGCGCCGCGGCGGCGCAGGAGAGCGACGACGACCGCGCCGCGCTGGCGACGCTCGCGACGAGCGTCGCGCGCGGGAAGCTCGGCGGCGCGACCGCACGCGAGCTCGACGACTACCTGAAGGACTTCCCCGATTCGCCGCGCGCGCTGCTCCTGCGCGCCGAAGTGCGCCGCCGCACCGGCCGCTACGAGGAGGCCGCCGCCGACGTCGACCACGCCCGGCGCGGCTGCAACGAGCCGGCGCTGCGGCGCGACTGCGCGGCCGGCGCGTTCGAGCTCCACTTCGAGCTCGGCGACGCCGTGGCCTGCGCCGCCGACCTCGACTTCGGGCAGGACGGCACCGATCCGGCCGACGACGCGGCGCTGCCGCTGCACGCGCGGCGCCTGCTGCTCCTGCTCGACCTCGGCAAGAAGAAGGAGGCGAACGAGCTCTACGCCGTCCGCTTCAAGGACGCGCGCAAGGAGGCGGCGCCGCGCGTCGCGCTCGAGTACGGGCGCGCGCTGACGGCGCTGCGCGACCTCGACCGCGCCGCGCAGATCCTCGTGCCGGTCGAGAAGGCGCTGCGCGACGCGCGCGCGCCCGACCAGGTCGACGCGCTGGTCCTGCTGGCGCGCCTCTACCGCTGGACGCGCGCGCAGGGCGACATGATCCCGGCGCTGCAGGCCGCCAACGACGCGCTCGAGGTCGACCCGCAGAGCATCCCGACGCTGGTCGAGCGCGCGCGCACGCGCCTCCTGCGCTGGGAGGAGGACACCGCCGACGAGGCGGCGAGCGAGGCGCTCGCGATCAACGCGCGCCATCCCGACGCGCTCTCGGCGCGCGCCGAGGTTCTGCTGCGCGACCAGCGCGTGAGCGAGGGGCTCGCCGCGGCCGAGGCGGCGCTGCGCGTGAACCCGCGCCACGGTCCGAGCCTCGCGATGCGCGCGGCTGCGCTCTGGCTGCTCGGGAAGAAGGACGAGGCGAACGCGGGCGTCGCCGCGCTCGAAGCGGCGCACCCCGGTGCCGGCGAGGACCTGTGCCGCTTCGCCGACACGCTCAACTACCTCTACCGCTTCGAGGACGCGATCCCGGTCTACCGGCGCGCGCTCGCGGCCGAGCCCGAGTGGACGCTGAGCTACGTCGGCCTCACGCGCTGCCTCTTGAACACGGGGCGCCAGGACGAGGCGGTCGAGTCGATGCAGCAGTTCCGGGCGCGCGACCGCTACCGCTACGCGCTGGCGGACAACACCGAGAAGGTGCTCAACAAGCTCGGCGGATTCGTCGAGGTCGCGCGCGGCAACTTCGTCTACGTGATGCACCCGCTCGACAGCCCGCTGCTCGTGCCGCTGCTCGAAGAGTGGTACGGCAAGGCGTGGCCCGACCTCTGCCGCCGCTACGGCCTCGACCCCGACCGCAAGATCCGCGTCGAGTGCTTCCCCGTCCACAACGACTTCTCCGTGCGCACAGTCGGCTTCACCGGCTTCGGCGCGCTCGGCGTCTGCTTCGGCGACGTCTTCACGCTGCTCTCGCCGCGCTCCGAGATGCGCGGCGACTTCTGCTTCGACACCACGGCCGTGCACGAGCTCACCCACGTCGTGACGCTCGGCCTCTCGAAGAACAAGGTGCCGCGCTGGCTGACCGAGGGGATCTCGGTCCACGAGGAGCACGTCTGGTCGTCGCGCGCCGACCGCGAGATGGACCTCGACCTCTTCAACTACTTCAAGAGCGGGGAGATCGTCCCCCTGCGCGAGATGAACCGCCTCTTCGGCGGGCCGAAGATCCTGTTCGGGTACTACCAGGGAGGGCTGCTCTGCGACTACCTGGTCGGCCGCTACGGCGAGGGCGTGCTGACCAGGATGCTGCAGCGCTTCGCGAACGACGAGGAGGCGCCGCAGGTCGTCCAGGAGGCGCTCGGCATCTCCGCCGAGGAGCTCGACCGCGCCTTCCTCGCCTGGCTCGAGGAGACGCGCGTCGCGGCGATGAAGGTGCAGCCCACCTACACCGAGGCGGGGCGGCGCCGCCTGCTCGACCGGGTGAACGCGAGCGCGAAGCCCGACGCGGCGCTGCTCGCCCAGGTCGCTTGGGCCTACCACCGCGCCGAGCGGCCGGTCGACCGCGACGACTTCCTGCAGCGCGCGCTCGCCGCCGACCCGCGCGAGCCCTCCGCCCACTTCCTCCTGGGCGAGCGGGCGCTGCGCTCGAACCGGCTCGACGACGCGCGGCGCGAGTACGAGGCGGGCTTCGCGGCGGGCGGCGAGGAGTTCTACGCGCTGATGCAGTACACGCGGCTGCTCGCGCGGGAGGGCGGGCTGCTCGAGGGCGACCCGCACCGCGCTCCGCCGCAGCAGGGCGGCGCGAATGCGCAGAAGCCGGCGCTCGACGAGGCGCAGCGCGCGCAGGCGGAGCGCCTGCTCGACCTGCTCGAACGCGCGAAGCGATGCTTCCCGCGCTACGTGCGTGACGAATCGCCCTACTTCCTGCGCGCGCGCGTGCTCGAGCGGCTGGGCCGCGACGTCGAAGCGCTCGCCGAGCTGCGCGCCTACTGCGCGATCAACGACAGCGATGTGAGCGCGCGAAGGATCCTCGTCAAGAAGGCGCTCGACCGCTCCGACTTCGAGGAGGCCGACAAGTACCTCCTCGAGCTGCGCACGATCGACCCGTTCGACCGCCAGCTCTGGCGCGATCTCGCGCGCTGCGAGAAGGAGCTGCAGCGTCCCGCCGACGCGATCCGCATGTTGTCGCTCGCGCTCGCGATTGACCCCTCGACGGAAGCGGCCTACGATCCGAAACGCCCGCGGGAAGACCTGCAGGCCGACGACGCCGCGACGCGAGCCCAGCTCCTGTTCGACCTCGCCGACCTCTACCTCTCCGTGGGCGAACGTGCGCGCGCGCAGCGGTCGCTCGACGAGGCGAGGAAGCTCGCTCCCGAGGACGAGCGCGCCGCCGATCTGGTGCGACGGCTCGAGACGAACGGAGGTTGACGCGCGGGCAGGGGGCCCGCGCTGCGCTTCCGGCGGGCCGGACGGCGTCACAGGGGGGGGTGAGTGGCCGCGATCGATCCCGCGTCGTCTTCTCGTCGGCCGGCGGTCGAGCCCGTCGCGGCGCCCGGAACGCCCGAAACGACCACGGGGCATCCGCCGGCGCCCGCTGCGAGCCACGACACGGGTCGCGACCTCGTCCACGGCGATCTGGTCCACGACCTGTGGGACAGGATCCAGTCGGCCGCGCTCGCCGCGACCGCGGACGGCGCGCTCCACCATTGGCTCGCCCGCCTCGAGCCGCAGGCGCTGCGCGAGGGCGTCTTCGTCCTCTCGACCCGCAGCTCGCGCGCGGCGCAGCAGCTGCGCGAGCGGCTCGAGCCGCTGCTCGAGCGCGCCGCACGCGCCGTGCTCGGCAGCCCGGTGCGCGTGCGCATCGAGGTCGACACGAGCCTCGGCGGCGCGCTGCGCGCGCTGGGCGTCCGTCCGCATCCGCCCGCGCCGCCGCCGCCGACCTTCCTGGTGCGCCCCGAGACGCGTCTCGCCCACGCCGCCGTGCTGCGCATGGCGCGCGAGCCGGCGCCCGAGTTCGACCAGCTCGTGCTCGAAGGGCCGGCGGGCGTCGGCAAGACGCTGCTGCTGCAGACCTTCCTCCACCAGCGCACCCGCCGCTTCCCGCGCGAGCGCTGGCGGCTGGAGCGGGCCGAGGAGTTCTTCCGCGAGTTCTCCGCGGCGTGCCGCGAGCAGGCGCGCGCGACGTTCCGCGGCGAGCGGATCGCGTGCGACGGGCTGCTGCTCGACGACGTGCAGGAGCTCTCCGGCAAGCTCGCCTGCCAGGAGCAGCTGGTCGAGATCTTCGAGTACCTGCGCGCGCGCAACCGTCCGGTGCTGATCGCCGGCGAGGCGCTGCCCGGCGGGCCGCGCGAGTTCCTGCCGGCGCTGCGCGCGCGGCTGCGCGGCGGGCTGCGCGTCGCGATCCCGCAGCTCTCGGCGACGACACGCTCCGAATTGCTGGCGGGCCGGACGCGCGTGCGCGGCCTCGAAGGCCTCGTCGCGCAGCTCGCGGCGGCGACCGAGCGGCCGCTCGCCGAAGGACTGAAGGCGCTCGCGCTGGCGGAACGGCTCGCGCTCGAGCTCAAGCGCACGCCGCGACCCGAGGAGCTCGCCGCCGCGCTCGGTCCGCTGCTGCCGAGCGGCAGCCGTCCCGATCCGATGGACCTCGTCCTCGAGCGATGCGCCGCCTTCGTCGGCGTCCCGCGCGAAGTGCTGGTCGGCGGCGCGCGCACGCGGGCCGCCGCGCTCGGCCGCCACCTCGCGGTCTACCTCGCGATCGAGGTGTTCGGGCTGCAGCGCTCGACGGTCAAGCGCTGGCTCGGCAACCTCTCGCCGTCGGTCGCGCCCTACGTGAAGGGCAAGATCGACGCGCTGCGCGCCGAAGACCGCCGGCTCGACGGCTTCCTGCGCGAGGTCGCGGACGAGGTCGGCCGCGGACAGAGGTTCCTGTTCGGCTGAGCACGCCGCGGCTTGAAACTGGAGCGGACGTCGAGGGCCGTGGTGAGAAGAGGCCGCGGGGAGCAAGGCTTCGTGGCGGATCGGGGTGCCCTCCGCCGCCAAAACCAACTGAGAAGAGGCGGCTCCGGCTGAACGCGCGGCCTATGGGACCGTCGATTTCATCTGAATGCGAGAAGACGGCC
>DASRRB010000260.1:0-1850 GCA_035695985.1 Planctomycetota bacterium | reverse complement strand
AGCGCTGCTCGCCGAATTCGGCGATTCGCTGCGCGACGCCCCCTACCGCGAGGCGGCGCGCCTGCTGCTGCTCGCCGCGCTCGACGGCAAGGACGACGCCCGCATCGTCCGCTCGTTCGAGACGCTGAAGGAGAAGGACCCCGAATTCACGCTCGGATTCGAGCCGGTGCTGAGGGTGGCGACGGCCTACCGGACCTTGAAGGAGTTCGAGCGCGCCTACCTGCTCGAGACGGCGCTCCTCGACGAGGCGTTCGGCAAGGACCTGAAGGTCGCCGGCCTGCTCGCCGACGAGGGCCGGCTGCGGCGGGCGTTCGAGCTGCGCGAGCAGCTCTGGCTCGCCTATCCGGCGTCCGCCGTGTCGATGCAGGCGTGGCTCGCGCTGTCGGACGAGATGCTGACGCTCGCGCCGCACGCCCACGACGACGCGCGCCTCAAGGCGGAGAAGCTCGAGCGCGCCGAGCTGCAGCGCTCCGGCATGCGCCTCCTGATGCGCTTCCTCTCGCTCCATCCGGGCGACCCGCTCGCGCCCGAGGCCGGGCTGTCGCTCGTGAGCGCGTGGCTCTCGCTCGAGGACTACGCCCAGGCCTCCGCGCTCGCCGGCCGCCTCGCGAAGCGCTACGCGAAGCCGCGCTTCGCCGACTCGTTCCTCTATTCCAAGGCGGTCGCCGAGTGGTCGCTCGGCCACGTCGACGACGCGGTCAAGCTGCTGGAGCGGATCGCGACGGTCGAGACCGTCGACGAGTCGGGCAGGAAGGAGCCGTCGGTCAACCGCGCGCTCGCCTGGTACATCCTGGGCCAGGTGCACCACGCGCGGCGCGACGCCGCGAAGGCGATCGACGCCTACGAGCGCGTCGCCGACCAGTTCGCCGACGCGCGCGAGGCGCTGCAGGCGCTGCGCGAGCGGCAGCTCGTCCTGCCCGAGCTCTCGATCGCGCGGCCGGGCGAGCCGGCGCAGGTGACGGTGAGCTCGCGCAACCTGAAGAGCGCCGAGCTCCTGGTCTACCCCGTCGACCTCCTCACGCTCTGCCTGCGCGAGAAGAACCTCCAGCACGTGGCCGCGGTGAAGCTCGCCGGCATCGCGCCGGTGGTGCGCACGCAGGTCGAGCTCGCGACCAAGGACCCGTTCGTCGCGGCCGAGCAGGTGGTCAAGCTGCCGCTGGAGAAGGCCGGCGCGTACCTCGTGCTCTGCCGCGCCGAGGAGCGCCACGCGTCGGGGCTCGTGCTCGTGACGCCGCTCGACCTCGAGGTGCGCGAGGACCCGTCGGGGCGCGTGCGCACCCACGTGCTGCGCCACTCCGACCAGGCCTACGTGCCGGGCGTCGACGTGCGCGTGGTCGGATCGGCCGACGCCGAGTTCCGCTCCGGCAAGTCCGACCCGCGCGGCCTCTTCATCGCCGACGGCGTGCACGGCACGACCACCGTGATCGCGCGCCTCGGCGGCGACCAGTACGCCTTCTTCCGCGGCACCACGTCGCTCGGCCTGCCGCCGCCCGGCGCGCCGGTCGAGAAGGCGGCGGCCGAAGCCGACCGGGCGGCGGCGCAGCAGCAGGAAGGCGGCCAGCAGGGCGACTACTTCCGCAACGTCTTCGAGATGAACAAGAACCTGCAGCAGGAACGCCAGCAGAATTGGAAGAAGGAGGTCGAGAAGTCGCGCAAGGGCGTGCAGATCAACAAGGGACAGTGACCGCGGCTGGGAACTGGAGCGGACGTCGAGAACGCGGGTGAAGAGGGCGCGGGGAGAGGGATTCGTGCGCGAACGCGCGACGGGCGAGGGCGGGTCGAGGGGCGGAGGGGAAGAAGGTCGAAGGACGGGACACGCTCGCCCCAGACCCAAGATGGACGGGGGGGCT
>DASRRB010000259.1:0-1512 GCA_035695985.1 Planctomycetota bacterium | reverse complement strand
CTCGTCGCCTTCCTCACGCTCTTCCCGGCGCTCCTGAGGAATCACGTCCCGCGCGTGAAGCGGACCTTCGTGACGGGCATCGCCGAGGTGCTCGCGGAGCTGCCGCTGCGCTGGCCGCGCGCGACGCTCGGCGCCGCGACGGTGCTGACCGCAGGCGCCGTCGTCGTCCTCGCGCTGCGCGGCGCCCCGCCGTTCGTCTCCGACCTGAACGCGCTCCACACCGACCGCTCGCCCGCGATGCAGGCGCTCGCCGAGCTCGACCGCCTCGTCGACCGCCCGCTCGTGCCGTGGGTCGTCCTGGCCGAGGGGGCGACCCCCGAGGAGCTCGCCGACCGCTTCGAGGCGCTCGCGCCGACGCTCGAGGCGCGCGTCGCCGACGGGACGCTGGTCGCCTGGGAGCCGCCCACGCGCGCGCTGCCGACGCGGCGCGACCAGCTCGCGGCGTTCGACGCGCTCTCCGGTCTCGACGGCGAAGCGGTCGCGCGCACGCTGCGCGAGAAGGCGGACGCGCTCGGCTTCGCGCCCGACGCGCTCGCCGCCACCGAGCAGATGGTGCGCGCGAACCTCTCCCGCGCCGCGCGCCGCGAATGCGTCACGCTCGACGACCTCGCGCGGATGGGCGCCGGCGGACTCGTCGACCAGTTCTTCCGCCGGTCACCCGGCGGCTGGACCGCGGCCGGCTACGTCTTCGCGAGCGGCGGCCTCTTCGCAGGAGCCCGTCAAGAAGACGTGGTCGGCCGCCTCACCGCCGCGCTCGCCGCCGCCCCCGGCTTCGCGCTGACCGGCTTCCAGGTGGTCGCCTACGAGCTCACCTCGCGCGTCCGCAAGGACTTCCGCGGCGTGACCGCGCTCGCGATCGGCGTCGTCGTCCTGCTCGTCCTGATCGGCTGCCGGTCGGTGAGCGGGACGCTGCTCGCGCTCGTCCCGGTCGGCGTCGCCTTTGTATGGCTGCTCGCCGCGATGCAGCTGCGCGGCCTCCCCTTCAACGTGCTCAACATCGTGCTGCTGCCGATGCTGGTCGGCCTCGGAGTCGACTACGGCATCCACCTCGTCTTCGACGCGCGCGACAGCGGCGACGTGCGCGCCTCGACGCGCGCCGTGATGCTGCCGATGCTGGTCTCGGCGGTGACCACCGTGGCGGGCTTCGGCTCGCTGATGGGCGTGAACAACCCCGGAGTCGAATCGATGGGCGAGCTCTCCGCCGCCGGCATCGCCTTCACTCTGATCGCGACCATCGTCGTGCTCGCGCCGCTGCTGCGACTGCGCATGCGCGACCCACCGAGCCGCGGCGGGTAACTGGAGCGGACGTCGAGAGCGCGGGTGAAGAGGGCGCGGGGAGAAGGGGGCGTGGTTGAACGCGCGACGGGCGAGGGCGGGTCGAGGGGCGGAGGGGAAGAAGGTCGAGGGACGGGACCCGCTCGCCCCAAACCAACGATGGACGGGGGGGGCTCGCTGCATTCGGCGCATTCGGAGCACGACTCGACGATGCACGGTGGTCGACCGCCTCACGCG
>DASRRB010000258.1:0-13384 GCA_035695985.1 Planctomycetota bacterium | reverse complement strand
CACGCGACTGGCGCGCGGGCTCGAGCGGCTGCGTGCGGAGCTGACGGCGCGGCGCGGCGGCACGAGCCGGGACTGGTGCCTCATGCTCGCGCCGCTCGCGCAGGCGGGAACGGCGACCGGCGTCGTCGCGGCGTGGACGGGAGGGGCGCTCACGACGGCGGGGATCGCGAAGCTCACGGCCGCCGCGGTCGTGGCGGCGGCGGCGGTCGCGACGTGGTCGAAGGTCGCAGCCCACCGCTTGGAAGGTTCGAACGCGCCGCAGGAGCGTCCCGTCGCGAGCGCGCAGAACGCGAAGGGCGCACCGCCGCCGACCGCTGTCGCAGCGGCCGCCGACGGTGCGACGCGATCGACCGAGCCGCGACCGGCGCCGGCGCCGGTCGACGATCCACTCGCGAAGTACCGCGGCGACTGGCACCTGCACGGGCGCGTCGTCGAGGAGGGGACGGGGAAGCCGATCGCGGGCTGCGCCGTCACGGCGTGGTGGGGCAACGGGATCAACCTCGCGCCGCCCTGGCTCGGGGAGACGACGACCGGCGCCGACGGTCAGTTCACACTCGAGCGGCTCGCCGACACGACCGGAGTTTCGCTGCGCGCGGACGGCCACGTGACGCGCTACGCCAGCTTCGGCGCGTCCGAACTCTCCGACGACCGCGCCGCTGCGCCGCGCACGTTCGAGCTCGAGCCGCGGACGTACGGATCGCTCGTCATCCGTCTGTGCGCGCGTGACGGCCAGCGGCTGCCGCGCCGCGTCATGGACCGCGCGACGGTCGTGTACGGGCCCTACGGCGGGGGTGCCGAGAGCGACGCGCGCTTCGAAGGTCTGCCGAATCGCCCGACCGACGGCACCCTGTCCGAACGGGAGTTCCCCGCCGAGCGGAGCGGCGACGTCTTCCAGATCGAGCGCGTGCCCGCGCGCACGGACCTCAGGTCCATCGTGCGCATCGGCGGCGAAGGGATCGCCGCGATCCGGATCGCGCCGCTCGCGGCGGGCGAGACGCGCGAGGTCCCGTTCGCCGTCGATTGCGGCGTCGTCGCCCGCGTCACCTGCGTCGACGCCGAGACGCGGGAGCGCGTCGCCGTGACCGGCCTCGCGTCGCCCACGCAACCGACGCTGCGCTGGACCGGACCGCGGCCGCGCGACCACGCAAGGAGGCTGATCGCGCCCGCCTCGCTCGACGGCGAGCTCGCGCTGCCCGGTCCGGGGCGCGTCGAGATCGAGGGCGCGCTCGCGGGCTACGCGCCGTTCCGCGTCGTCGCCGACGTCGTCGACGGCACGCCGATCGAGATCGCGCTGACGCGCGGGCGCCAGCTCTACGTGAAGGTGAGGGACGAGCGTGGCGAGCCGTGGAAGCTGCGCGTCGGACGACCGGAGCCCGGCGCGAAGACCCGACTGAAGTTCTCCGGCTTCCTCGCGGCGGGCCGCGCGCCGGACTGTGTGGTCGTCTCGGCCGGCGCGCCGTTGCCGTCCGAGCTCGATCCCGACGCGCCGGTCGCCGCGACGCTGCACCGCCGGATGACGTACCAACGCGAGACGAAGGAGTCCGCGATCGACGGCTTCACGGGCTTCGCGCCGCAGCAGCGGCTCCGCGTCGGCATCTACGACGACGGCTGCCTGGTCGGATCGACGGACGTGCCCGCGACCGCGCCGCTCCTCGCCGAGTCTCCTCCTTCCCGTCCCGCCGATGCGACGCAGACGGTGACCGTCGAGGTCGCGCTGGCGCCGCCGGCCGAAGGCGCGCTCCGATTCCGCGTGGTCGACCCCGACGACGGCAAGCCGGTCGCCGCCTACGGCGTCGCGCTCCGGCCGATCGTGCGCGACGACGACCGCGCCGACGCTCTCGACGTGAACTTCGAGGTCACGGATGCGGCCGACGGCGCCTTCTCGTTCAGCGCGATCCCGGCCGGCGACTGGCGCATGGGCATCTTCCGCGACCAGCCCTTCGTCGAGGAGTGGATCGGACGCGTCTCGATCGACGCCGGCGGAACGACCGACCTCGGCACGCTGACCGTCGGCGTGTCGGGAACCCTCGACGTGCAGGTCGTCGAGGCGAGCGGAGCGCCGGCGATCGACGCCGAGATCCGCGTCACGACCGTCGACGGCGCGCGGCCGCTCGAATTCCGGGAGAACGTCACGGGCTCCTGCAGCCAAACAACTGTTCGGACGATCGCCCGCCCCGGCCCGGTCGAGCTCGGCCTCCCCGCCGGGCATGTCCGCGTCGAGGTCCGCAGCGAAGGCTTCTCGCCGGCGTTCGCTGACGTCGCGGTCCCGCCGAACGGAAAAGCGACCTGCACGATCACGCTGAAAGAGCTTCAGGCGGCCGACGCTTCCGGCGACGCGAAGGAACACTGACCCGCGATCCTGCTCACCGGATCCCTTCGAGCCGCCCTTCCGGCCACGCCTTCGGCGTCAGCACCCAGGTCTCGATCGCATTCGGGACGTCACGCTTCGCGAAGTCGACGCGCGCGCGATCGATGCGCCTTACGTTCGGCACGCCTGCGAGCCATGCATCGATGCCGCCGAGGTCGGCGACCTCGCCCTGGATCTCCTTGCGGCAGTAGTGCATCGGGATCACGACGCGCGGCGCGAGGCTCTCGACGATTCCGGCGAGTCCGGGGCCGTCGAGGATGTGACCGAGGTCGTCGATCGGCGCGAAGAGCACGTCGACGGGACGGAGCGCGTCGCGGACCTCGCTCGCGAGCGGCGCCTGCACGTCGCCGAGGTGGACGAAGTTCACGCCCGCGACGGTGATGCGGACGACGAGGTTCTCGAGTTCGCCGTAGCGACGATCGTGCGGAGTGACGATCGCTCGCAACTCGAATGGTCCGGCGCGGGCGGACTTCGAGTCCTCGAAGGAGACGAGATGCGGCGTGCCGAGAACCTCGCCGACCGCGTCGTGGTCGGGGTGGTCGTGCGTGACGACGACGTGGTCGGCGCCGATCCACGGGAAGCGCATCTGCAACCAGTAGTGGCTGCTGTAGGGATCGATCAGGAGGCGCGTCCCGTCGTCGGCCGTGAATCGGAAACATGCGTGGCCGAGCGACTCGAGCCGCACCGATCCTTTCGGCGGCAGATCGGAGCGCGCCGCAGCCGGCCCGCCTTCGCCTCGCATGAGCCGCGCGAGCGCGGCCGGTCCTTCGCCGTCGAGCGTCCGCCGCGCGAGCTCCGCCGCCGCAACGAGCTGTGGCGACGTCGGTGGACGACCCGCGAGTGTGGCGACGAACGCCGCGAGCGCGTCGACTCCGTCCGCCGCCCGCTCGAACTCCGCATGCGCCTTCAGGAATTTGCGCGCGAGGGCCGTCGCGTCGTCTTCGATCGGCAGCCTCGTGACGTCGATCCACCCGATCGGCATCGACTCGGTCGGCGACCTCGACGCCGGGTCGCCCGCGGCCGGCCCCTGCTTGCGATCGAGCAACACGACGAACGTCTGCACGTGTTCGACGAGGTGGAGACGGTCGAGCGCCGATGCAGCGATCTGCAGGACGCGCGTCGCCGCGGCAAAGTCGTCCTTTGAGAGCGTTGGATCACCGAGAACCTCGCAACGCCCGAACCGCGCGCTTGCGAGGACGGGTGAAGCGGGCGGCCGACTCGCCGCGAGCCATGCGCCGAGATTCTCGAGGGACTGCGCACTCTCCCGAAGATCGCCCGGATGGTCGCTACTGAATCGCGCGATCGCCTCGTTCGCGGCGCCGACTCGTTTCAGCCGCGCCAGCATCACTGCACGCAGCGCCACCGGATCGGGCGAGTCGGGAAAGAGGGACGAAGCGTCGTCGAGCTGACGGAATGCCTGCTCGTCCATCTTGAACGCCGCGCTCTCGATCACCTCTTCGAGCCGGTAGCGCGGGAGCGTCAGCCACTCCAGCGACTCCGGTCCCGACGGTAGGTCCGCCGGAAAGACGTCGACCGCGTCGCCATCGCGCTTCACAGCAACCCACGCGCGGTACTCGCCATGAACCGTCGCGTCGAACCCCCTATCGACCCACGAGAATCTGAACTTCGCCGTCGCCGCACCGCGCTCCCGCTCGATCAATGGAACCTCGTCGACCGGCTCGAACGAGGCGCGCTCGCGCGTCGGATCGGCCCGCAGCATCCGCAGCGCGACTGCAGTGTCGGCGGCGATCCGCGCCTGCGGATGCATCGGATCGAGCGGCGCCCCGTCGACCGCGCGCTCCTCGGCGCCCTCACGGAACGCGAAGTCGAGCGCCACGCTCGCGCGCGCCGCACCGGCCGCGCACGTGCCATGAAGCGTCACGTGCGGCGAAGCAGTCGGTCGGATCGTCGCGGCGTCACCGTCGAACCGCTCGCCGCTCGCGAGCAGCTTGCGCCACGACTCCGCGTCGACGACGAGCGTCCACGGCATCGGCCCCGCCGGCCAGCCGTCGGCGAGAACGAGTTCGAGCTCGCGCTCCTTCAGGATCGAGACGCGCGCCTCGTTCGACGGCGCCTGCGCGCACGCGGCGACGATCGCAGCCGCGGCGAACAGCGACGTCATCGAATCGCCCCCCTCAGCTCCCCGCGCTCATCGCCGGGTAGTCGGAGTACCCCTTCGGACCCGGGGTATAGAAGGTCGCGAAGTCGGCAGCGTTGAGCGGAGCGCCCCGGCGCACGCGCTCCGGAAAGTCGGGATTCGCGAGGAAGGGGACGCCAAAGGCGACGAGGTCGACCTCGCCCTTCTCGATCGCGGCGTTCGCCGTCTTCGCGTCGTAGCCGCCGTTCGCGATGAGGGCGCCGCGGAAGGCCTTGCGCAGGAACGGTGAGATCCGCTCCGGGTGCTCGACGAACATGAAGCTGCCGGGCAGCGTCTCGACGACGTGGAGGTAGGCGATCTTCTTTTTCTGCATCGCCTCGGCGACGGCGACGAAGAGCTCGCGCGGCGAGCCGTCCTTCATGTCGTTGTAGCTGCCGACCGGGGAGACGCGGACGCCGACGCGGTCGGCCGACCAGGCGGCGACCATGGCGCCGACGACCTCGTCCATGAAACGGACGCGCTTCGCGATCGAGCCGCCGTACTCGTCGGTGCGCTGGTTCGAGCAGTCGCGCAGGAACTGGTCGGGCAGGTAGCCGTTGGCGCCGTGGAGCTCGACGCCGTCGAAGCCGGCCGCTTTCGCACGCTTCGTCGCGGCGCCGTATTCACCGACGATCGTCTGGATCTCCGGGACGGTGAGCGCGCGTGGCGTCACGTAGTCCTTCTTGCCGAGCGGCGTGCGCGACGTCCCTTTGGCCGCGATCGCCGACGGCCCGACGGGATCCTTTCCGCCCTGGAAGTCGGGGTGCGAGACGCGGCCGGTGTGCCAGAGCTGGAGCAGGATGCGGCCGCCGTTGGCGTGCACGGCGTCGGTCACGCGCTTCCAGCCGGCCACGTGCGCATCGGTGTAGATGCCGGGCGCGCCGAGCCAGCCGTTGCCCGCCGGCGCGATCGACGTCGCCTCGGTCACGATCAGCCCGGCCCCGCAGCGCTGCCCGTAGTACTCGCCCATCAGGTCGACCGGCGTGCCGTCGGGCTGCGCGCGGCCGCGCGTCATGGGCGACATCACGAAGCGGTTGGGGAGCGTAAGCGCGCCGAGCTTGAAGCCGGAGCGGAACAGCGGAGCGGTCGGGGCGTCCACGAGCGAAGTCCTCCTTCCGGGAAAGCGAGCGGCGCAACTTAGCCGACGTTTCGTGCCCTCGCTCATCGCGCTCGCAGCACGAAGTACCACCAGCCGACCCCGTGCAGCGCGACGATCGCCCACGTGACGAGCAAGAAGGAGAGCTTGCGCGTCTTGTGGCGGAAGAGCTTCATCGCGAGCAGCGCGCCCGGCCAGCCGCCGACGAGCTCGAGCAGGTGCAGCGTGTTCTCGCTCACGCGCCACTGGCCGCGCCCCGAACGCCGCTTGTCGATCCAGTACGTGACGAACGAGGCGAGGCTCGCTGCGGCGTAGACGATCAGGACGGCCTTCCAGCGCATCGCGCTCCCCGGGGTCGCCCGTGCGCCGTTCGGCGCGCGACGGCTCAGAAGCAGTCGGCCACGCGCTCCAGCCGTCCGCTCCATTCGAGCATCTGCCGCTCGAGATCGCAGGGGTACTCGATCGCGACGTCCTGGATCACGCCGTCGGCGCCGCGCGTCGCGCGCAGGCGCGGCTGGACGAAGCCGGTGTACGCGGGCAAGTCCAGCATCTTGAAGCGGGCGACGATCTCGTCGCGCAGCTCGGGCTCGAAGGCGATCCCGTGCTCCTCGAACAGGCGGCGCGCCGCCGAATAGTCGCCCTCCGACTTGATGCGCTGGACCTCGCTCAACAGGTCGCGCGCCCCCTGTCGCCACGCCTTCGGGTCGACCACGCACCAGTAGGTCTTGCCGTCGCGCCGGCGCACCTCGATCGCGCGCGTGTTGGCCGTGAGCCAGCGCACCACCATCTGGCGGTTGCGCATGTGGTCCTCTTCGAGGTGCGTGCCCACCTTGACGCGGTTGAGCTGGGTGAGCGCGGCCCGCGTGTAGCCCTCGTACTCGGTGCGCTCGACGACGTCGGTGTCCTCGATCAGGCCGAGCTCGACCAGCTTCAGGTCGCCGATGAAGCTGAGCGCGACGAGGTCGGCGCGCGCCTCCTCGAGCGAGGAGTAGTACTCCTTGATGTGGTCGGCGGGATCGCCGAAGAGGTGCTCGGCGCTGCGGCCCGACGCGTGGCCGATCACCTCGTGCATGTTGGTGGTGAGCGCGTCGCAGAGCGGCTTCCACTTCTTCGCGCGCTCGAACTCCGCGTCGTCCCAGCAGAACTCGCGGCGCGACGCCGCGGGCGACGCCTTCTCGTACGCCTCGACCACGTTGCCGAGCGAGACCGACTTGCTGCCGTATCTCTCGCGCAGGTCCTGCGGATTCGGGAGGTTGATGCCGATCGGCGTGATCGGCCCCGAATCGCCCGTCTCGAGCACCACCTGGATCGCCTTGGCGGAGATCCCCTTCACCACCGGCTTCTTGTAGGCGTCGGCGTACGGCATGCGGTCCTCGAACCACTGCGCGTGCGTCGCGAACTGCCGGATCTGGTGCATCTTGTCGGGGTCGTCGAAGTAGACCAGCGACTCCCACGCGCCCTTGACGCCGCGCGCGTCCATGTAGGTCTCGACGAAGCCCTGGATCGTGTCGACCGGCGAGTCCTGGTCGGCGACCCACGCGACGCAGTACTCGCGGAAGGCCGCCTCCTCGCCGGTGCGCAGCCAGTGGATCAAAGCGCGCAACGAACTCGCCATCGTCGCCGTCGCGAACGGGATCGCCGCCTCGAGGTGGCGCACGACGTCGGCGAGCTGCTTCGCGCAACGGCCCGGCGGCACGACGCCGTCGAAGCCGGCGCGGTAGACCTCCTCCTCGAGCCGGCCGTCGGCGTGCTTGACCAGGCGGCTGTTCAGGCCGTAGCGCTCCTTGAAGCCGACCAGGTCCTTCATCGTGACGCCGCGGTAGTGGTGGTTGGACGACGCGGCGAGCAGGTCGCGCCCCGGCTCGGGCGTCTTGCAGGTGCAGAGCGGATCGTGGTCGGGGTCGAAGAGGACCGGCGCGAGCCGCTCGAGCAGCGCGGCGGTCGTCTCGCCTTCGGACTTCGGCAGCTGCGCGCCGCGCGCTTCGGCGAGGCGGACGAGCTCCTCGAACGCGCCGCGCGCGCAGCCGAGCACGAACTTGCGGCTCGTCAGGTGGTGGTGCGGCCCCGAATGGAGCCAGCAGAGCTTCGCGTAGCGGCGCACTTCGGCGACGGTCGCCTTCGCGACGCCGTCCGTCTCGAGCTTTTCGACCGCCTTCTCCCAGCGCGGCCCGACGCAGCGCAGCGCGACGAGCACCTCTTCGAACAGATCTCGCAGCTCGAGCGCGTGTCGGTAGCGCTGGTCGAGGTAGACGTCGCGCCCCGCCAGCGCCGCCTGGCAGAGGTGCCAGAGCAGCGTCCGCTCGCGCAGCGCGAGCCGCTCGAAGCCGTCGGCGTAGAGCTGCACGACCGCGGCGTCGTCGACGCGCTCGAGCAGCCATCGGCGTTCGTCGTTCGTCACGCTCGCTCCTACCCACCGCTTGGTGCCAAAGCGCCGGAAACGGCGCACGGAGATTCGATCATGCAGCCCGCCCTTCGAATTCCCTCGCCCCCGTTCGTGGTGCGCGCCGCGCTCGCGGCGCTTTCACTGGCGAGCGTCGCCTGCCACACGCGCGAGGTCGCGGCGCCCGCGCCCGAGCGCATCGTCTACGTGAACTCGACGCCCCCGCCGCCGCCCGCGAATCCGCAGGCGATGGTCCCGAATCCGAAGCCGAGCGCGCCCGCACCGGCCGCGGCGCCGCCGGCGGCCGCGCCGCCCGCGACCGAGACCGTCGTCGTGACGCAGGCCCCGCCCACGCAGGTGGTCGAGACGATCCCGCCCTGCCCCGGGCCGACTTACTACTGGGTCGGCGGCCGCTGGGTGTGGCGCGACCGCTGGGTCTGGGCGCCGGGCTTCTGGTCGCCGCGCCCCTGGAACCACGCCGTCTGGGTCGAGGGCCACTGGGTCCACCGCCACCACGAGTGGGTCTGGGTGAACGGCCACTGGCGGTAGCGCGCGCCGTCGAGCCGCGGACTCCGAGCCGCGCGCCGCTAACTTCGCCGGCTCGATGGAGCCGGAAACCGAGTCGCCCGCCGCCGCCGAACCGGTTCCGTCGGTCGTGCGCGCGCGGTTCGCACCGCTCCTGCGCTTCATCCCGCTGGTCGTCGCGTTGGGGCTCGCGGCGGCCGCCTGGTTCGCGCTCCATCGCGCGCTGCACGAGCACTCGATCGCCGAGCTGCGCCGCGTCGTCAAGAACCTCCCGCCGCGCCAGCTCGTGCACGCGGCGCTGCTGACCGCGCTCTCCTACTTCGTGCTGACCGGCTACGACGCGCTCGCGCTCACCACGCTGAAGATCAAGCTGCCGTACCGGCGCACCGTGCTCGCGTCGTTCCTCGGGTACGTCTTCAGCAACAACCTCGGCCTCTCGGTGCTGGGCGGCGGGGCGGCGCGCTGGCGCGTCTACTCGGGCTTCGGGCTGTCGACCTTCGACATCGCGAAGGTGGTCGCGATCTGCGCGGCGACCTTCTGGCTCGGGATCCTGGCGCTCGCGGGAGCGGTGCTCGCCTTCGCACCCGCGCTCATCGTCGGCAACCTCCACTTCACCGGCTTCGAGGTCCCGACGTGGGCGGCGCGGGGGGTCGGCGCGCTGCTGCTCGCGACCGCGGCCAGCTACGTCGTGCTGTGCGCGCTGCGGCGCGCGCCGCTCGCCTGGCGCAAGCACGAGATCGCGCTGCCGACGCCGGCGATCGCGACGACGCAGGTCCTGCTCTCGATCGCCGACTGGTGCGTGGCGGCGGCGGTGCTCTGGGCGCTGCTGCCCCCCGATCCGGAGCTCACCTATCCGCGCCTGCTCGGCGTCTTCCTCACGGCGCAGATCGTCGCGGTGGCGAGCCACGTGCCCGGCGGGCTCGGCATCTTCGAGGTGCTGGTGCTCGCGCTGCTGAAGCAGGACGACCCGACGCCGGAGCTGCTCGGGGCGCTGCTGGCCTACCGCGGCCTCTACTACCTCGTGCCGCTCGCGATCGGGACGGTCGTCTTCGCGGGCCACGAGCTCCACCGCCGCTTCTCCGGCGACGATCGCGTGTCGAACTTCATCGCGCGCGTCGCGCCGGCCCTCGTGCCGCGCGCGCTCGCCTTCTCGACCTTCTGGGCCGGCGCGATCCTGATCGTGTCGGGCGCGCTGCCGACCTCCGGCGGGCGCGTGCGCTGGCTCGCGGCCGCCGTCCCGCTCTCGCTGGTCGAGGCGAGCCACTTCCTGGCGAGCGTGATCGGCGTCGCGCTGCTCGTGCTGGCGCGCGGGCTCCACCAGCGGCTGCGCTTCGCGTGGGGCGCGACGGCGGTGCTGCTCGGCGCGGGCGCGCTCATGTCGCTGGTGAAGGGGCTCGACTGGGAGGAGGCGTCGGTGCTGGCGCTCCTGCTGGCGGCCCATCTGCCGTGCCGGCGCCACTTCACGCGCCACTCGTCGCTGCTCCACTCGCCGCTCTCGGTGCGCTGGGTGGTCGCGGTGGCGGTGGTGCTCGGCAGCGCGGTGTGGCTCAGCCTCTTCTCGTTCCGCCACGTCGAGTACAGCCACGACCTCTGGTGGCGCTTCGCCTTCGAGTCCGACGCGCCGCGCATGCTGCGCTCGCTCACGGGCGCGGCGATCTTCGGCTTCGCCTACGCGCTCTCGCGGCTGCTCAAGCCGGCGCAGCCGGTGCCGCCGCCCGCCGACGCGGCGGGGCTCGAGCGCGCGCTGCCGCTGATCCGCCGCGCCCCCGACGCGCTGGCGCGCCTCGCGCTGGTCGGCGACAAGTCGCTCCTCTTCGCGGAGCCGCCCGTATCGGACGGCAAGGGAGGCAAGGGCGGCAAGAAGACGGGCGAGACCGGCGAGCGCGCCTTCCTGATGTTCGCGGTGCAGGGGCGGAGCTGGGTCGCGCTCGGCGATCCGATCGGCGACCCCGACGCCGGCGACGAGCTCGGCTGGCGCTTCCACGAGATGGTGCACGAGCACGGCGGGCGGACCGTCTTCTACCAGGTGCTCGCCGACCACCTCCCGCTCTACCTCGAGCTCGGGCTGCGGCTCTTGAAGCTCGGCGAGGAGGCGCGCGTGCCGCTGAAGGAGTTCGAGCTGCGCGGCCGCTCGCGCCGCAACCTGCGCCGCTCGTGCGAGAAGGTCGAGGAGGCGGGCGGGACGTTCGAGCTGATCGGGACGGCCGGCGTGCCGGCGGCGTTGCCCGAGCTCGCGCGCGTCTCCGACGAGTGGCTCGAGTCGAAGGCCACGCGGGAGAAGGGCTTCTCGATCGGCCGCTTCGACTCGGCCTACCTCGCGCGCGGCCCGGTCGCCATCGTCAAGCGGGCGAACCGAATCGTCGCCTTCGCGAACGTCTGGGCCGACGAGGCGCCGGACGCGTCGCGCGAGGAGCTCTCGATCGACCTGATGCGCACGGCGCGCGACGCGCCGGAGGGCGCGATGGACTTCCTGATCGTCCAGCTGATCGAGTGGGGCCGCGCGCAGGGCTACGCCTGGTTCAACCTCGGCATGGCGCCGCTCGCCGGCCTCGAGGCGCGCCCGCTCGCGACCGCGTGGAGCCGCGTCGCCGCCGCGCTCTTCCGCCACGGCGAATCGCTCTACAACTTCCAAGGCGTGCGCCAGTGGAAGAACAAGTTCGACCCGGTCTGGCGGCCGCGCTACCTCGCCTCGCCGGGCGGACTCTCGCTGCCGTCGGTGCTGCGCGACGTGACGGCGCTGGTCGCCGGCGGCGTGCGCGGCGTCTTCAAGAAGTAGGCGACCATCCACGACAAGCAGCCGCCGCCCGCGACTCCGAGCAGGAACGTCTGCCAGTCCCTCCAGTGCAGCAGCTTGATCGCGGTCACCGCGAGGAAGAGCACGAGCACGACGCACGCCTCGACGCGCGCCGCGACGACGGCGGGGCGCGCGACCGGCGCGAGGCCCATTCCGCGCGCCCGCGCGCGCGACGCCAGGAAGTAGGTCATCAGCAGCACGTGGCCGCTGATCGGGAGCCGGATCCCGAGGCGCAAATTCGAGACGACGACGAGCAGCGCCGCGCTCGCGCCGAGGACGACGGTCCGCTTCGCGAAGAGACCGCAGGCGAGCAGCGCGTCGAGCACGTCGGCGAGCACCATCCCGAGCACCGGGAACGCCGCGAGCATGTACCAGGTCGGCGCGAACTCGTCGATCTCGCGCGTGCCGATGATCACCTTCACCGGTCCCTTCGCCGCGAGCCACGCCGCACCCGCGGCCGTGACGGCGACGATCCCGACCGCGCGCAGGACGAGCCGGTGGACTTCGCGGTGCTCCGGCTCCGAAATGGCCGCCCCGATCCAGCGGCGCGGGCTCATTCGTAGAGCCGGTACGGCGCCGTCGCGCGCCGCCACTCCTCGGGCCGCGCGGCGCACGCCGCATCGAGGTGCTCGGGCTTCGTCCACGCCCCCGCCTCGATGCTCTTGCGGACGAGGTCGCCGCCGGTGATGCAGTCGATCGGCATCTTCGTCCGCTCGTACTCGTAGGGCGGCGCCTTCCAGGCCATCGCGTCGGGCCAGAGCCGGCCGATCCGCGCCAGGAGCGCGAGCGTGGTTCGATAGGGGCGGAACGCCGCGGCGTCGGTCACGTGGAGGAAGAGGCCGCCGCACGACTCGCCCTTGCACTTCTGGAAGGTCGGCACGAAGCGGATCGGCCGGAAGACGACGCCCGGCAGCCGGTACGCCTCGAGCTCGTCGCGCAGCGCGTACGGATCGATGAACGGCGCGCCGCAGATCTCGAACGGCGTCGTCGTGCCGCGTCCTTCGGAGAGGTTGGTCCCTTCGAGCAGCACCTGTCCGGGATAGACGTCGACGCCTTCGCTGCGCGGCAGGTTCGGCGAGGTCGGGACCCACGGCCGGCCGAGATCGCTCCAACGCAGCGCGCGCCGCCAGCCGCGCAGGCGCACCACCTCGACCTGCGCGCCGATCTTCAGCGCCGCGTTGGCCCACAGCACGAGCTCCCCCATCGTCAGGTCGTGGCGCATCGGCATCGGCGCGCGCCCGACGAAGCTCGCGAACTTCGGATCGAGCCAGGCGCCCTCGACCTCGAGCCCGCCGAGCGGGTTGGGGCGGTCGAGCACGACGACCGGGACGCCCGCCTCCTTGCACGCCTCGAGGCAGTGGGTCACCGTCCAGACGAACGTGTAGACGCGGCAGCCGACGTCCTGCAGGTCGACGACGAACGCGTCGAGCCCCTGGAGCCATTCGCGCTTCGGCCGGCGCGTCTCGCTGTAGAGGCTGAAGAGCGGCGCGCCGGTCTGCGGCTCGCGGCCGTGGCCCGACTCGACCATGTTGTCCTGCTGCTCGGCGAAGAGTCCGTGCTGCGGCGAGAAGAGCGCGGCGAGACGGCCGGGGAAGCGCGCGTGCATCGCCTCGTGCGCGAGCGTGAAGCCGGCGTCGACCGACGCCTGGTTCATCAGGAGCCCGAAGCGGCCGCGGCGCAGCGGCTCCGGCAGCAGTTCCGGCGCGCCGCCGCTCTCGAGCGCGACGTCGAGTCCGGTGCGGAAATCGGTGCCGATCGGGCTCGCGGAGCTCCTGGGCATCGTTCGCCGTTCCTTCCTCAATAAAGGGGGGAGCCTATCCCAGCAGGGCTCCGGTCGTCGTCCGGGCTGTCACGCCGTGGCTTGGAACTGGAGCGGCCGCGGCTTGGGAACTGGAGCGGACGTCGAGAACGCGGGTGAAGAGGGCGCGGGGAGAGGGATTCGTGCGCGAACGCGCGACGGGCGGGGGCGGGTCGAGAGGGCGGAGGGGAAGAAGGTCGAAGGACGGGACACGCTCGCCCCAGACCAAAGATGGACGGGGGGGCTCGCTGCATTCGGCGCATTCGGAGCACGACTCGACGACGCA
>DASRRB010000257.1:0-19844 GCA_035695985.1 Planctomycetota bacterium | reverse complement strand
TGGCCGACGGCGCCTGGAGGCCCTCCCTCAACGATGTCTTCTCCCGCGGCCTCTTCGCACGGTTCTCGAACGACGTCCGACATCGTTGCTGCGCCACGGGAGATCAACGGCGCACGCACGATCGGCATCGGGTCGAGACTGGACGCTGGGAGCCACGGGACGGTGCTGACGAAAGGGCGCGCGTCTCGCCTTCTTCGCTTTCAAATGCCGGTGCACCGTGGACGAGCATCGGACTGCCACGAGCGATGTTGGTCGACGAGGGAACCGTCGGCACGCGAATGGCCCCGACTCGATGAAGCGCGGTCGAATCCAGTGACGCGCACGACGTTCGCATTCGCCGTGCTTCACCGTTCCGGGTGAACTCGCCTCACGACCCGTCGCGGGCCGAACCTCTCCCGTGGCGCAGCAACGATG
Organism: Planctomycetota bacterium; assembly: GCA_035695985.1. Lineage (GTDB taxonomy): Bacteria > Planctomycetota > B15-G4 > B15-G4 > SIAN01 > DASRRB01. The sequence goes on along the minus strand of DASRRB010000257.1, from coordinate 19,430 downwards.
TCAGGACGTCGTGCGAAGTCGTTTCGAGGAGGCCGCGGGGAGCACGTTTCCGGTCGTCGCGCGACGGTCTCGAACGTTGCTGAAAGGGCGGAGGGGAAGAAAGTCGAGGGACGGGACGCCGCGTGAGGCGGTCGACCACCGTGCGTCGTCGAGTCGTGCTCCAAATGCGCCGAATGCAGCGAGCCCCCCCGTTCATCTTGGGTCTTGGGCGAGCGTGTCCCGTCCCTCGACCTTCTTCCCCTCCGCCCTCTCGACCCGCTCTCGCCCGTCGCGCGTTCGACCACCCATCCCTCTCCCCGCGCCCTCTTCACCCGCGTTCCCGACGTCCGCTCCAGGTGCAAGTCACGTCCGTTTTGAGCGCGACCGTTTCGCGCCCGATCCCGGGCGGGAACGGGCCGGCGGCGGCTTCCCCTGGCGGGCCAGATCGGTGATCCACTGCATCAGCACGTGGCGCTCGCGCGCGCCGCGGGCGAGCTCTTCGTCGAGCGGAAGGGCGCGGGACGGACCGCCGCGCCGCTCCGCCAGGCGGGCGAGCAGCGTGAGGGCGAGGCGCTCGCTCAACACGTGCTTCAGCGTGCGCGCCTCTTCGAGCGCGGCCGGCAGCGAGACGGCGGCCCGCTCGAGCTCTCCGTCCTCGACGTCCCGCCAGTGCGAGAGCAGCGAGAAGAGCAGCGCGAAGGCGCGATGGCCGTTCTGCTCCGCGTGGCGGCGCGCCTCGCCGAGCAGCTCGTCGAAACGGTCGCGCTGGGACGATCGCAGCAGCGCGAGCACCTCGACGAACGCGCCCACCATCGGGTCGAAGGCGTTGTCGGCGGCCCGGCAGAGCTCGCGGCCGCGCCGCGCGAGCGTCGCCGCATCTTCCGCGCGATCCGCCGCGAGCAGCAGGAACGCGTGCCGGACGGCGTGCTCGCCCTCGAGACCGGCGTCGCCGCTCGCGCTCGCCTGCCGGAGAGCATCGGCCGACGCCTCCACGCCGCTCCCGTCGCCGTCGATCAGGAGGTCCCAGTAGGCGAGGACGCCGCGCGCGAGCCGGCGCGTCTCCTCGTCGGCGAGTCCGGGCAGCAGGCGGCGCGCGGCGGCGACCGCGGTCTTGCAGCGCTCGAAGTCGATCCACGACGCCGCGCTCGCGATCAGGAGCTGCGCGCGCAGCTCGAGTCCGCGGTCGCCCGACTCCGCCGCGCGGCGCGCCGCCTCCTCGTAGTCGGCGGACGCCTTCGCCATCTCGCCCGCCGTGCGCCAGGTCGAGCCGCGCGCCAGCAGGAGCTCGATCGAGCGGCGTCTGCGGTCGGCCTCCGGCAGCCCTTCGACGAGCGCGAGCGCGCGCGTCAGCGCCGCCGCCGAGTCGGCGTGCGCGCAGCGCCGCGCGTCGGTGCGCGCGAGGAGCTCGAGGTAGCGCACCGCGCGCGCCGGGTCGCGCCCCTGCTCGAAGTGGATCGCGAGCGGCGCCGCGATCTCGGCCGCGCGCGCGCCGAAGACCTGCTCGCCGCGCAGCCCGATCACCCGGTGCAGCGCGACGCGCCGCGCCGCCGCGACGCGCCGGTAGAGGAAGTCGCGATAGAGCGAGTGGCGGAACTCGTAGCTCGCCGAGATCGTCCCGTCGGGCCACTCCATCACGCCGCGCGAGCGCAGGTACTGTCCGCGCCGCACGAAGCGCTCGAGGAGCTCCTCGGTCGCGACGACCGCGCGGTCGAGGCCGCACGCGACGGTCGCCGCGGAGAAGTCGACGCCGGCGACGCTCGCGATCTCGAGCGCCTCGACCTCGTCGCGGGAGAGCCGCTCCACCTCGCGCGTGAGCAGGGTGCTCAGCGATTCGGGGAGGTCGATCTGGAGCGACTCGGCCGCGGCGTCGAGCTCGAGGCGGCCGTCCTTCACGCAGAGCCGGCGGTGCTCCGCGAGCCAGTCGACCGCGTGCCGCATGAACAGCGGATGGCCGTCACACGCGTCGTGCACGCGGCGCGCGACGCGATCCGGCACCTCGACCCCCGGGAAGCGCGCGCGCAGGTGCTCGGCCACGCCGTCGGCGTCGAGCACCTCGAGCTGCAGCTCCATGCCGCGCCGCTGCGCGAGGAGCGTCTCCTTGAGCGCGCGCACCGGCGTGCCGGCGAGGATCGCCTCGATCGGCCGCCAGGTCGCGACCACGAGCAGCTTCGCCGCCCCTTCGCGCCGCGCGAGCGCGCCGACCAGGTCGAGCGTCGAGGCGTCGGCCCAGTGGAGGTCCTCGAACGCGAGCACGAGCGGCGTCGTCGCGGCGAGCGCGTCGATCGCGTCGCCCGCCTCGCGCACCATGCGGTCGCGCGTGCTGCCGAAGAGCTCGCGCACGAGCTCGGCGCGCCCCTCGCCGTGCGTCAGCGCCGGGAGCTGCAAGAGCCAGGTCGGCGCGAGCCGGCGCAGCGTGTCGACCACCTCGTTGCGCGGCGGACCGCGGGCGAGGCGCGCGAACGCCTCGAGGATCGGCGCGTACGGCTCGTGCGCGCCGTAGGTCTCGACGCACTCGCCGCGGCCGACGCGCGCCGCGAATCCGGGCGGCAGCGTCGCGAGGAAGGCGTCGAGCAGCGTGGTCTTGCCGATGCCCGCCTCGCCGGCGACGAAGACGACCTGGCGCTCGCCGAGCTCGGCGCGTGCGAGCCGCTCGCGCAGGAACCGGAGCGCGTCGCGGCGGCCGGCGGGCGCCGACTGGCTCGGATCGACCGCGGCGCCGCCGGCGGTGCAGCGGCCGACGAAGCGGTACCCGCGGCGGTGCTCCGTCGCGACGAAGCGCGGCGCCTTGGCGTCGTCGTCGAGGGCGTTGCGGATCTCGTTCACGACGACCTTCAGGACCGCCTCGCCGACCACGACGCCCGGCCAGACCTCGTTCAGGAGCTCCTGCTTGGTCACGAGGCGGTTCGGGGTGCGCGTGAGCGCGACGAGCAGCGCGTACGCCTTCGGCGAGAGCTCGACGCGCGTCCCCTCGCGCAGGAAGCAGTGCGCGACCGCGTCGTGCGTCAGCGCAGCTTCGACCGGACCGATGCCGCCCATGCACAGGACCTCGCGACGCACGAACGGGACTTACCGAAACATAACCATCGCGGCAGAGGGCGTCTTAGGACTCGCACGTCCATGCGGCCTAGGTTCTCCGCTCGTGAGGATACGGCCATTGTGAATCGCGATGCGTGCGAGAGGCTGCCTGCGGACCACGCCTTCGTGCTGCAGTTCGAGGCGAACTGCGGCGCCGGAGGCGGAGCCCGCGGACGTGTCGAGCACGTGGTCTCGGGACGCGCGTCCCGATTCCAGAGCATCGACGAGCTCGCGACCTTCCTGGCCGCCGTCCTCCGAGATGTCGCCGCCAACGCGGGTGAAGCGAAGTAGCCCGCCGCCGCGGCAAGGTCCTCCTTCGGAGTCGGTCGCGATGGATGCAGTGCAAATTCGCCGTGGCGCGCGCGTCGCGCGCTCGGCGATCAGGACGGCCGGAGCCCTTCTCGGGCTCGCGGCGATCGGAACGGGCGGAGCCTTCCTCGTCGCCGCGTGCGGCGGATCGGGTTCCGGGAACGCCAGCGCCGCGGCGGTCAAGATCCCCGGCGTCGCGCAGAGCTCGGCGCCGCTCGCGCGGTCGGCCGACGACACGATGCTGGTCGCCGTCAACAGCGAGGCGGACTCGATCTCCGTCTTCAGCAACAACGCCGGGAACATCACCCGGACGTCCGAGATCCCCGTCGGCCACGACCCGCAGAGCGTCGCGCTCTCGAGCCACACCCAGCGCGCGTTCGTCGCCTGCAGCGACTCGGGCACGCTCGACGTGGTCCAACTGCAAGCGCGACGGGTGATCCGCTCGATCGCGGTCGGCCGGGAGCCGCGCGCCGTCGTCCTCTCGCCGAACGAGTCGCGCGTGTACGTCGCGAACGCGGTCTCGAACAGCGTGACCGAGATCGACGCCAACTCCCTGCAGGTCGTGCGCACCGTCGCGATCCCCGAGAGCGTCGGCCTGCAGCCGCGGGCCCTCGCGGTGACCAGCAACGGCGACTTCGACGACACCGACGAGCGGCTCTTCGCCGCCTGCTTCTTCGCGGCGCCGCGCGCCGGCCACACCGGGCTCGACGAGGCGCAGGACGACCAGCGCGAGGGGCGGGTCGCCGTCTTCTCGACGCTCGACCTCGCGCCGCAGCCGACGGTGACGCTCGAGCCGCTCGACGACGTCAACTTCAACTCGAACGGGTCGGTCATCGACTTCGTCGGGACGGTCAACGGCGGCGGCGGCGTGAACGCCCCCGACCCGGCCAATCCCGCGGCGAGCATCCCGTCGTCGGCCTTCCCGAACCTGCTCTCCTCGCTCGCGATCCATCCGACCAACGGCAAGTGCTACGTCGTGAGCACGGGCGGGCAGCCCAACGGCCCGTTCACCTTCAACACGAACGCGCAGGGGCTCGCCTCGGTCTTCGACGTCGCGACGGGCCTCGAGGTGGTGAGCGCCGACCGTTCCAACGTGGTCCACCAGCGGGCGCCGCTCAACCTGGACTCGGGGTTGAAGCAGGACACCGTGACCACCCCGGTCCTCTTCCACACCAAGCCGACCGGGATGGCGTGGACGCCGGACGGCAGTGAAGCCTGGATCTGCATCGAGAACAGCGACGTGCTCGTGCGGCTCGTCGCCGACGTCGACGGCATCCCGACGATCAACGCGCCGGTCGTGAACGGCGGGTCCTCGATCCGCCGCGTCGACCTCCAGTCGGATCACAACCAGATCGCGTGCAAGGCGCCGCAGGGCGTCGTGATCGATCGCGCCGGCCAGCACGCGTTCGTGCTCGGCTTCATCTCCCGTTCGATCTCCGTCGTCGATCTCGCGACCGGATTGGTCGTCGACAGCGAGGCCTCTTCGGCGCAGCCGCCGGTCGGCTCGGAGGACGAGAAGATCCACCTCGGCGCCGAGCTCTTCCACAGCAGCCGCGGCCCCGACGGCCGCATGTCGCAGGAGTCGTGGGGGACCTGCTCGATCTGCCACCCCAACGGGCTGGCCGACAGCCTGACCTGGATGTTCGACGCCGGGCCGCGCCAGACGATCCCGCTCGACGGGATGTTCGACCACGCCAACGTCGCCGACCAGCGCATCTTGAACTGGAGCGCCGTCCGCGACGAGAACCAGGACTTCGAGCTCAACACGCGCGGCGTCTTCAACGGCCGCGGACTCATCGACGACGACCGCCTCCTCTTCACGTGGGGCGGCTCGAGCGGCGGCGGCGATCTCGCCGAGGCGCTCGAGTACCAGGCGGCGACCAACGTCGTCGGCACGAGCAACGACCTCGCGGCGCAGGCGGTGCTGCCTTCGCTGCCCGACGCGCGGCGCGACTTCGCGGTCGCGACGCTGCTCGACGGCCGGGTGATGATCGTCGGCGGACGGCAGGGCATCGGCGACGGCACGCTGGTCGGCGCGGCGAGCAACGTGCTGCTGTTCGACCCGCGGGCGAACACGCTGGTCGCGAAGAGCAGCAACGGCTTCACCGCGCGCCACTCGCTCGGCGCCGCCGCGCTTCTCACGGACGACGGCTTCAAGGTCTACGCGGTCGGCGGCTACGCCTCGACCGCCGCGAACACCGCGCCCTCGACGCTCGTCGAGGAGTACGACGTGGCGACCGACACCTGGAGCACGGTGGCGCCGCTGCCCTCCGCGCGCGCCGAGTTCGGGATCGCGGTGACCGGACGCATCAACAAGGGCGAGCCGATCCAGCGGATGCACGTGCTGGGCGGCAACACCGGCTCGCTGCAGACGCCGGGGGTCTCGGGCTCGCTCTTCGTCTTCACGCCGGACAACGGCGCCGGCAGCTGGAAGACGCTCGCCATGGCGATCACGCCGCGGCGCAACCTCGGTGCGGCCGCCGTCGTGCGCGGCGTCTTCCCGTACCACGTCTTCGCGATCGGCGGACGCGACGCCAACGGCGCCGCGCTCCCGACGGTCGAGGCGTACGTCGGCACGACGTCGCAGGTGACCCCGACCGATCCGACGACGCTCGTCGCGACGCCGCTCACGCAGCTCGCGGAGGGGCGCCACTCCTTCGCGATCGGCGCCTCCAACAACCGCATCTACCTCCTCGGCGGCATCGACTCGAACGGGATCGAGCTCGCCACGACGCTCGAGCTCAACCCGGCGGCCAACCCGGCCGGCGGGACGCCCGGCGCGCCGGGCGTGCCGAGCGGCGTGTTCACCACGAAGGCGAACCTGCCGAGCTCGCGCCACGGCTTCGGCGTCTCGAGCGCGACGCCGGTCCAGAACTTCGGTCCGGTCGCGAGTCACGGTCGGGACGCCCGGCAGGACGCGATCAACCTCTGGATCCAGCACCGGGTGCGCGCGCTGCACGCGAAGAACGCGGCGACCGACCCGCTGGTCGCGGAGGGGCGGACCCTCTTCGAGACGACGGGACTGACCGGCGTCGCGAACGTGAGCTGCGCCTCCTGCCACGGCGGCCCGAAGTGGACGCGCTCGACGGTGGACTACGTGGCTCCGCCGTCGTTCGACCTCGCGCACGGTGACCAGGAGGTGGCCGGCGCCGAGCTGCGCAAGACCGCGTCGCAGCCCGGCACGCTGCCGGAGAACGGCGTCCTCGTCGACGTCGGCACCTTCGACTCGACCCGGCTGCACGAGGTGCGCGTCAACCCTGCGGACGTCGGGGCGCGGATCGTCGCGCTCGGCGCGAACGGCTTCAACATCCCCTCGCTGATCGGCGTCGGGACGAGCGCCCCCTACTACCACGACGGCATCGCGCCCACGCTCGACGCGGTGCTGAACGGCAGCGCGGACGGCTTCGGCGCCAGCACGCTGCGCACGATCCATCGCGTGGTCGACGCCGCGCAGCGCGCGCGGCTCATCGCGTTCCTGAATTCGATCGACGGCGACACGGTCTCCCCTCCGTAGTCGCCACGGGAGATCCCCCTCTCTCGAGCTCCGCCGGGTCGAGGCGCGCGTCTCCGCGCCCCGGCCCGGCGGAGACCTTTTTCGAGCAGTCGGTACTCTCGCGCAAACCCCTCGGAATCAGAGATGGAACGCCCCGGATCACCCTTTCCCGAGCCGCTCGAAGCCGCGGCGCGACACGCGGCGGCCTGGCTCGACGGTCTCGATCGCCAGCCGGTCGGCGCGCGCGCCGATGCGGCGACGCTGCGCGCCCGCCTCGACGTGCCGCTCCCGGCGCGCGGAGTGCCGGCGCGCCAGGTGGTCGACGAGCTCGCGCGCGACGTCGCCGGCGGACTGCTCGCGACGGGCAGCGGCCGCTTCTTCGGCTGGGTGATCGGCGGCGCCCTGCCCGCCTCGCTCGCCGCCGACTGGCTCACCTCGGCCTGGGACCAGAACGCGCACAACTTCGGCACCGGCCCGGCCGCGGCGATCGTCGAGGAGACCGTCGGGAAGTGGCTGCGGGAGATCTTCGAGCTGCCGGGTCACGCGTCGTTCGCGCTGGTGACGGGCTGCCAGATGGCGCACACCACCTGCCTGTCGGCGGCGCGCCACGGAGTCCTCGCGCGCCGCGATTGGGACGTCGAGAAGCGCGGGCTCTGCGGCGCGCCGCCGGTCCGCGTCGTCTCGAGCGAGCTGGCGCACGGCACGATCGACCGGGCGCTGCGCCTCCTCGGCCTCGGCACGGAGCACTGGACCCGGATCGCCGCGGGAGCGGACGGACGGCTCGCGCCGCGCGACCTCGCCGCGGCGCTCGCGACTTCGCCCGGGTCGCCGACGATCGTCGTCCTGCAGGCCGGCGACGTCAACACCGGCGCGTTCGACGACTTCGCCGAGCTCATCCCGCTGGCGCACGAGCGCGGCGCCTGGGTCCACGTCGACGGCGCGTTCGGGCTCTGGGTCGCCGCGAGTCCGGCCCATCGGCACCTGCTGGCCGGCGCCGCCGCCGCCGACTCGTGGGCGACCGACGGCCACAAGTGGCTGAACGTCCCCTACGACTGCGGCTACGCGTTCGTCGCCGACCCCGCGGCGCACGCCGGCGCGATGGCGTATCGGGCGAGCTACATCTCGTACGCCGCCGACGCGCGCGACCAGGCCGACTGGAATCCGGAGTGGTCGCGCCGGGCGCGCGGCTTCGCGACGTACGCGGCGCTGCGGCAGCTCGGCCGCGACGGCGTGCGGGCGCTGGTCGAGCGCTGCTGCGAGCACGCGCGCGCGCTCGTCGCGGGGATCGGAGCGCTTCCGGGCGCCGAGGTGGTGGCCGCGGGCCGGATCAACCAGGGCCTCGTCCGCTTCCTCGACGGCCGGCCCGGCGCGACCGCCGAGGACCACGACCGGCGCACCGACGCGGTCATCGCCGCGATCAACGCCGCCGGCGAGGCGTTCTTCAGCGGGACGACCTGGCGCGGACGCCGGGCCATGCGCGTCAGCGTCTGCAACTGGCAGACGGACGCCGCCGACGTCGCGCGCACCGTCGCGAGCGTCGCGGCCGTGCTGCGCTGAGCTCGACGACGTGCGCTGGTGGGCGATGCAGGATTCGAACCTGCGACCTCCCGCGTGTAAGGCGGGAGCTCTGACCAGCTGAGCTAATCGCCCGGGAATCGTCGTGGAGCGCGTGAAAGACCGTCGCGGGACGGCGCGAAGCGCGGATCAGGCGAGGCCCGCGCGTGCGCGGAAAAAGAATCGCGACGGGAGGTCGGGGGATCTACGCCTTTCTGGCCGCGCGGGGTGCCACTATAAAGCCTCCCCCTCGCGCCGCGCCCCGGTGCCACGTCGCATCGCCCGGAGCCGCGTGAGAGTTGGCGTCCGGCGGCCGGTGAATCGCACCGGCCCGAGCGCGCCGGGTGTTCGGGTCGGAGAACCTGCTCATGAAGGTCGCCGTCGTCGGGACGGGTTACGTCGGTCTGGTCGCGGGCGCGTGCCTCGCGGAGACGGGCAACACGGTCAGCTGCGTCGACATCGACGCCGGAAAGATCGAGAAGCTCACCCGCGGCGAGATCCCGATCTACGAGCCGGGCCTCGAGCCGCTCGTGAAGCGCAACGTGGAGGAGGGGCGGCTCACCTTCTCGACCGACGTGCCGGCGGCGGTGCGCGCCTCCGACGTGATCTTCATCGCGGTCGGCACGCCGTCCGGCGAGGACGGCTCGGCCGACTTGAAGTACGTGATCGCGGCGGCGCAGACGATCGGCAAGGCGGCCAACGGCCCGAAGGTCATCGTCGACAAGTCGACCGTGCCGGTCGGGACCGCCGCCAAGGTGAAGGCCGCGGCGCAGTCGCAGACGACGCACCCGATCTCCGTGGTCAGCAACCCGGAGTTCCTGAAGGAAGGCAACGCGGTCAACGACTTCCTCAAGCCCGACCGCGTCGTGATCGGCTGCGACGACGCCAAGGCCGCCGAGGTGATGAAGCGCCTCTATTCGCCGTTCGTCCGCACCGGCAACCCGGTGATCGTGATGGACGTCCTCTCCGCCGAGCTCACCAAGTACGCGGCGAACGCGATGCTCGCGACGCGCATCTCCTTCATGAACGAGATCGCGCAGATCTGCGAGCGCGTCGGCGCCGACGTGAACAAGGTGCGCGAGGGGATCGCCAGCGACACGCGCATCGGCCAGAGCTTCCTCTTCCCCGGCGTCGGCTACGGCGGCAGCTGCTTCCCCAAGGACAGCAAGGCGATCATCTCGACGGCGAAGGAGTTCGGGTACCGCTTCAAGATCATGGAGGCGGTCGAGGACGTCAACGACCACCAGAAGTCCCACCTCTTCCGCCAGTTTACCGCCCACTTCAAGGGCGACGTCGCCGGCAAGAAGGTCGGACTGTGGGGGCTCGCGTTCAAGGCGCGCACCGACGACGTGCGCGAGGCGCCGGCGCTCGTGCTCGCGCGGCTGCTGATCGACGCGGGCTGCAGCGTGAAGGCGTTCGACCCGGCCGCGATCGACGCGACGAGGAAGCAGTTCGGCCCCGGCATCGACTACTGCAAGCACCCCTACGAGGCGGCCGAGGGCGTCGACGCGCTCATGGTCGTGACCGAGTGGAACGAGTTCCGCAACCCCGACTTCGAGCGCCTGAAGTCGATCATGCGCAAGCCCGCGATCTTCGACGGCCGCAACCTCTACGACGGCCGCGACCTGCGCGCGCAGGGGTTCGCGTACTACGGGATCGGAGTTCCGTAGCGGGTCAGTGGTGACAGAGCCGGCAGACCGGGGCGCCGGTCCGGTTGAGGCGGCTCTTGAAGCCGGGCGGGTGGGGGTTGCCGCCGAACTGGCCGGTCGCGTGGCAGGTGACGCAGTTGCCGCTCGTGCCGTCGGCGTGGCAGGCGGCGCAGCTCACGATGTCGCGGCGCGCCGCGGTGCCGTGGAAGTCGGGCGAACCGGGGAAGAGCACGCCCGCCCCGTGGAACTTGAAGCCGTCCTTTCGGGCGAGCGCGCCGCGCTCCGAGACGCCGCGCTCGTCGTGGCACTGACGGCACTGCGAGAGCGCGTGGCACTTGGTGCACGACGCCGGATCGGCGCGCGCGTCCCACGAGTGGCGCCAGACGTAGTCGCCGCGGTGGATGAACTTGCGGTCGACCCTCTCGGGAAAGCGCTCCGCCGGCGCGAGCCCGGTCGACGTGAAGTGGCACTCGTCGCAGAACTTCGCCTGGTGGCACTGCACACAGGTCGCGACGCTGGCGCCGGCCTTCAGCATCTCGCCGTGGCCCCGCCGGACGAAATCGCCGGAATGGGAGAACGCCTCGTAGGGCTTGAGCCCGTAGCGCGACAGGTCCTGGTGGCAGTTCGCGCACTCGAGCTTCTCGTAGAACTCCTTCATCTGGTGGCACGAGAAGCACTGCTCGTGCGCCGGCATCGCGACGTCGGCGACGGCTGGCGTCGCGGAGGCCGGGGGCGGGACGACGGGGGGCGCCGCGGCCCCGGCGCCTTCGACGTCGACGCCGTGCGCGCCCGGGTGGCAGCGCTGGCAGCTCCCTTTCGTCCGCTTCAGGTGCTCTTCGTGGCTGAAGGTGAGGTGGCGGTCGCGGTCGGGGAACTTGCCCGCGCTGTCGACGTCGGCGTGGCACCACGCGCAGTCGTTCTTGTGGCCGGCGTGGCACTCCATGCAGGAAGCCTCGAGTGAGCGGCGCGTGTCGGCGTCGACGCGCGCGCCAGAAACCCCCTCGTGGCAGGTCGAGCAGTAGCGGAAGAGGTCCTGGTGCTTCTCCTGCGGGAAGCGGATCGAGTCGCCGGTGCGCCCGGTGAAGACGATGCACGAGGCGAGCGCGACCGCCGCGGCGATCACGAGGGCGTGGGCGAGCGCGAGCGCGACGCGCCGCCGCAAGCGGCGGACGGCGGCGCAGGGTCGGGTCGTCGACATCGCTCCCTCCTCGTCTCAGAACCGGATGCGCAGGCGCGCGAAGAGATCGACGCCGCACGCGAAGTCGGGATCGCGCCGCCAGTCGACGCCGCACTCGACGTCCCACCGCCCGTGCGGGTCGTAGCCGACGACGGCGCGCAGCAGCGTCGCGTCGCGCACGGACGAGCTCAGCATGTGCTGGATCGAGGCGTCGAGCGCCGTGTAGATCGCGCCGGTCCACCAGAGCTGGTGGTACCCGCGCAGGTAGACGACGTCGCCGTCGATCGAGCTGCCGCCGAGGCTCCCGCGCTCCTCGTCCTGCCAGGCGACCTCGCCGCCGACCGTGTCCTCGCCGTTGGGGCCGTAGCGCTGGTCGACGCCGCCGCCGAACTGCTCGAGGCGGTCGCCGTCGCCATACGCCGTGTGTCGGCCGTAGAGGTTGGCGGAGAGGCGCTCGCCGAAGCGGCGCGTGAGCGTGAGCGCCGACTCGTCGTACGCGTCGACGGAGAAGACCCAGAAGAGCGAGTCCTTCGGGAGGAAGAGCGCCGGCACCGAGTGGGTGTAGCTCGCCTCCACCTGCCAGGAGAGCGTCGGCTGCCAGATCGCGTCGAGCCGTCCGTCGTAGATGCGGTCGGCGATCCAGTCGTAGTAGACGTGGCCGTAGAGGTCGAGCTTGCGCACCGGCGTCCAGTTCGCGTCGACGCCGCCTTTCGCGTCGGCCGGGTCGGAGGCGTCCTTCGCATAGAAGCCCGACGCGCCGATCCCGAAGCTGTCGCCCAAGCGCGTCGCGACGCGCCCGCCGCCGATGAAGTCGCCGTTGCTGCCGCCGAAGCCGTTGTCGGACGGCACTCCTCCGAAGATCTCCACCTCGGACGAGTCGCCGAACGGCGTGCGCACGTCGAGCCCGTCGACGCGGCGCGTCGCCGCGCCCGCCACGACGTACTGCCGGCCGAGCCGCGCGAGCGCGCCGCTCGCCGCGCTCTTCCACGTCACCTGCGCCATCGAGAAGCCGACCGCGTCGGGGTCGACGCCGCCGTCGTAGGAGTAGAGCCCCTGCCGCGCGAAGCCGTCGCCGTCGAAGGTGACCGTGTCGTCGCCGACCGTGCCCTCGCCGTGCAGGTGGAGCGTCTCGATCAAGGAGATCAGCGGCACGACCTGGCCGTGGCTGCGCGTGCGGCCGATTCGCGAGAAAACGCTCGTCTCTCCCGACCAGTGGCCGAAGCCCGACGGCGCAGCGTCGCTCTCGCCGCCGCTCCCCCCGCTCGCGCCGCTCGCGCCGCTCACTGACGAGAAGCGCGTCGAGATGCCCGCGTGGTAGCCGGCGAGCTCGTCGTCGGCGCCGTTGGCGCGCCAGCGGTACTCGCGGCCCGTCTGCGTGAGCGCGCCGCCGCTGCTCGAGACGTGGCAGGCGGAGCACGCCAGGCTCCCGCCCTGCGCACGACACGGCGCGGCCGACGCGATCGCGATCGCGGCGACGACGGATGCGAAGCGGCGCATGTCAGTCGATCGCGGCGCCCTTCGGCATGCGCGTCCCCGAGTTCGCCAGCCCGGTCCGGCGGCCCTCCGGCTTGCGGGAGCCGGGAGCGTCGGGACGGGTCGGTACCGGGGCTTTTGCCGTGCGCAATGGGACGCGGCGCGCGGCGCGGTTCGCGCCGCGCGCCGCGTCCCGAGGTTCCATCGAATTCCCGGTCACTTCTCCTTGGGCGGCGCCGCGAGCAGCTCGCGCGCCTTCATGTGGTCGAGGGCGCGCCGCACCGCCTCCGACGGCTCCTTGCCGTCCGCCTGCCGCGAGTGGCGGTCGACGCAGTCGAGCACGAGCTTGGTCGCCTCGTCGACGCGTCCCGCGCGGATCCAGTCGACCGCGACGTCGTCGACGTTGCGGACGTCGTCGACTGGGAAGTCAGGGAAGCGCGCCCCGATCGAGAGCAGCAGCGCCTGCCCCTCCGTCTCCTGCTTCTGGTCGATCAGCACGCGCCCCTGCCAGGTGAGCGCGTCGACGCACTGCGAACGCTGCTGCGGCGCGACCTCCAGGACCTTGCCGTACGTCTTGAACGCCTCTTCGAGCTTCTTCAGCCGCCGTGCGATGTGGCCGAGCTCGAGCCAGCCGCGCGCCGACCACTCGGGCGCGGAGGAGCAGTTGGCGGCGCCGGTGAAGCAGCGGCGCGCGTCTTCGTTGCGCTTGACCGTGCGCCAGATCTCGCCGGCGCGGAAGTTCGCCTCGGCCGCCGTCTCGACGTCGGTCACGAAGTCGCGCGCGACCTGCTCGTAGGCGGCCGCCGCCTTGGTGAGGATCTCGAGCTTCTCCTCGTCCTTCTTGCCGGCGGCGGTGCGCTTGAGCTTCGACGCCTCGCCGAGCGCCTCGGCGGCCTTCTTCGCCGGGCTCGCGTCCTTGTCCTTGGTCGCGTCGGCCGGCTTCTGCACCGGCGCCGGCGCGGGCTTGCCGTCGCCGTCGCCGTCGACATTTGCGGCGGAGCCGGAAGGGAAGAGGAAGGGCAGCAGCAGCAGATATGCGGAAATGGGCGACGCGAACGGCATGGCTCCTCCTGACGGTGAAACGGCGCGGGCGCGGCGAGGCGCGCGCGCCGGCCCGTTGGTTCCCCGCGCCGCGCCCTGCGGCGGCGGGAAGCCTCGCGCCGGAAGAGTCGATGGTCGGCGGCGGTGGTTACGCCGAGCGGCGCGTCACATCGCGTCGGCGAACGCGATCGACGTGACGAGCGCCTCGAACGCCGCGTCGTCGTCGGCGTCCTTCCGGGCCATCGAGAGGACGATCAGCGTCTGCCGGTCGAGCACCACCGCGACCCGCACGTCGTTGTCGCCCTTCTTGCCGTTGATCACCAGCCCCGGCCGTCCGCCGATCGTGCGCGACTCGTACTTCGAGCGCGTGACGCCCGACCCCGCGACCACGTCCTTCGCCTTCTCCAGGGTGAAGTCGTAGGTGACGTCGCTCACGTCGATGCGCGCGCCGCCGTCCTTCTTCCGGAATTCGACCACGAGGTTGTCGTGGAGGGAGATGCGGTCGTTGGGCGCGATCTCGAAGCCCTCGGGCGCCGCGACCGTGAAGCCGAAGAGCGTGCTGCGGAAGCGGCGGCCGTCGATCGTCCACGGCTTGAAGTTCTCGCCGACCTTGACTTCACGGTCTCCGTGGCGGAACGACTCGAGGTCGATCTTGAGCGTCATGCCGAGCGCGACCGACTGGAACGCCTTCTCGATCTGCATCGTCGCCAGCGAGTCGGCCCCGAGGCGCAGGTGCGCCGCGTCGACCGCGCCCTGGCCGAGCACGCCGTCGAGCGCGTACCACTTCCCGCCGAGCGACACCTCGGCCCACATGTGGCCGCCCCAGATCCCCGAGAAGTAGAGGAAGCCGATCGCGACGCGCGCCGGGATGCCGACCGCGCGGCAGAGCCCCGCCAGCAGCACTCCGTGCTCGGTGCAGTCGCCGGCGCGCGACTTCATCACGCCGGTCGCCGACTCGAAGAGGTTCGACATGTTCTTGTCGGTGATGTAGCCGTTGACGAACTTCTCGAGCTTCTGCGCGGCGGCCCACGCGTCCTTCTCGTCGCCGATCGCGTCCTGCGCGAGCTTCACGAGCTCGGGGTTGTCGTTCTCGATCTGGACCGAGGGCTTGAGGCACTCCTTCTCCTCGTCGCTCAGGTTCGAGAGCGGGAGCGTGAACTTCTCCGTCGGCACGACCTTGCGGATGCGCAGCGTGACGTCGCGGTCGTCGCGCCGGGAGACGATGGTCTGCCGCTCGTCCTCGACCTTCGGCATCGGCGTGCCGGGGTCGGACGCGCGCAGCCGGAGCACCACCTCGTCGGTGCGGTAGGGGTTGGGGAGGCGGACGTTGGTGCGCGGCGAGATCTTGTCGAAGATCTCGGGCGTGTCGGGCTTCGCGAAGGCCGCCACGCAGGTCGCCTTGTCCGACCGCACCGTCGTCATGTTGATGTTCATCATCTTGATGACGGTCATCACGTCGTCGAACTTCTCGTCGAGGTACGCGTCGGTCGCGACCGGCAGGACGGAGTTCTCGACCTTCACGTGGAGGAGCTCGCGCGGGCCGGAGCCCTTCACGTCGACCTTCTCCTTGCCGACCACCTTCATCGAGACGGTCGTCTCGCCGCTCTCGAGCGAATAGGACTGGTAGGAGAACTCCTTCTCGCCCTTGGCGAGCTTCTCCTTCTGGAACTTGTCGGCCGCGCCTTCGGACAGCCAGACGGGGTTCCAGTCGATGGTCCGCTTCTGCGACGACTTGCCGATCCGCTGCTCGATCGTCGCCGTCGCGCCGCTGCGGACGAGGTGCTGCACCGTCTTGGCCTGCGACATGTTCGATTCGTAGAAGAGCTCGAGCACCTCGCCGTTCTCGTCCTCGAGCGCCCACGACGACTGGATGACCGAGATCGTCTGGTTGAGGCGGTTGAGGGTCATCGACGAGTCGGTCGTGCGGCGCACCACCTTCTTCCCGTCGACCTCGTCGTGCTCCTTGTCCATGTGCACGAAGCCGACCTTCGCGTCGTCGAAGTACATGAGTTGCCAGACGTCGTCGTCGCCCGTCCGCGCGCGCGCGAATGCCGCCGCGAGCAGCAGCGGGACCAGCGCGAGCGTCGCGGCGAGCCGCCGCGGGAGCCGCGCCTTCGGGGACGGGAGGGTCGGGATCGCGTGCGCCATCGGATTCACCTCGTCGTCGGACGATGCGGGTGGGGCCCGTACCGGCCGTCCTGCGTCACAGTTCCGAGGACTCGCCTTCGGCCAGGAACTTCGCCGCCGCGCGCAGCCGCGCGACGCTCCTCGCCTTGCCCAGGATCTCCATCGACTCGAGCAGCGGGGGCGTCGCCGACTTGCCGGTGATCGCCACGCGCAGCCCCATGAAGAGGTCGCCCACCTTCACCTTGAGGCTCATGGCGAGGTCGCGCAGCGCCGCTTCGTCCCGTGCCGTGACGATGCCGTCCTGCTTCTCGAGCAGATCCGCGCACGCCGCGACCACCTTCGAGAGGTCCTGCGCCGGCAGCTTCGCTCGACGGAACGCCTCGCGCGTCAGCACGACTTCGTCTTTCCAGAAGTAGTCGGTCCACTCGTCGAAGTCGCCGAGCTTCTTCATGCGCTCGCGGATCAGCGGGACGATCTTCGCGACCAGCGCGCGGTCGAGCTTGCGGTCGGGGAAGAAGGCGACGATCCGGTCCACGAGGTCGTCGCCGTCGATGCGGCGGATCCACTCGCCGTTCAGCCACTCGAGCTTGGTCAGGTCGAAGACCGGCCCGCCGAGCGAGATCCTGGTGATGTCGAACTTCGCGAGCAGCTGCGCGCGGTCGAAGATCTCGGCGCCTTCGCCCTCCGCCGGCGCGAAGCCCATGAGCGCGAGGAAGTTGACCAGCGCCTCGGGCAGGTAGCCCTGCGCGCGGTACCACTCGAGGCTCGTCGGGTTCTTCCGCTTGCTGATCTTGCTGCGGTCGGCGTTGCGCAGGAGCGCGAGGTGGCAGAAGACCGGCGGCTCCCAGCCGAAGGCGCGATAGAGCAGGACGTGCTTGGGCGTCGAGCTGATCCATTCTTCGGCGCGCATCACGTGCGTGATCTTCATCAGGTGGTCGTCGACGACGTTCGCGAGGTGGTAGGTCGGGAAGCCGTCCGACTTCATCAGCACCTGGTCGTCGACCTCGGTGTTCTGGAACTCGATCTCCCCGCGCAGCACGTCGTTCACCACCGTCTTCGCCGACTTGTCGACCTTCATGCGGACCACGAACTTCTCGCCCGCCGCCGCGCGCTTCGTCGATTCGTCCGCGGGGACGTTGCGGCACGTCCCGTCGTACCCCGGCGGCAGCTTCGCCGCCGACTGTCGCGCCCGCATGACCGCGAGGCGGTCCTCCGTGCAGAAGCAGCGGTACGCCGACCCGTTCTCGATCAGGACGCCCGTCCAGTGGCGGTAGATCTCGCTCCGCTCCGACTGCCGGTACGGCCCGTACGGCCCGCCCACGTCCGGCCCCTCGTCGTAGTCGAGTGCCAGCCACTTCATGCAGCGCATGATCGCGGCCTCGCTCTCCCGCGTGCTGCGCGTCTGGTCCGTGTCCTCGATCCGCAGCAGGAACTGCCCGCCGTTCTTCCGCGCGTAGAGCCAGTTGAAGAGCCCCACGTACGCCGTCCCGACGTGCGGGTCACCGGTGGGCGAGGGGGCGATGCGGACGCGGACGGGAGGGGGCATGAAGCGCGGGCTCCGTGATTTGCAGCGAAGAAGCGCGGGAGCTTAGCGGTCACGCGAGCGGGCTACACTCGCGCGGATGGACCTGCAGTCCGATACGGCGAAGAGCCGCAGCCTTTCCGGCCGCTGGATCGTCCTCGCCATCGTCGGGCTCGGGGCGGGGATGGGGTTCGCGGGGTTCTTGCTGCGCGAGGCGCGCGGGCCGGGTCTGCCGATGAAGCCGGGGGCGATCGTGGTCGTCACGTGCGAGACGGTGGCGCGCAGGATCGTCTCGCTCGAGGGCGAGCCCGTCGATCCGAACCAGACTTCGTTTCCGGCCGCGGTCGCGCCTTCGAGCGAGCTCGTCGCGAGCCTCGGGTCGCTCTGGACCGGGAAGATGCCGCGCGAGAGCGGGCTCGTGCGCGAGGGCGACGCGCTGCGCGCGGACCTGCCGACGCTCGCGGAGATCGCGACGGGGCAGGGGTTCGTGGCGGCGGCGTTCGTCGTGAGGGACGCGGGCGAATGGAAGGAGTCGGGCCTGTCGCGCGGCTTCGCGAGCGTCGACGCGCGGCCGGCGGCGAGCGACGCCGATCTCGCGGCGAAGGCTGCGGAGTGGCTCCTCGCGCGCGGGACGGCGCCGACTCTGGCGTGGCTGCACCTGAGGTCGGACGAGGTGATCTGGCACTTCGTCGAGAGCCTGCGCGAACGGGGAGCCCTCGACCACGCCGCGCTCGTGGTGGTGCGGCCGCTGTCGAGCTCGGACGCGGACGGCCCGCACACGCTGCCGCGCGGCGGGCACGTCCAGCTCTCGTTGCGACTCCCGGTCGCGCTGCTGCCGCTGCGCGTCGATCCGCAGCCCGTTTCTCTCGTCGACGTCGTCGCGAGCCTGTGCGAGGTCTTCGGAATTCGCGCGCCGGACGGGATCGGGACGCCGTGGCTGCTCCATCCGCAGAGCGCGGAGCCGCACTTCGTGCTGTCGACGCGACCGCTCGCGGGAGAGTTCGCGGACGCGGACGAGGTGTGGCTCTACTCGGCCAAGGTGACCTACGTGAACGCGCCGGCTCGAGAGATCGGCGGGGGGGTCGACGTGGTCACCGAAGGCGAGCCGTATTTCCACGACACGCACGAGGGTTCCCGGCTCTTCGATTCCGATTCGGCGATGACCGCCGATCTGCGGAAAGTCGTCGAGGATCGGTTCGCGTATCGATTCGACAGTGTGGAGCTCGCGGAGCTCCTGGAGAGCGAGGCGGCGCGATCGCCGGCGGCGGCGCCCGTCCATGACGCAGGATCCATCCCGGCGAGAATCCCTGTTGCGAGGTCGACGCGGAGCCGCTTGTCGAAATAGTCGGCGGCCCCATCGACCGGCCCGCCGCGGTGGAGAGCTGCCCATGCTTCGGACGGAAACGTGGATGCGACCGATCGTGGCGGGGGTCGCGGTCGTCGCGGCGGGTGAATCGACCGGCTGTATGGTCGGACCGACGCGCTCGGAGACGGAGGCCGGATTCGGGTCGACGGCGCCGATCTCGATGGCGGCGCTGCCGGAGGCGACCGTCGCGGACTGGAATGCGCAGGACCGCAGCCGTCCCTCGAGTGCGACGAACACGACGAGCACGAGTGCGGGGCAGAAGAGCCGCGAGTTCGAGCCCGAGACGGGCTTCTTCGTCGGCCTCTCCGCGGTCTACACGCAGATCGGCGGCGACTTCGACGGAAACACCGCGTTCACCGCGACCGACGGAGTCACCACGGTCGACGCGGTCGTGCCCGACCTCGATCCGGGCTACGGCGGCCGGATCGCGGCGGGGTATCGCTGGAAGTGGGCCGCGGTCGAGGCGTCGTACGAGCGCTCGAACCTCGACGGAAGCGACGTGGCCGGCGATTCCTTCGACGCCGTCTACTCGTCGTTCGACCTGGACGGACGGCTCTTCCTCCCGTCGCCGTCACCCCGGTTGAAGCCGAGCGTGATCGGCGGCGTCGCGCTCCCCTTCCTCGACGTCGAGGACGGCGCCGTCCAGACCGACGGCTTCGGCAACG
>DASRRB010000256.1:0-27838 GCA_035695985.1 Planctomycetota bacterium | reverse complement strand
GGGCAGGCGTACGTGCGCGGCGTCTCGGGCACCTGGAAGGACCTGACCGACAACGTGAACTTCATGGCCGGCAACCTGACCGGCCAGGTGCGCAACATCGCCGCGGTCACCACCGCGGTCGCGACCGGCGACCTCTCCAAGAAGATCACCGTCGACGTGCAGGGCGAGATCCTCGAGCTGAAGGACACCATCAACACGATGGTCGACCAGCTCAATTCCTTCGCGTCCGAAGTCACCCGAGTCGCCCGTGAAGTCGGCACGGAGGGGAAGCTCGGCGGACAGGCCGAGGTGCGCGGCGTCGCCGGCACCTGGAAGGACCTGACCGACAACGTGAACTCGATGGCCGGCAACCTGACCAGCCAGGTGCGCGGCATCGCGAAGGTCGTGACCGCCGTCGCGAACGGCGACCTGAAGCGCCGCCTCACCGTCGAGGCGAAGGGCGAGATCGCCGCGCTCGCCGACACGATCAACGGCATGACCGAGACGCTCGCGACCTTCGCCGCCCAGGTGACGACGGTCGCGCGCGAGGTCGGCGTGCAGGGGCGGCTCGGCGGCCAGGCGAGCGTGCCGGGCGCGGCGGGCACGTGGAAGGACCTCACCGACAACGTGAACCAGCTCGCGGCGAACCTCACCACGCAGGTGCGCGCGATCGCCGACGTCGCGACCGCCGTGACGAAGGGCGACCTCACCCGCTCGATCCAGGTCGCGGCGCAGGGCGAGGTGGCCGCCCTGAAAGACAACATCAACGAGATGATCCGCAACCTGAAGGACACCACGCTCAAGAACAGCGAGCAGGACTGGCTGAAGACCAACCTCGCCAAGTTCTCGCGCATGCTGCAGGGGCAGAAGGACCTGCTGGCGGTCGGGAAGCTGATCCTCTCCGAGCTCGCGCCGGTCGTCGAGGCGCGCCACGCGGTCATCTACACGATCCGCGCGCCGCGCGACCCCGGCGAGGCGGCGCCGACGCTGCGCCTGCTCGCCGCGTACGCCTGCACCGGCCGCGTCGAGCCCGAACTGCGCCTCGGCGAGGGGCTGATCGGCCAGTGCGCCGTCGAGCAGAAGCGCATCGCGATCGCCGCTCCGCAGGGCTACGTCGACATCTCCTCGGGGCTCGGCCGCTCCGACGCGCACAACATCCTGGTCCTGCCGGTGCTCTTCGAGGGGCAGACCAAGGCGGTGCTCGAGCTCGCCTCGTTCGAGCGCTTCAGCGAGGCGCACCAGGTCTTCCTCGACCAGCTGATGGAGTCGATCGGCATCGTCTTCAACACGATCGAAGCCAACATGCGCACGGAGAACCTGCTGAAGCAGTCGCAGAGCCTCGCGCGCGAGCTGCAGAGCCAGCAGGAGGAGCTGAAGGACACCAACGAGGAGCTGAAGGACAAGGCGAAGCTGCTCGCCGACCAGAACGTCGAGGTCGAGCGCAAGAACATCGAGGTCGAGCAGGCGCGCAAGGCGCTGGAGGAGAAGGCGTCGCAGCTCGCGCTCACCTCGAAGTACAAGTCCGAGTTCCTGGCCAACATGTCGCACGAGCTGCGCACGCCGCTGAACAGCCTGCTGATCCTCTCCGACCAGCTCACCCAGAACGGCGAGCGCAACCTCACGTCGCGGCAGGTCGAGTTCGCGCGCACGATCCACGACTCGGGCAAGGACCTGCTCGCGCTGATCAACGACATCCTCGACCTCTCCAAGATCGAGTCGGGTACGGTCACGGTCGACCCCGAGGAGCTGCTCTTCTCCGACCTGCAGGACTACGTCGAGCGCACCTTCCGCCACGTCGCCGAATCGCGCGGACTCGACTTCTCGATCGAGGTCGACCCGCGCATGCCGCGCTCGATCTACACCGACGCCAAGCGCCTGCAGCAGGTGCTGAAGAACCTGCTCTCGAACGCATTCAAATTCACCGAGAAAGGCGTCGTCGAGGTGCGCATCGGCACCGCGACGCGCGGCTGGACGGAGGAGGGCAACGGGCTCGACCACTCCGAGACGGTCTTCGCCTTCAGCGTGCGCGACACCGGCATCGGCATCCCGCCCGACAAGCAGCAGATCATCTTCGAGGCGTTCCAGCAGGCCGACGGCAGCACCAGCCGCCGCTACGGCGGCACCGGGCTCGGCCTCGCGATCAGCCGCGAGATCTCGCGCATGCTCGGCGGCGACCTCATGCTGGAGAGCGCGCCCGGCGCGGGCAGCACCTTCACGCTCTTCCTGCCACGCAACTACTCGACGGCGGCGAAGCGCGCGTCTCCGCCCGGCGCGAAGGCTCTTCCCGACGCGACGGCGGCGCCGCTCGCGACGCTGCCCGAGCCCGCCCCGGTCCTCGTCCGCGACCACGTCCCCGACGACCGCGCGGAGCTCGAGCCGGGCGAGCGCTCGGTCCTGGTCGTCGACAACGACACGAGCTTCCTGCGCTTCCTGGTCGACCTCGCCCGCCAGCGCGGCTTCAAGGTGCTGGCGAGCACGCAGGGCACCGGGGCGGTCTACCTGTCGCAGCAGTTCCGGCCGAGCGCGATCACGCTCGACCTGCGCCTGCCCGACATCGACGGCTGGCGCGTCCTCCACCACCTGAAGAACGACCTGCAGACGCGCCACATTCCCGTGCACGTCATATCGACGGACGACGAGGAGGAACGCGGGCTGCGCAGCGGCGCGCGCTCCGTCCTGCGCAAGCCCATCGAGAAGGCGCAGCTCGACACGATGTTCGCCGAGATGGCGGCGTTCGCGCAGCGGCGGGAGCGGCGTCTCCTCGTCGTCGATCCCGACGAGGCGCGGCGCGCCGCCCTCGTCGCGCTGCTCTCCAGCCGCGACGTCGCGACGGTCGAGGCGGGAAGCGGCCCGGCGGCGCTCGACGCGCTGCAGCGCGACGGCTTCGACGCGATGGTGGTCGACCTCGGCGCGCAGGCGACGGACGGCCTCGAGCTGCTGCACGCCGTGCGCCGGACCGTCCGCGACGCGCGCATGCCCGTCATCGTGCACGCGGCGCCCGAGTGGCAGACGCGCAACGACGCGCGGCTGCGCCAGCTCGCGAAGAGCGTCGTGCTGAAGGACGTGGAGTCGCTCGACCGGCTGCTCGACGAGACGACGCTGCACCTGCACCTGCCGGTGACCGAACTTCCCGAGGAGCAGCGGCGCGTGGTCGAGCGGCTGAACACCCCCGACGCCGTGCTCGCGGGGAGGCGGGTGCTCGTCGTCGACGACGACGTCCGCAACATCTTCGCGATGACGAGCCTCCTCGAGCGCCACCGCATGGAGGTCACGTCGGCGGAGAGCGGCGCCGACGCGCTCCGGATGCTCACGCTCGGCCCCGACCCCGACGTGGTGCTGATGGACATCATGATGCCGGGCATGGACGGCCACGAGACGCTGCGGGCGATCCGCAAGCTCCAGCGCTTCAAGAGCCTCCCGGTGATCGCGTTGACGGCCCGTGCGATGAAAGGCGACCGCGAGAAGTGCCTCGACTCGGGCGCTTCGGACTACATCGCGAAGCCGGTCGACTCCGAGCAGCTCCTCTCGATCCTCGGCCGCTGGCTGCACCGCTGAGGGCGGCGCGGACCGGAGAGCACCATGACGCACCCCGAGCGACGCTTCAACATCCTGCTGGTCGACGACCGGCCGGAGAACCTCGTCGCGCTCGACGCTGCGCTCGCCGGCGTCGGCGAGAACGTGGTGCGCGCGACCTCCGGCCGCGAGGCGCTGCGGCTGCTCCTGAAGCAGGAGTTCGAGGTCATCCTGCTCGACGTGAACATGCCGGAGATGTCGGGCTTCGACACGGCGGAGCTGATCCGCCAGCGCAAGCGGACCGCGCACACGCCGATCATCTTCGTCACCGCCGCCATGAGCTCGGAGACGCATCTCGCGCGCGGCTACGCGCTCGGCGCGGTGGACTACCTCTTCACGCCGATCGAGCCGGAGATCCTGCGGGCCAAAGTCGCGACCTTCATCGACCTCGCGCGCAAGGCGGAGCTGCAGCGCACGCGCGCCGACGAGGAGCGCATCGCCGCCGAGTCGCGCGCCGCCGTGCTCGAATCGCGCCTGCAGTCGCTCTTCAACCGCCTCGACGTCGGGATCTTCCGCGCCACCCTCGATGGTCGTCTGGTCGACGCCAATCCGGCGCTGCTGCGCCTGCTCGGCTTCCCGACGCTGGAGGAGGCGCGGGAAGAGGGGCGCTGGCGCGAGCACGGGGTGCACCCGGCCGCGTTCCTCGGCAGCGCCGGCGGCGAACCGCGCGAGGAGGCCTTCGAGCTGCGCCCGCCGGACGGCCGGCCCCTGCACGTCTCGGTCACCAAGACGTGGTCGGTCGCCCCCGGCGGCGCGCGCCACGTCGAGGGGCTGGTGACCGACATCTCCAAGCGGCGCGCCGCCGAGGAGGAGCGCGAGCGGCTGCTCGCGAGCGAGCGCGCCGCGCGCGACGACGCCGAGCGCGCCAACCGCGTGAAGGACGACTTCCTCGCCACGCTCTCGCACGAGCTGCGCACGCCGCTGAACGCGATCCTGGGCTGGGCGGAGCTGCTGCGCCAGTCGCCGCAGGACGCGCAGGAGCGGCAGCTCGGGCTCGACGTGATCACGCGCAACGCGCGCATGCAGACGCGGCTGATCAACGACCTGCTCGACATGAGCCGCATCACGTCGGGGAAGGTCTTCCTCGACCTGCAGAGCGTGGCGCTCGCGCCGGTCATCGACGGCGTGATCGAGTCGTTCCAGCCGCAGATCGAGGCGAAGGGGCTGCGCGTCGGCGCCGTGCTCGACCCGGCGTGCGAGGCGGTCGAGGGCGACCCGGCGCGCCTGCAGCAGATCGTCTGGAACCTCCTCTCCAACGCGATCAAGTTCTCGCGCAAGTCGGGGTGCGTGCAGGTGGCGCTGAGCTCCGGCGGCGGCCTGGCGCGGTTCACCGTCATCGACGACGGCGACGGGATCGACTCCGGCTTCCTGCCGCAGATCTTCCACCGCTTCCAGCAGGCGGACGCCTCCTCGACGCGCCGCCACGGCGGGCTCGGGCTCGGGCTCGCCATCGTGAAGCACCTGGTCGAGATGCACGGCGGGACCGTGTCGGCGGCGAGCGAAGGGATCGGCAAGGGGGCCCGATTCGAAGTCGTGCTGCCGACGGCGGGCGCAGGTGCCGCGGTGGCGGGCAATGCCGCGCCGGCCGCGCCCGCGACGCGATCCGCCGACGCCGCCCCACCGCGCCTGGACGGCGTGCGCGTGCTGGTCGTCGACGATGCGGAGGACGCGCGCGACCTGCTGCGCGCAGCGCTCGAACGCCATGCGGCTTCCGTGACGACGGTCGAATCGGCGCCGCTCGCGCTCGAGGCGATCGCGCGCGAGCTGCCCGACGTCCTGGTCAGCGACATCGGGATGCCGCAAATCGACGGCTACCAGCTGATCGAGCGGGTGCGCGCACTACCGCCGGGGCGCGGCGGGCGCCTCCCGGCCGCCGCGATCACCTCGTTCGTCCGCGCCGAGGACCGGCTGCGCGCGCTCGAGGCGGGCTACGACGAATTCATGGTCAAGCCGGTCGAGCCGCGGCAGTTCGTGCAGGTCGTGGCGAAGCTCGCGCAGACGCGCGCGCGCGCCGCCGCCATCGGTCTCTCGATGTTCGCCGCCGGCCAAGGCGACCCGCTCGGCGGCGCACCGGCGCAGATCACGCCGCCCGAGCGGAGCCCGTGATCGATCGGAGCGCGTGATCGTCGCAACGGATCACGCGTCGTTGCCGCCGCGGTCCTTCTTGCCGCGCGGATCGAAGGGTTCGTGCTTCGGAGGTCTTCCGCGCGGCGGATCACGCGGCGGATCGCGCGGCGGATCGCGCAGCGACGGGGGGGACCGGCCGCGGACCTCGTCGCGCCCCGTCGGCGCCGGACGGGCGACCGGAGGCTGGAAGCGCTGCGCGACCGCCGCGTTGCGGTAGGCCGCGCCACGCCGGTGCAGCGGGTCGTGCTGCCAGGCGACGGTGGCGGCGGTCGTGGCGTTCGCGCGCAGGAGCGCCGGCCGCGGTTCGACGAACGTCCGCTGCACGAAGCGGTCGTGCGCGACGACGTCGACCTCGATCCGGCTCCGGTGCCAGCCCCAGTCGCAGCTCCCCCACATCCCGAAGCGCCAGGGCACACCGACGCCGAAGAAGAAGACCGGGCCGGGAGGCGGCGGCGCGAAATAGACCGGGTACCACCACCACCACGGGCTCCACGGTCCGTAGACGCCGCAGCAGTACCAGGTCGGGACGTAGACGACCTCCGTCGCCGGCGGCTCGATCGTCACGACGCGGTCGACGGTCTCCGTCACCGTCATTTCCGGCGACGTCTTCAGGTGGCCGGCCTCGAGCGCGCGGCGGCGCATGCGCTGCACCGCGTCCATGACGTCGGCTCGCTGCGAGAGCGACGCGTCGCCGAGGTCGCGCAGCCACCCGAGGTCTTCGTCCATCCGGCGCAGCAGGTCCGGGAAGCCGCACAGCGACTTCACGCTCGCGTCCCAGTCCTGGCCGCGCAGCGCCTCCTCGAGCTTCGCTCCGTTCAAGCCGGGGTGCGCCTGCACGAAGCGCGCGGCCTCGACGACCTCGAGCGGATAGGTCGCGGCCATCAGCACCTGCGCGACGACGGGATCGGGATCGAGCGCGATGGGCGCGACGAGCTGGTCGAGGCGATCGTCCGAGAAGAGTCTCTCCTGGGCCGGAGCGTCGCCGACCGTCGCGACCACGATCACGCAGGCGGCGGCGAGCGCGGCGGCACACGCGATCGAGCGGGGCGTCATGGTGCACCTCCGGAGGGAGGTGCGGTCGCAAGATCAGGACCGGCGGGGCCGCGCGCCGCGGACCGGTCGACGCCCGCTCACTCCCCCCGGAACGCGCGCCGCCTTTGTACGAACGACCACGGCTTCACGTCTTGCGTTGCCGCGCGCGCGACGCGCGCAGCGCCTCGAAGTCGGCGACGAGCCGGCGCAATGCCGTGAACTCCACCGGCTTGGTCATGTGCACGTCGAAGCCGGCTTCGAGCGAGCGGCGCCGGTCCTCTTCGTGGCCCCAGCCGGTGAGCGCGACGAGGACCATCTCGTCGCCCCCTGCCTGGGCGCGGATGCGCCGGGCGGCCTCGTAGCCGGAGAGCTTGGGGAGCCCGAGGTCGAGCAGGACGATCTCGGGCCGGAAGGACTCCGCGACGTCCACCGCCTCGATGCCGTCGTGCGCCGTGTTCACCTCGTTGCCCGTCTTCTTCAGCAGCAGGCGCAGCGTGTCGGCGGCGTCGTGGTTGTCGTCGACGACGAGGATGCGACGCGGCGCCGCGCTCGCCGCCTGCACCTCCGGCCTGCGTGCGGTCGCGCCTTCGGCCGCGCCGGCGGCGGGGATGCGGACCCGGAACTCGCTCCCCTTCCCGAGGCCGTCGCTGCGCGCCTCGACCGAGCCGCCGTGCAGCTCGACGAGGCGGCGCACGAGCGTGAGGCCGATCCCGAGCCCGCCTTCCGACTGTTCCGAACCCGGGTCGCCCTGCATGAACATGTCGAAGATGCGCGGCAGCACCTCCTTCTTGATGCCGATGCCGGTGTCGCGCACGGAGATCACGACGTCGCCGCCCTCCTGCGACGCGGCGAGCCCGATGCGGCCGCAGGGGTCCATGTACTTGGCGGCGTTGTTCAGCAGATTGGAGAGCACCTGCGCGAGCCGCGTCGGGTCGGCGTCGAGGCGGATCGGCTGCGCCGGGATGGTGACGGTGAGCTCGTGGCGCCGCTTGTCGATGAGCGGCCGGCTGGCCTCGACCGCGCTCGCCACGACCTCGGCGAGGTCGACCGGCTGCCGGCGCAGCTCGATGCGGCCGCGCGTGATGCGCGAGACGTCGAGCAGGTCGTCGACCAGCCGCGTCATCTGGCGCACCTGCCGGTCGATCACCTCGGTCGCCCACTGCAGATCGGGCACGGGCATGCCGTGCGCGCGGAAGATCTGCACCGAGTTGCGGATCGGCGCCAGAGGGTTCCGCAGCTCGTGCGCGAGCATGGCGAGGAACTCGTCCTTGCGCCGGTCGGACTCCTTGAGCGTCGCGAGCAGGTGGGCGTTGTCGATCGCGATCGCGGCGCGGCTCGCGAGGTCCTCCGCCGCCGCGACGTCGTTCGCGTCGAAGACGCGGCCCGACTCCGCGGTCGCGAAGGTGAGCGCGCCGAGCGTCCCGCGCCGCGAGCGCAGCGGCGTGCAGATGTAGGACTTGAGGCCGAGCTCGCGCGCCATGCGCGCCTGCTCCTCGTCCTGCACCGGCGCGGCCTGCAGCGCGTCGGGGATGAACGGCACCCACTCCGACTCGCCGCTGCGCAGGACGCGCGCGACGCCGTGCGCGTCGCCCGGCTGCGGCGGATGGCGTCGGAACAGCTCGTGGGCGAGGGCGACGCGCGCCGGGTCGCGGTGCGCGACGGCCACGCGCCGGATCGAGCCATCGGCCTCCTGGACGTCGACCGCGCACCAGTCGGCGAAGTACGGGACCGAGAGCCCCGCCACCTTCTGCAGCGTCGTGCGGTAGTCGGTCAGGACGGCGAGCTCGCCGCTGGCGTCGGCGAGGAAGCGCGTCCGTTCCTCGGTCGCCTTGGTGTCGTCGATGTCGGTGCAGGTGCCGATCCAGCGGACGATGCGCCCGTCGTCGTCGCGCATCGGGAAGGCGCGCGCGAGGAACCAGCGGTACCCCCCGGTGCGGCGGTCGCGGAAGCGGTACTCGATCTGGAAGAGGTTCCCCGAGCGGATGCAGCCGTCCCAGACCTCCATGCTGCGCAGGAGGTCGTCGGGGTGGAGGATCGGCCGCCAGCTCTGTGCGCCGGGGTCGCCGCGCTTCGCGCCGACGAACTCGAACCAGCGGTCGTTGCAGTACTCGAGCACGCCGTCGGGGCGCGCCGACCAGACGATCTGCGGCAGCGCGTCGGCGAGCTGGCGGAACTGCTCCTCGCTCTGGCGGCGCGCCTGCTCCGCCTCGCGCTGCGCGGTGACGTCGCGCGCGATCTTCGACGCGCCGACCACGCGGCCCGCCGCGTCGCGGATGGGCGAGACCGAGATCGAGACGTGCAGCCGCCGGCCCCCCTTCGCGATGCGCACCGTCTCGTAGTGGTCGATGCGCTCGCCGCGGGCCATGCGCGCGACGATCTCCGCCTCCTCGCGCGTGCGGTCGGCCGGGATCAGCAGCAGGATCGAGCGGCCGATCATCTCCTCGGCCGTGTAGCCGAAGATGCGCTCCGCCCCGGTGTTCCAGGAGCGTACGGTGCCGTCGAGCGACTTGCTGATGATCGCGTCGTCGGAGCACTGGACGATCGTCGCGAGGCGCGACTCGGTCTCCGCGAACCGCTTGAGGTCGGCCTCGCTGCGGCGCAGGCGCTCCTCGGCGAGGCGCCGCTCGGTGACGTCGCGGAAGCTCCAGACGCGGCCGGCGCCGCCTCCCGCCGTGTCGATCGGTCGCGTGGTGCGCTCGAAGACGCGCCCGTCGGCGAGCTCGAGGAGGTCGACGGCCTCGCATGGGGCCCCGCCCTCGATCGCCTCGACGCGCGCGAGGAACGCCTGGGCGTCGCGCGCCTGCCCCGCCATCGCGTCGAGGAGACGGCTGCGCGAGCGCGCACGCAGCAGTTCCTCGGGCAGCCGCCACAGCGCGGCGAAGCGGTCGTTCCATTCGGTCGCGCGCCCGGCACCGTCGGTGACGAGGAGGCCGTCGGTCGTCACGCCGAACGTCGCGCGCAGGAGTGCGAGCGCGTTCCCGGAAGGACGCGCCGCGTCACGCGCGGCGTCGAGCGCTGCGGCGGGGAGCTTGGAGTTCTCGTCTTTCATCCGCGCATTCCGGGCGGGCCGATGATAGGCGCGGAGCGGGGCGCACGCCGCAGTCGGTCGCGCTACTCGGCGAGCTCGGCGGGCGGCGCCGCGACGATCGGGAGGCGCAAGCGCAGCGCGGAGCCGCGCCCCGGCGCGCCCGCGACCTCGAGCGTCCCGCCGATCGTCCCAAAGAGCTCCCCTCCCACCTCGAGGGTGAGCCGCGCGAGCGGCGCGAGGCGAGACTCGGCGCTTCTCGCCCAGTCCGACGGTGCGACCCAGGGGGGCGCCGCGGCGAGCGCGCCGTCGAACCCGAGCTCGATCGAATCGCCGTCGGCGGCGCGCGCGACGCGGACCTCCGCTTCGGCGGGGAGGGTCGCGCGGGCGGTGCGCTCGATCGCGAGGAAGGCGCGCCACGCGTAGCTGACGCGCCGCGCGTCGAGCGCGAGCGCGACCGGCACTGCGGCCGCTCCCGCCGGCGTCTCCCGCAGCCGCACGCCCGCGCCGATCTCCTCGGCGAGCGCGCGCAGCAGCGTGAGCGGAGCGTCGGAGCGGAGCGCCGGAGGCTGCGCGGCGATCCGCAGCGCATCCGCGAGGAGCTGCGAAGCGTCGGCGAGCGCCCCGGCCTGCCGGCGGATGCGCGCGGCCGCGTCGCGCACGGTGGCCGCGTCGGGAGCGGCGCCGCCGTCGAGGAGCGACGCGCAGTTCACGATCGTGCCGAGCGGCGTGCGCAGGTCGTGGCCGAGGCCGCGCGCGATCCTCTCGTTCAGGCGCCGCAGCGCGCCGTCGGGAGGAGGCGGCGGCGCGCTCATCGGCTCATCGCTTGGCGGCGTTGTAGACGTTCAGCCGGTTGTAGAGCGTCTTCAGGCTGATGCCGAGGCGCTTCGCCGCTTCGCGCTTGTCGCCGTCGACCTGCTCGAGCGTCGCGAGGATCAGCGCGCGCACCGTGTCGTCGATCGACATGCCGGCCTGGACCGCGGTCGCCGCCGGCGCCTCCCCGATCGCGACCGCGACCGCCTTGTCGGCCTCGACCGTCGTGTCGGCCATGATCCAGGCGCGGTGCACCGCGTTCTTGAGCTCGCGGACGTTGCCCTTCCACTCGCGCTTCTCGAGCTCGGCGATCGCGTCGGGCGCCCACTCCTTGCGCTCGTCGTGCGCGTCGTTCAGCTGCGCGAGGAAGTGGCGGGCGAGCAGGGCGACGTCGCCGCGCCGGTCGCGCAGCGGCGGCACGACGATGGGGAAGACGGCGAGGCGGAAGTAGAGGTCCTCGCGCAGGCGGCCGGCGCGGATCGCCTCCTCGGGGGGGCGGTTGGTGGCGGCGAGCACGCGCACGTTGACGGGGATCTGGTCGGTGCCGCCGATGCGCTGGATCATGCCGGTCTCGATCACGCGCAGCAGGTTCACCTGCAGGCGCGCCGGCATCTCGGTCACCTCGTCGAGGAAGAGCGTGCCGCCGTCGGCGCGCTCGAAGAAGCCGCGGTGCTGCCGCTCGGCGCCGGTGAAGCTGCCGCGCTCGTGGCCGAAGAGCTCGCTCGCGATCAGCGTCTCGGAGATCGCTCCGCAGTTGACCGGGACGAGCGGGTGGTCGCGGCGCGGACTGTTCGCGTGGATCGCCTCGGCGAAGAGCTCCTTGCCGGTGCCGCTCTCGCCCTGGATGAAGACGCTCGCCTCGGTCGGCGCGACGCGCGCGATCTCCTCGAAGAGGGCGCGCATCGCCGGCGACTCGCCGACGATGGCGCCGAAGCGGCCGCGCGCGACCAGCTCGCTGCGCAGCTCCTTGAGCTCGCTCTTGAGCGCGCGCGTGCGGACCAGGTGGGCGAGCGTGCTCTCGAGCCGCGCCGGGTCGAGGGGCTTGGTGAGGTAGTCGTTCGCCCCCTGCTTCAGCGCGTCGACGGCCGAATCGACGCTCGTGTTGCCGGTGATGACGATCACGTCGGTGTCGTGCTCGCGCGGCCGCTCGCGCAGGAGCTCGACGCCGTCGCCATCGGGGAGGGTGCGGTCGACGAGGATCGCGTCGAAGCTCTTCTGCGCCAGGGCCGCGCGCGCCGCGGCGA
This sequence comes from Planctomycetota bacterium, assembly GCA_035695985.1. Lineage (GTDB taxonomy): Bacteria > Planctomycetota > B15-G4 > B15-G4 > SIAN01 > DASRRB01. The sequence goes on along the minus strand of DASRRB010000256.1, from coordinate 16,045 downwards.
GCGAGTCGGCCGCGGCGACTCCGAATCCCTGGACGCGCAGCGCGCCGAGGAGGCTCTCCGCGAAGTCGCGGTCGTCGTCGACGACGAGCAACTCGAGCTTCGAGGAGGTGCGGCGGTGCAGCGTCGTGGTGTTGCTGCGGGCCATGGATGGGACGCGGACTCCGTCGAAGTGGGAGTTTCGAGGCGGGAGCCCGTGCATCGGCGCGGAGGGGGAACTACCAGGGTGCGGCGCTCGCGGCCGAGCAGAGTTCCGAAGGCGCAGGGTACTCGACGCCGGCCGCCGCCGGGAAGTGCGGCTGACGCCGGCGGAGGCCCGGGCGGCTCGCGCTCAGGAGGGCACCGGGCCGAGGATGCGCCCGGCGCAAGAAAGCGCCTGCGCGAGCCGCGCGCGGATTCCCATCCGATCAAAAGACGTTGACGGACGTCTCGATCACTGCGGCTCGCGCAAGCTTTTTCATGTTCTTCAAATGACGGAGATCAACTGCGCTGTGTACCCGGCTTGCGACCGGCGTCGCGCTCACCCTTGCCCGGTGTCGCGGGCTTCGGGCGGCCGAACGGATCTTCGGCGTCCGGGTCGTCCGGACGCGGGGCGGCGGGTCCGGTCCTGCGGCCGCCGGCGGCGTCTTCCATCTCGCCCGTCGTGTCGCGACCGCTGCCCGGCGCCTCGCTCGAGCCGCCGCGTCCCGCGCCGCCGCTCCCGCCGGACGGCGGCGGGCGCGAGCCCGACGAGCCAGGATCCGGTTTCGGCGGGCCGCGGTTCGGCGGCGGGCCACCCTGCTTGGGGTCGTTCTTGGGTTCGAATCCCATGGTGCGGACTCCTTGGATTCACTTCGCGTCACGGCGCGCCTTCGCGTCCCAGTACGGTTCCTGCCCGTAGTACTTGTGGATGTCGAGGCCCCAGCGGCGGTCGGCCAGGTCGGGCCAGCTCTTCTTGTCGAAGCCGGGAGCCTCCTTCAGCTTCTCCTTGGGGACGTCGAGGATCACCTTGTCGACCTCGCGCGCCGAGGGCTTCAGCGCGTGCCACGGGATCGCGAAGAGCTTGTCGCCCACGCCGAGGAAGCCGCCGAACGAGAGGACCGCGTAGACGATCCGGCCGTTCGAGTCGTCGAACGCGAGGTCGTCGACCTCGCCGAGGTTCTTGCCGGCCGTGTCTTCGACGTCCATCCCGATCGCCTGGGTCGCGCGGCACATGCCGTGGTCGCGCAGGTGCTCGGCGTCGAGCGCGTCCTTGCCGAGCGCCTTCGCCTCGGTCGGCGTCTTGTCGGACTTCCAGTACGGCGTCGACTTGTAGTGCGCGTGCACGCGCTCGCCGTACGTGCGGTCGAACTCCGGCCAGGCGTTCTTCTCGAAGCTCGGCGCGTTCTCGAGCTGCTCCTTGGTGAGGTCGACGACGACCGCGTCGTCGCCGGAGCGCGAGAGGTTGCCGTACGGGATGGCGAACCGCTTCTCGCCGATGCCGAGGAAGCCGCCGAACGAGAGGATGCCGTACGCGACGACCCCCTCGACCTTGTCGATCACGAGGTCGTCGACCTCGCCGATCTTCTCGCCCTTCGCGTTCTTGACGCTCATGCCGATCATCTTGGTGGAGCGGCAGACGCGACCTTGCAGCTCGTCGTTCTTCCGCTCCGCCTTGACGGCCGCGCCGCCGGCCGGATCGGCGGACTTCGGCGCGTCCTGCGCCGTGGCCGCTCCGATCAGGAGCCCGCAGGCCATCGCCGTCGTGAATGCGTTGCCTCGCAGTTTCATGGGGGGATCTCCGAAAGCTGCGGCCCGCACCCTGGCGCGCGCCGCGACGCTCCGGGTTCGGCAACCTGCGTGCCCGCCTGACGCGCGGCGCGTTCTCGTGACGTGCGAGCGGCCGCGGCTCGGCGAGCAGCGCGCACATCGGGCTTTGTAGAAACGCGCAGCGGTCGCGCGCGACGCGCGCGGCGCGAGCGCGTCGCGCCATGCAACGCCCATGTCTCCGCGTTCATTCCGCGCGGGTCGGCGCGGGCGCGACCTTTGCCGTCGGCGTCTCGATTCGGTGAGGGAAGACCGGGCTCGTCGAGGACTTGCCGAGGAGAAGAGGAATGAAAGCCTTGCACGCCCCTGCGCTCCGGATCGTTCGAAGAATCGCGCCCGCGCTCGCGCTCGCGACCGCCGGCTGCGGAGGAGGAAGCAGCCACCACGGCGGGCCCGCCGCGCCGACGGTCACGGCGGTGAGCTCGACCGAGCCTCCCGCATCCGCGACCGACGTCGCGACGAACCGCAAGATCACCGTCACCTTCGACCGCGACATGGATGCGTCGACGATCGACACGTCGTCGTTCCAGGTCGCGACGTCCATCGGCGGCGTGCCGGTGCTCGGCACGGTGAACTACGACGCCGCCGATCGCACCGCGACCTTCGCGCCGGTCGGCGCGCTCGCGATCAACACGAACTTCACGGCGACGCTCACGACCGACGTGGCCGACTTCACGGCGGCCCACCTCGCCGTGCCCTACGTCTGGAGCTTCCTCACCGGCGCGGCCGCCGACGTCTCGCCGCCCGGCGTGCTCGGCTCGATTCCCGCGGACGGATCGTCGGGCAGCGACCTGAACCACATGGTGGTCGTGAGCTTCGACGAGCCGATCGACGCGGGGAGCGTCTCGGTTTCCACGTTCACGCTCGCCGCGCCCGGACCGACGCTCGTGACCGGGACGGTCGGCACGGCCGGCTCGAGTATCGTCTTCCAGCCCGACGCCGACCTCTCCCCCGGCGTCGTCTACACGGCGACCGTCGCCGCGGCCGTGTCCGACCTCGCCGGCAACGCGCTCGGCACCGACCACGTCTTCACGTTCACGACCGGCGCGACGTCGGACCTCGCCGCGCCGACCGTCCTCGCGACGGCCCCCGCGAACGCGGCGACCGCGATCGCGGTGAACGGGAAGATCTGCGCGACCTTCAGCGAGCCGGTCGACCCGAGGACGCTCACGACCGCCGCGATCACGCTGACCGGCCCCGGCGGCGCCGAGGGCGGCACCGTCTCGATCGGGTCGAGCAGCGAGCTGCTCTGCTTCACGCCGCTCTCCGACCTCGCCGGCGACGCCACCTTCACCGCGGTCGTGACGACGGCCGTGAAGGACCTGGCCGGCCACGCGCTCGCCGCGCCGATCCCCTTCACCTTCACCACGCGCCTGACGCGCGACGACACGACGCCGCGCGTCGTGACGAAGTCGCCCGACGACGGCGCGACCAACGTCGCGGTCAACCAGAAGATCGTCGTCAACTTCAGCGAGGCGATCGATCCCGCGACGGTGAACTCCGCCACGTTCTCGCTCGCGTCCCTGACGACCAACGTGACCGGCACGATTGCGACGAGCGGCGCGACGGCGACCTTCACGCCCGACGCCCAGCTCCCCGCGGCGACCTCCTTCACGGCCATGCTCACGATCGGCGTGAAGGACCTCGCCGGCAACGCGCTGCCGGCGCCGGAGGTCTGGGCCTTCTCGACCGGAGCGACCTCCGACACGACCCCGCCGGCCGTCGCCTCGACCAACCCGGTCGACCTCGCGACGGCGATCGCGATCGACCAGGCGGTCAACGCCACCTTCGACGAGGCGATCGACCCGGCGACGCTCGACGCCGCCTCGTTCACGGTCGTCGCGCCCGGTCCGATCGCCGTGACCGGCGCGGTGAGCCTCGATGTGACGAACACCATCGCGACCTTCGTCCCCGACGCGACCCTCCCGGCCAACACCCAGCTCACCGCGACGCTCACGACCGCGGTGACCGACCTCGCGGGCAACCCGCTCGCGGCCGACTTCGTCTTCACCTTCACGACCGACGCCCACACGGGCGTCGCGACCGTCGACCTCGCGTCGGCGGCGACGTTCGGCGTGATGGCGACTGACTCGACCGTGGAGGTCGGCACCTCGACGGTGAACGGCGACGTGGCGGTCGGCTCCGGCACGGGGCAGGGCTTCGCGCCCGGGGACGTGAACGGGACGATCCACGTGGCCGACGAGGTGGTGCTGCACGCGCAGGCCGACCTCTCGGTCGCCTACGCCGACGCGGTGAGCCGGATCCTCGGCGCGAAGCCGCTCGCGGCCGACCTCTCGGGGCTGACGCTGACGGCGGGCCTCCACAAGAACTCGAGTGACGTGACGATCAGCAGCGGCGCCGTGACGCTCGACGCCCAGGGCGACCCCAACGCCGTCTTCCTGCTGCAGGTGGGCGGCGCGCTCTCGACGGGCGCCTCCACGCAGGTGCTGCTCGTCAACGGGGCGAACGCGGCGAACGTCTTCTGGCAGGTCGGCGGCGACGCGACCCTCGGCGCCTCGTCGACCTTCGCGGGCAGCGTGCTCGCGGCGCAGTCGATCACGGTGAACGCAGGGAGCTCGGCCGACGGGCGGCTGCTCGCGGGCGCGCTCGGCGCGGCGGCCACCGTGACGCTCGACTCGAGCGTGGTCACGGTGCCGGTCCACTGACGGCCGCCGACGGTCGCGCCGCGGCGCGAAGTTTCGCGGAAGCGGTCGAGGCGGCCGGAGCTCGGGCTCCGGCCGCCTCGATCATTCCTTCGGGAGGACACCTGCCTAAGTGCCGCGGGCTGCCGCCCGCGAGGGTGCCTCGCGTCGTCGGTCCGGCTCAGGCGTGCGCGTGCATCGCCTCGTGCTCGGCCGGTTCGACGGCGACTTCGACGTGCTCGGCCGCGACGGGCGCCGGGCGGTGCTCGCAGATCGCGGAGATCGCGAGCATCAGGTCGCGCGCCTCGCCCCACTGTCCGGTCGGACGCAGATTCGCCGTGGTGCGGGCGACGTCGTTGATCGAGACGATCCCGACCGCGTGACCCTCTTCGTCGACGATCGGGACGCGGCGGACGCGGTGCTCTCCCATGACGCGGGCGAGCGCCTGCGCCGACTCGTTCGGTCGGCAGGAAACCAGGTCGTGCGACATCGCGACGCGGACCGGGATCTCGTGCAGCGCCTTCCCCGTCGTCCAGGCGGCCATGCAGATGTCGCGGTCGGTGATGACGGCCACCACGTGCTCGTCGCCGTCCACGACCGGGAGCGCGCCGATGTCGTGCTCCCACATGCGCTGGGCCGCGCAGCTCATCGGATCGTCCGCGTGGCAGGTCACGACGGGACGCGTCATCAACTCAGAGATCTTCATCGGGTACTCCTTGTATGGATGAGGCGCAGCGGCCGGTCGGACCTCAGCGCGGGCACCTCTCGAAGCGGAGCGCAGGACCTTCCGTGACGCGGGGGCCGCCGCTCAGGTCGCCGGAGGTCCGCGCCGCCCCATGATGAGAGCGATCAGGAAGAGCGCGAGGAAGACGAAGAAGAGGAACTTCGCGAACCCGGTCGCCACGCCATTTCCCGGTCGGGACGGCACGCTTCACACCGGCACGGGCGGGAACCCCGCGCCCGCCGGAGCGAGCGGGAAGTTCAGCGCGCCCCGGCGGAGAGCCGCAGGTCGAGCTTGCGCGCCGACAGGAAGCGCGCCGCGACGTCCTCCCAGTTCCACAGGTTCCAGAGCGCGGCGAAGAAGTCGGATTTGCGGTTCTCGTACTGCAGGTAGTAGGCGTGCTCCCACGCGTCCATGACCAGGAGCGGGACGTTGCCGGGGCTCAGCTCCGACTGGTGGTCGTGGATCTGCGTGACGAGGAGACGCCGCGAGAGCGGCTCGTAGACGAGCGCCGCCCATCCCGAGCCCATGATCGACGCGGCCACCTCGTTCATCTGCTGCTGGAAGAGGTCGAAGCTTCCGAAGTCGTTCTCGAACGCCGCGAGCAGCTCGCCCTGCGGCCGGCCCCCCGCCTTCGGGGCGAGGTTGCGCCAGAAGATCGAGTGGAGGATGTGGCCGGAGACGTTGAACGCGAGCGAGCGCTCGAGCGCCGAGACGCGCGTGAAGTCCTCCATGGCGCGCGCCTCCTCGAGCTGCTCGAGCGCTTCGTTGGCGTTCGTCACGTAGGCGGCGTGGTGCTTGTCGTGGTGGAGCTCGAGGACGCGCGCCGAGACGTGGGGCTCGAGCGCGGAGTAGTCGTAGGAAAGCTCGGGAAGCGTGTAGATCGCCATGGCTCGCTCCGGCGGTGCGCGGTCGGGGTGGGACGTCGGGCGGAGGCGGAGTCGTCCGCCTCCGCCCGAATTTCGCGGCTGCCCGAGATCGTCCGATCGCGGGCCCGCGCGGTCAACGTTCGGCGAGGATGCGTGCCACGTCTTCCGGCACCGTCACCTGCGTGCCGCCGAATTCCGAGAGCATGAAGTGGCAGAGGATGCTCGGTCCGCCCGCCGCGGCGGCTGGCGGCTGCGGGTCCGAAGGCGCCCGCTCCGCCGGGTGGCGCCAGTCGATCTCCGCGATCCGACCCTGCGTCACGGTGAAGCGCAGCGCGCAGTTCCTGCCGTCCGACTTCCCGTTCTTCCGGTCTTCGGGGCTCGGGCCGAGGACGCAGTCGTAGGTCGCCATGCCGCCCTTGACGTCGGCGCCCGTCGAGCGCTGGCAACTGACCAGGCGCGCCTCGAGGTTGCGGATCAGGTCGTCGGGGAGCGGCAGGTTCGCGAGCATCGCCGCGACGCGCGTGTCGTCGGCGCTCTTGTCGCCGACCGGGGCGACGGCGTCGCCCTCACCGCCGAGCTTGACCGCTGCGGAGCCGGAGCCGGAGTCGGGCCGCGGCGGCTCGCCGACGCGGGCCGGAACCATCGACCACTCCTTCTGCTCGCGCGAGCGCCAGATCAGCTTGCGGCTCGAGCGGAACGCCTCGAGCCGGTCGCTCTTGAACTGCACCGGCTTGTCGCGCTCGAACGCGCCGGTCCCGTGGAAGCTCTCGCGCTTCACGGTCGCCTCCTTGGCGAGCGCCACCTTCTCCTCGCCGGCGCCCGACTTCTCGCCGCCCTTCTCGCCACCCTTGTCGCCCTGCTCGTCACGCTGCGGATCGGACTTCTTCGCGTCGCCCTTCCCCGCGACGGGGCTGCGGTCGCCGCCCGCCATCGTGCCGTCGATCTCGATTCGGTAGCCGCTGGCGCGGCGGAGCTCGTCGAGCGCGGCGCGCAACTCGACGTCGATCTGGGCGGCGCTCTTCGACGCATCGCGCGCGGCGTCGCCCGCACGCGGAGGTTCGGCCGGCGGCGGCTTCGGCGGATCCTGTACCGCAAGCCAGCTCGAGAGAAGCAACGTCGTGAGGACCATCGTCGCACTCCTTCGAACGGGGGGCCCGTGCGCGCGACGCGAGCGTCGGTCGTCGAGGTCCCGAGAATGGAAATGGCCCTGCGAGCTTGTGGAGAAACTTCAACACGGAAGCGAGGCCAGGTGAGCTCGCAGGGCCAAGGGGGATTTGGAGTCGCCGCGACGTCGGCAAAGCGAGGACCGCCGCGCGCGCGGCGCGCGCCCGAAAAAAACCCGAGGCGGCCTCCCCCGCCGAAGGAATGAGGGAGGCCGTCTCGGCGACGGTCCGCGTCACGAGCTCCGGCTCGATCCGAGGCTTGCGCCTCCGCCGGCGGCCGCGGCCGCGGGGTCGATACGTTCGCGTCCTGGGTTCATCCGTGCGCCGTGCGTCCGCGCAGCGACTTCGCCAGTCCGATCGCGGCGACGAGCGCGCCGCCGATCATGAGCCAGATCGCCTTGTCGCTCGGCACACCCTGGAACAGCTTCGAGAACTCCGAGGAGACCGATTCGCTCGCGTTCACGCCCGCGACCAGCAGTGCGACGCCGACGATGAGCAAGCTGATGCCGATGATCCGGTCCGTCTGCACGGTTCCCTCCATGCGGCGTCGCGAGCGGCCGCGGCGTGGGCCCGCGCGCGATCACGTGCGTCCTTTCTTGGCAACTGACCTGCCGCAACGTCGTCGCTGCGGCGCACGCGGCGGTCGTGCTCCGTCCGCGCCGCGCGCTTTCGCGGTTTCTACAAAGCGCACTCCGTCGAGGTCGGCGTCACGAGCGGCGACGCAGCGTGAAGCCGAGGAGCGCGCCGACGCCGACGGCGATCAGCAGCGATCGCACCGGATGGTCGGCGACGGCTTCGATCAGCCGCTCCTGCGCGCGCTCGACGGTGCGCTTGCCTTCGGCGACGGCGCTGCGGCCACGGGACTTGATCCGGTCGGCGGCCTCGCCGACGTTGTCGACGGCGATCGCGCCGAGTCCCTTCACGTCGCGCAGGATCCGGCGCGACTGCTCCTTCATCGTGTTCGCGTGTCGCGAGTTGCCGTTCGTCATGGGGGTTCTCCGCTTGGGGGGATCGGTTCGAGCGGAGGGTTCGGCAACGGACATGCCCGCGCCGCGTTTCGGCGCGCGCGCAGCGCCCGGCCGCCGCCGGCGCGGTCGCCTCCCGACCGGGGCCGGGATCAGCTCTTCCTTCCACATATATGGGGCCTCCATCCCGGGGGGGGCCGCCGCGGGCCGGGTCGTCTTCCTCGGAGAGCGGACGCCACGCTGTGATCCCCGCTCGAGGCATGCTCGAGCGGAATTCGGGAGCACTCCATCGTGACCGCGCGGGCCGCTCGTCCGGACGTGAAATCGGTCGTCACGTCGCTGCGCAAGCTCGGAAGCGCGAGCGTGCGCGAGAGCTACGCCCGCTACGGCATCGTCGCGCCGAAGTCGTTCGGCATCGCGATGAACCGGATCCATCGCCTCGCCAAGGAGATCGGGCGCGACCAAGTGCTGGCCGGGGAACTCTGGAAGACCGGCTGGTACGAGGCGCGCCTCCTCGTCGCCTTCGTCGGCGAGCCCGCGCGGCTCACGCCGGCGCAGATGGAGCGGTGGGCCCGCGACTTCGACAACTGGGCCGTCTGCGACACCCTCTGCTTCCACCTCTTCGACCGCACGCCGCACGCGCTCGCGATGGTCCGGAAGTGGTCGCGCCGTGAAGAGGAGTTCGTGCGCCGGGCCGGCCTCGCGCTGCTCGCTTGCGTCGCTCTTCACGACAAGGAGAGCGGCGACGCGAAGTTCACGCCCCTCCTCCCCCTGGTCGAGCAGGTCGCCGACGACGAGCGCAACTTCGTGAAGAAGGCGGCGAGCTGGGCGCTGCGCTCGATGGCGCGACGGAGCGCGACGCTGAAGGCGAAGGTGGCGACGCTCGCGAAGCGGCTCGCCGGCTCGAAAGGCGCCGCGTCGCGCTGGATCGGCAAGGACGTCCTGCGCCAGATCGGGCGCTGACGGGCCGAAAGGCGCGATTCGGGGCCGATCCGCACCGGAACGCGGTCGGAGATATGTTCCGCGCAGAGCGTCAGTTACGGGCGCCGTCGCATTCCGCTGATGGCTGGGAGGCCTTCTCCCACGGGGTGCCCATGTCCGACCGCCACGACGCGGATCCTCACACCCGCAGTCCCGTCCCGACCGACCGGGCGTTGAACGACGCCGTCGAGCGGCTGCTGCTCGAGTACCTCGACGCGCTCGACACAGGAGTGGCGCTGGGGCTCGAGGAGTTCATGCAGGGGCAGCGCACCGAGGTGCAGGAGGAGCTGCGCCGCCGCGTCGAGCCGCTGCTGCGCGTCCGGAGGGCGCTGCGCGCGTCGTCGTCGCAGGAGGCGACGGCGCCGGAGCCAACGCTCGAGGGGACCACGCTCGGCGACTTCGAGCTCCTGCGCGAGGTCGGCCACGGCGGGATGGGGATCGTGCTGCTCGCGCGCCAGAAGTCGCTGAAGCGGCTGGTCGCCGTGAAGGTGCTGAACGCCACGGTGGCGGCGACGACGCGCGGAGTGAACCGCTTCCAGCACGAGACGACTTCGGCGGGCCGCCTCAGCCATCCCAACATCGTGCAGCTCCTCGAGGCGGGCACCGACCGCGGGATGCGCTTCTTCGCCATGGAGTGGATGGCGGGCGGCACGCTCCACCAGCGCACCGAGACGCGCCGCCGCGAGCGCGCGGAGGCGGTGCGGCGCGCCGACACGCCCGCGGTGCGCAGCGCGATCGAGCAGTCGCTCCGGGCGACGCTCGAGATCGCCGAAGCGCTCGCGTACATCCACGAGCACGGCGTGATCCACCGCGACGTCAAGCCGCAGAACATCCTCTTCGACGACAAGGGCACCGCGCACCTCGCCGACTTCGGCCTCGCGAAGGACGAGCAGGCGAGCAGCCTCTCGCGAACCGGCGACATCGCCGGCACGCCGCACTACCTGAGTCCCGAGCAGGCGCTCGCCAAGCGGATCACCATCGACCACCGCACCGACATCTACTCGCTCGGCGTCGTGCTCTACGAGTCGCTCTCCCTGGTGAAGCCGTTCGACGGCAAGACGCTCGAGCAGGTCCTCTTCGCGATCTCGTTCCGCGAGCCGAAGTGGCTGCGCAAGATCGATCCGCGCATCCCGCGCGACGTCGAGACGGTCTGCCACAAGGCGATCGAGAAGAACCCGAACCGGCGCTACGCGACGGCGCGCAAGTTCGCCGACGACCTGCGCCACCTCCTCGACCACGAGGCGATCGACGCGCGCCCGCCGACGCCCGTCTCCCGCGTCCTGCGCGTCGTGCGGCGCCACCGCGTCGCGTGCGCGCTGGTCGGCTGCGCGGTGGTCGCGGCGGGCGCGGGAGCGTGGGCGCAACAGGCCCGGGGGAAGCGCGAGCAGGCGCGCGCCGCGTACGGCCAGCTCTTCGAAAAGCCGGTCGAGCCGCTGAACGAGCGCTCGCCGACGGCGCTCACCGAGATCCGCAACCGGCTGCAGCAGGTGAAGCGCCTCGAGACGTCGCTCGACGCGCCCGAACGCCAACGGATCCTCGAGCTCTCGACGAACTTCGACCGCGAGATCGCGGCAAGACGGAAACGCGCGCTCGCACATCTGGAGCGCGGGATGGGCCGTCCGGCCGCCACGTCTCCGGGCACACCCCACGTCACACTGGCCGCCTCCGTCCAGTCGGACGTCGACTACTTCATGGGCCTCGCGGGCGTCCTCGAGGTCGCCCCGTTCCTTCCCGACGACGCCGAGCTGCAACGCTGGGCCGTGCTGAAGGAGACGTACCCGAAGGTCGACGTCGTCGCGGCGGACGGAAGCAGCGGCGCGCAGGTGTCCTGGCGAGCGATCGATCCTTTCGACGGCACGCGCGGCGAGAAGATCGTGCTCGGAAGGTTGCCGCTCCACGACGCGCCGATCGCACCGGGTTATTCGCGGATCGTGGTCGAACGCGACGACGGCGCCTTCGCCGAGATCACCCGCCTCTTCGTCGATCGCAGCGCGCCGTACGAGATCGTCGTCTGGTTCCGCGCCTCCGACGAGATCGACGGCGACATGGCGCCGATCTCCGGAGGCCGCTTCCCCCTCGGCACTCCCGTTCCGTCACCGGGTCAGGAAGCGGTCTTCGGCAAGCGCGATTTCGAGATCGCCGATTTCTCCATCGATCGCACCGAGCTCAGCAACGCCGAGTACCGGCGGTACATGGACGACGTCGCGAGACATTCTCCGCCGATCCAGGTGCGCCGTCCCAAAGTCTGGCCCGATCCGTGGGACCCCGCGTGGGATCGCCTCCCGGTCACCGACATCACCGTCGTCGAGGCGGCCCTCTACGCCGAATGGGCGGGCAAGCGCCTGCCGACGGCCGCGGAGTGGGAGCGCGCCGCACGCGGGCCGAAGAGCTACCTCTTCCCGTGGGAACCCGGCACGCCGGTCGACCTGACGATCGGCAACGTCGAACGATTCCCACCGCCCGAATCGACGACCGCCAGCCTGCGCTCCGACTTCCAGTTGCACGCAAAGCCGGTCGGCGAGTGCGAGCCCGGGGCGATCGGTCCCGAAGGTCTGCTGCACACGCTCGGGAACGTCGGCGAATGGACCGAATCGCCCGCGCTCTACGTCATCGACGGACGTCCGAGCGTCCTCCCCTTCCAGTGGCAGGCCAAGGGATTCACCTTCTACGTCATCTATCCCAGCGCGGCGCGCGAAGGTCTCACGACGCAGGTCCAGTATCCGCAGCCGGGAGCGAACTCGACCACCGGCTTCCGCTGCGCGAAGAGCAAAGTGCCGTGACGCGGCCGCAACGCGCCGAGCTCGTCACACCCCTTGGCTGAGCGCGGCCTCGCTGGCGAGCAGGTCGTTGAGCAGGAGCGTGATCGAGTCGACCGACGAGTCCAGGTCGATCCGGAGCGCCTTGGGATTGAAATTCACCTGGCGCGCCCCGGCATAGGCAAGAAGCATCTTCTCGAGGTGACCGAGCCGCCGCTCGTCGATCCCGATTTCGCGCAGCTTGTCGGTGGAGGCGAATCCCGTCCGCGACTCGAGGACGCTCGCGACCTCGTGGCGCACGTGGCGCCGGATCGACGGGTCGGCACCGCGACGCCCGCGCAGCGGCACCGTGGCCGCATGGTCTGGCTTGTCGGCGGCCGGGAGCATCAGGTCTCCGAGCTCGACGCTCCGCTTGTCCTCGAAGTAGCCGGGGAACGCCTCGACCGCGTTCATGGCGTGGCGCCAGAAGAGCTTCCGGAGCTCGGCGTCGGCGAGCGGCGCGCCACGCTTTGCGAACTTCAGGGAGTCGTACCGGGCACGCAGATGCTCGAGCTCCTCGATCTCGAGTTTCTCGGTCGGATCGAAGTTCGTGAGGACGTAGTCGTCGAAGTTCGCGGGACCGTCGAGCCGACGCGGCGCATAGACGCGCATGTAGACGCGCTGACCCAGGATGAACGAGGCGGCGATCTGCATCCACGCGTCGAGCGCGTCGCGATCGGCGAAGAGGCGCTTCGCGACCTTCTGTGCGTCCTCGTCCTCGAGGGCGGCGACGCCGTCCCGGCCGTACTGGTCGACCACCTGGAGCAGCGTGAGGGCGTACTCGGCGAACAGGAAGACCATCGCCCCGTCGGGCTCGGCGTTGACGTCGGAGATCTCGTCGAGGGCGCGCAGGTCTCCGTGGCAGAACGCGACGAAGGCCTCGGAGACCTCCTTCAGGAGTTGCTTGCGGTCCGGGTTCCCGCCGGTCAGGACATTCGACGCCTTCATGAGGTTGACGAACACCCGCTCGTGCACGAGCAGCGTGTTCACCGCGACGTCCTGCAAGAACTCCGGCGTGAAGACCATCACCTCGTTTCCCAAGCGAGCCCCCGTGGCCCGCGCGTACAGGTTCGAGAGCAGGTCGTTGCGCAGGTCCGTGATCGCCGCCGCCACGTCCGACTTCCCGTCGGGATTGTCCGGCGCGGCCGCCTTCGCCGTGATCACCTCCTCGTCGGAGCGCTCGTCGAGCAGAATGAACCACTCGTAGTACTTCTGCAGCTTCCGGGGAATGAGCCTGATCGCCGCCTTGCGGCGCGTGGCGCGGCTCGCGGGCGTTTCATCCCCGCCGTTCAGTGCCGCCGTCCCCTCGTCGGTCCCGTCGCCCCTCCGGAAGCCGCCGACCACCGGCGCGGCGCCGACGTATTCGACGCGGACCCTGAAGTCGGGACACTTCTCGATCCGCGTCTCGACCTTCAGCCGGATCGACGACGTGAATCCGGCGCCGTCCTTCTGCGCCCGCGCGTCCCACGTGATCCCCTTCGCGTCGACATGGACCCCTCGGACCTTCGACTTGCTCTTGACGAGGTCGATCTGCATCACCCCCTTCTCGAGATCGCGTCCGCCGTTCAGCACGCGGAAAACCGCAGTCCGCGGTCGAGCCCGTTTCGTTGCGATTCCCACGGCCGATCACCTAGCTGAAGTCGACACTGATGCAGTAACCGAACGCGAAGCTCGCCGTGGGATTGTGCACCTTGCCGAAGAGCGTGGTCGGCTTCTTGCCGTTGATCTCGATCGTCAGCGAGAGGAGTTGTCCGCCGCCGGTCTTGGGCCTGCATCCACCTCCGGTCCAGACGTGGTCGGGCATGCTGCACGGGTCGGGAGCGATCGCGAGCACGGCGTTCGAGTCGAGCCCCCGCGCCTTTCCTCCCTGGTTGAATTCTTTCAGGAGCTTCTCGAGGGCCGCCTTCGTGGCCTCGAACGTGCCGCCCTTCGCCAGGACGTCTTTTTCGGCGAGAAAGGCGCCGAGTTCCACGATCCGCGCATGATCCAGGCCGAGGAAGACCGACCGCATCTTCCCCTCGCCGCAATCGAACTTCGGGAGATCGGTCGCCTTCGGGTCGCCCGCGACCGCGACGCGCCGGATGACCGTCGCCTTGCCCTTGAGGACCTGGTTCAGGTCGCCCCGTTCTCTCACGAGCTGCTCGGCCGCTGCCGTCCTGCCATTCCCCTTCGCGATCTTGCCCTTGGTGACCATTCTTCTTCCTCCGGCGCGACGATTGGGAAGCCGTCCCGGCCTCGCGTCGAGACCGGGGGGCAGATCAGGCCTTCACAGGGGAACGCTTCAACAAGCGGAACCGGCGCGGGAACGTAACCGCGCGCCCGGTCAACGCGGCGGATCGGCGTCCAGGACGGCGGCGAGCCCCTTCTCCTCCATGCGGTGCACGATCTCGGAGAGGCGCATCATCGCGCGGTGCGATCGCATGCGGGCGGCGGGCTCGGAGACGCCGATCTCGGCGCCGATCTTCGCGAAGGTGAGCTGGTCCCATTCGCGCATCACGAGGATCTGGCGCTCCTCGGGGTCCATGAGCTCGAGCGCCATGCGGACGCGCGCCTCGTCCTCGCTCTTGCGCAGCGCGCCGCTCGGACTCTGGACGTCCGCGCGCGGCGGGTCGAGCTGCAGCACCGAATCGGACGGGAGCGGCCGCTCGACCGAGCGCGTGCGCCGCTTCGCGCGGTAGTAGTCGTTCTTGTCGCGCAGCACGTTCTCCACGATCCGCTTCAGCAGCGCGTAGAGCAGCGCGCGCGAACGCACCTCGAAGCCCGGCCCGTAGGTGAGGAAGTCGACGAGGGCGTCCTGCACGAAGTCCTCGAGCTCCTCGTGCGAGCGCAGCCGTTCGCCGAGCCGCCGGTCGACGTGCGCCGTCAACCACGGCAGCGCGTCGCGCAGGATCCGGTCGAACGCGGAGCGATCGCCGCCGCGCCAGCGGCCGAGCAGCTGCGCCGTGTCGTCGGTCGTGACCTCGACGGAAGGCGGCGCGGGACGGGAGAGGCCGGTGGGCTCGCGGCTCATGTCGCACCATGGATGGTTGAGACGTGCGGGAGAGTATCGAGCGAACACCGCTCGCGTCAGGGATTGTCCGTAGATCCGAAAAGCGGCGGACGACTACGGCGGCGGCGCGGCCATCGAGGCGACGGACCCGTCCGCAGTAGATTCCCGCCCCCATGACTCCCCTGCCCCGGAAGTCCAACCTCACCCGGCAGATCATGGTGAGCCTTCCGGTCGGTGCGCTGGCCGGCTGGGCCATCCACCACTGGCTCGACGGCGATCCGGCGACCAAGGAGCAGGTGATCCAGTGGGTGCGCGTCGTCTCGCGCATCTTCCTCGGCCTCATCAAGCTGCTGATCGCGCCGCTGCTCTTCAGCACGCTGGTGGTCGGCATCGCGGGCGCCGGCGACCTGAAGTCGGTCGGGCGGCTCGGGCTGCGGGCGATGGTCTGGTTCACGGCCGCGACGCTGCTCGCGCTCGTGATCGGGCTGTTCGCGGTGAACCTGGTGCGGCCGGGCGACGGCGTCAACCTGGCGACCGAGATCACGAAGGAGACGAGGGACATCACCGCGAATGCGGTGCACCTGACGCCGCAGGACCACATCGTCTCGATCATCCCGACCAGCATCGTGAAGGCGCTGGCCGAGAACGAGGTGCTGCAGATCGTCGTCTTCGCGCTGCTCTTCGCGATCGCGGTCGCGTCGATCGGCGAGCGCGGCCGGCCGGTCGTCCTGCTCTGTGAAGCGCTCTCCGAGACGATGTTCAAGCTGACGGGCTTCGTGATGAAGTTCGCGCCGTACGGCGTGGGCGCGGCGATCACGGTGACCGTGGCGAAGGAGGGGATCAGCGTCCTCCAGAACCTCGCCCTGCTGGTCCTCACGCTCTACGGGGCGCTGGTCGTCTTCATCCTCGTCGTGCTGCTGCCGGCGGCGCTCTTCGCGAAGGTGCCGATCCGGAGATTCCTGAAGGCCGTGCGCGAGCCGGCGATGCTCGCCTTCACGACGACCTCGAGCGAGTCGGCCTTCCCCAAGGCGCTCGAGAACATGGAGCGGTTCGGCGTCCCGCGCCGGATCGTGAGCTTCGTCCTGCCGCTCGGGTACAGCTTCAACCTCGACGGCTCGACGCTCTACCTCTCGCTCGC
>DASRRB010000255.1:0-11301 GCA_035695985.1 Planctomycetota bacterium | reverse complement strand
CCGCATTCCGGCGGAATGTCGTAGGGGCGGTAGAGCCAGCCGTTGTCGGTCGGGCCGAAGCGCGCGTAGCGGTTGGGGATGTACATCGCGAACTCGTCGAAGTGCATGCCGCCGCAGCCCCACACCCAGACTTCGTGGATGTCGCCGCGCTGCACGCGCTCGAGGAGGCCGTTCTCCTCGAGCATCTTGCGGTAGCTGCTCGACGAAGGCTGCCACTGCTGCGTCTTCCTGACCTCGACGAACGTCTGGTCGGTGTAGCGGAAGCCGTCGACCTTGACCGGGAAGGCGTCGACCCGGATCACTTCGGCGATCTCGTAGTTGATGTACCCCCAGCTCGCCTGGCGGACGACGTCGGCCAGGATGTAGCTGTACTCGACCGGGTCGCGCGCGTTCAGCCACTCGGTGACGCGCTTGCCCCCCTCGCACTTCAGCACCGGGTCGTAGATCAGCACCGCGACGCGCGCCTTCTTGCGTCCGCCGCAGACGCGCTCGTCGGCGACGACCTTCGGCCGCACGAAGCTCTTCTGCGCGCGCTCCTCGACGACGTAGGAACCGGTCGAATCGAGATTTCCGGTGGGCGTCTCGACCGGCAGCGACCGCCAGCGCGGGACGTTCCGGCCGTCCGTCGCTCGCCCGGGGAGTGAGCACGCGGCGGCGAATCCGAGCCCGAGCGCGCCGGCGCACGCGCACCACTTCTTCGTCAACGCCATCCTGCGATCCTCCATCGGGGGCCGAGCGCGCGCGGATAAAAGGCTCGCGCATGGAAACGTTCGTGAACGTCCTGACCGCGCCGCTCTCCGCCGACGAGCTGATGCGCCTCTTGCCGCACCGGCCGCCCTTCTTCTTCCTGAAGCGGCTGCGCGAGTGGACGCTGGGCGTGCGCGCGCTCGCCGACGTCGAGTTCGACGGCAGCGAGGAGTTCCTGCGCGGCCACTTCCCCGGCCACCCGATCGTGCCGGGAGTCATCCTGGTCGAGGCGTGCGCGCAGGCGGCCGGGCTCGCGCTCGCGTCGCGCAGCGACTCGATCCCGACGGCGCAGCGGCCGCCGAGCCTCGCCAAGATCATCACGATGAAGTTCCGCGCACCGGTGCGGCCGCGCGAGCTGCTCGAAGTCGAGGCGATCGTCACGACGCGCTTCGAGAACAGCGGCGCGGTCGAGGTGACGATGCGGCGCGGCGGCGTCACCGTCGCCGAGGGCGCGCTCGCGATCCACCTCGGGATCGGCGCCGCCTCGGCCTGACACCGGCCGCGCGCCCCGCCTCACTCCGGCGCCGCCGCGGCGAGCCCGACGAGGTGGTAGCCGGCGTACCACTTCTCGATCGTCTCGTGGTCGGGGAGCCGCGCGCGCAGCTCGAAGCCGGCGCGCTCGAGCAGGCCGCGCCAGTCGCGCAGCGTGAGGAAGCCGCCGTGCGGTCGCAGCGGCCCCGCGTCGTCGATGCGCCAGAATTCGTCCAGGAGCTGGAACGGGTAGTCGACGTAGATCGGCACGCCCGGCGCCGGCCGCACGCACTCGACCATGACCAGCGTGCCGCCGGGCGCGAGCAGGCGGCGCGCCTCGGCCAGCGTGCGCCCGACGTCGCGCGCGACGTGCAGGACGTTCACGGCGAGGACGAGGTCGGCGCTCGCGGCGGTCGCGCCCTGCTCGTCGAAAGGCCGGTTCACGTCGAGCGGCCGGAACTCGAACGGCACCGTCGGGAATGCGGCCGCGAGCTTTCGTTTCGCGCCGGAGAGGAAGAAGGGCGAGAGCTCGGTGAAGACGTAGCGGCCGATCTGCGGCGCGAGACGCGCGAGCAGCGCCTCCGCCGCGCTGCCGAGCCCGCCGCCGAGCTCGACGACGCGCAGCCCGCGCCGCCCGGCCACCGCATCGGCGCAAAGACGCGCGGCGACGCGGTTGTTCGCGGCGTAGCCGAAGTTCGCGTTGTCGAAGTAGGCCTTCCAGAGCGGCACGGCCGCCGGCGTGAGCAGCACGTCGGCGCCGCTCTTCTTTCCGGTCACGACGTCGACGAAGCCGGCGCGCGCCGCGTCGAAGAGCGCGAGGCTCGGCGCGAGGTCAGGGCTCTCGGCGAGCGCGATCGCCGCGACCGCCGCCGCGCTCTCCTCGGGCGCGCGGCGCCGCGCGACGCGCCCCCACGGATCGAGCTCGACGAAGCCGGCGCGCTCGAGCTTGCGCAGCAGCCAGGCGTGGAGCTCGGGGCGCGCGAGGGGCGCAGGCGCGGCGGCGAGCGCGTCCAAGTGCTCGCACAGCAACCGGTCGACGTAGGCGTTCAGGAGCTCGTTCGCGCGGAAGAAACGGGTGGCGCCGAGCTCTTCCGGCAGCGCGAGGAACCACTCCCGGATCGCCGGCGGGAGCTGCTCGAAGTCGACGGTGAAATGCACGCGGCGATCGTAGCAGCGCGGCACGGCCGCTATGTTCCCGCGATTCGTCGCTGCACCGGTCGACCTCGGAGATCCCATGGAGCCGCGAGCCGCCTACCGCGAGCTGCTGCGCCGCGTCGCGGAGATCTGCGACCTCTCCTCCGCGTCGGCGCTCCTCTCCTGGGACCAGGAGACGACGATGCCGAAGCAGGGCGCGCCGGCGCGCGCGCGCCAGCTCGCGACAGTCGCCGGCATCCGACACGAGCGCTTCGTCGACGGCCGGGTCGGCGAGCTCCTCGCGGACTGCGAGGCGGCGCCCGGTCAGTTCGAGGACGTCGAGCGCACCCAGCTCCGCGAGCTGCGCCACGACTGGGACCGCGCGACCAAGCTGCCGCGCGCGCTGGTCGAAGAGACGGCGTCGGCCGAGAGCTCGGCGCTGGAGGCGTGGCGCGACGCGCGCGCGAAGAGCGACTGGAAGGCGTTCGCGCCGCACGTGCGGCAGCTGATGGGCTACGCCGTCCAGCGCGCGCAGGCGCTCGGCTTCACGGAGCGGCCCTACGACGGGATGCTCGACGACTACGAGCGCGGCGCCGACGAGGAGCGCCTCGACGCGCTCTTCTCCGACCTGCGGCCGCGCCTCACGCCGATGATCGGCCCGGTGCTCGAGCGGCGCGGCCGCGTCGACAGCGCGTGCGTCCGCCGGCCGCTCGCGATCGAGAAGCAGGCGGAGTTCGGGCTCGCGGTGATCCGCGCCATGGGCTTCGACCTCGACGCCGGCCGCGTCGACCTCGCGACCCATCCCTTCTGCAGCGGGATCGGGCCGGGCGACACGCGCCTCACGCGCCGCTACGACTTGAACGACCTGCGCCCCGCGCTCTACGGCATCGTGCACGAGGCGGGGCACGGCCTCTACGAGCAGGGGCTCGCGCCGGAGCTGCGCTGGACGCCGCTCGGCTCGGCGTCGTCGCTCGGCATCCACGAGTCGCAGTCGCGCCTGTGGGAGAACGTGGTCGGGCGCAGCCGCCCGTTCTGGGAGCGCTTCCTCCCCGACCTGCGCCGCCTCTTCCCCTCCGAGTTCCGCGACGTGACGGCCGACCAGATGTACCGCGCCGTGAACGAGGTCGCGACGTCGCTGATCCGCGTCGAGGCCGACGAGCTCACCTACAACTTGCACGTGCTGCTGCGCTTCGAGATCGAGCGCGCCCTCTTTGCCGGCAATCTGGACGTCGACGACGTGCCGGCCGCGTGGGGCGAGAAGTGCGGCGAGCTGCTCGGCGTCCGGCCGAAGAACGACGCCGAGGGCTGCCTGCAGGACATCCACTGGTCGATGGGCGCGTTCGGGTACTTCCCGACCTACACGCTCGGCAACCTCTACGCGGCGCAGCTCTACGAGGCGGCGCAGCGCGACCTCGGCGACCTCGACGGCTTGATCGCGCACGGCGAGTTCGCGCCGCTGCGCGAGTGGCTGCGCGCGAAGATCCACCGCCACGGCCGCCGCTTCCTGCCGGCGGAGCTGGTCTTCCGCGCGACCGGCGCCGATCCCTCCGCCGAGCCGTTTCTCCGCTACCTGCGCGCGAAGCTCGAGGACGTCTACGGGATCTGACGCCGACCCGCCTCAGCGCACGACGCGCAGGCGCGCGGGATTCACGAACTCCTTCGACGCGCAGACCAGCCGGACCGCGCGCGTCGCGAGGTCGACCGAGTAGACGCCGCCGCGCCCCTTGCCCGCGAACCCGATCCCGACCGGATCGTCGCCGAGGCCGAGCGGATCGGAGCTGCCGTCGGCGACGACGAGCACGCCGTTCCACCGCACGCCCGACGACGGATCGCGCCACGCCTCGTCGCGGGTGAAGACTTTGACCGGCGCGGCCGCGGGATCGCGGCCGCGCAAATCGACCGAGTAGACGGCACCGCGCAGCCGCTCGCGCCGGATCGGGTCGGCGTTGACGTCGACGATCAGGAAGCGGCCCGCGTCCCACGGCACGAGAGAGAGCGGGCTCACCAGGTGCAGCGCGGCGGCGAGCTCGAGGCCTCCGCTCCCGCGGTCGACCTTGAAGAGCGCCCCCTCCGAGAGGTCGGAGACCTGGTTGCGCAGCGCGTCGGCGTCGAGCAGCCAGAGCGTGTCGCCGTCGAAGAGGAGGTCCGCCGGACCGAGCAGCGGCGCCCCGCTCGCGACGACGTCGACGCGCCGCAGGTCGGGCGAGCAGCGCAGCAGCGCCGCCGGCCCCGCGGCGCCGTCCGCCGGCTGATCCGCGCGGTCGACGATCCAGACGCTCCCGTCGGGCGCGCGCGCGAACGCGGTCGGGTCGACGAGGTGCGCGCTCGCCGGCGTGTCCTCGACGTGCGCGCCGTCGGGCGACACGCGCCAGAGGTGGCCGACGCCCCCCATCTCGCAGAGGTCGAGCACCAGGAGTCCGCCGGGCACCGCGTCGTCGGCCATCACGTCGACCGGATCGCGGAACTCGCGGAACGAAGCGATCGCGCGCGCCTCGCCGGTCTCCGGATCGATCGAGAAGACCGCGCCCGGATGGCCGCCGAGCCCCTTGGGGTCGGCGTCCACGTCGGTCAGGAGCAGGCGGGCGGGACGGCCGGGCGATTCGCCCGACTCCGAGCAGGCCGCGAACCCCGCCAGGCCCGCGAGCGCCGCCGCGACGCGCCGCACGCCCCTCAACGGTGCCCTCTCCAATCGAGATCCTTGCACGAGTTTCCTGCTCTCACGATCCGGCCGGCGCGGGAAGGTAAGCGCCCGCCCGATTCCCGTCTATCTTCAGCGGGCTGCTCGGGGGGTGAATCGGTTGAAGCACGTCGGACGGGTCGTGCTGCTGCTCCTGTCGGTGACGACGTCGCTCCTCGTCGCCGAGTGGATCACGTCGACGTGGCTCCGCGAAGGGCTGCAGTGCGAGTCGCGGCAGCGCGCCGCGACGCGGGCGCTGCTCGAGATCGTCGAACGCGACGGCGTCCGCTTCCGCGCGCGGCCCAACGCCCGCGTCACGATCGGCGCGGTCGAGTGCTGCAACAACGAGCTCGGCCTGCGCGGCGCGTCCGTCGGCGAGGAGAGGGCGGCCGGCACGTTCCGCGTGCTCTGCATCGGCGACTCGACGACCTACGGGCTCGGCGTCCCCGAGCCCGCGACGTGGGTGCGCCGGCTCGAGGCCGATCTCAACTCGACGGCGCCGTCCGGGCTGCGCATCGAAGTCGTCAACGCCGGCGTGCCGGCCTACAACACGCGCGACGAGCTCGCGCTCTACCGCTCGCTCGCCGACCGGCTGCGCCCCGACCTCGTCGTGCTCGGCTTCTACGGCAACGACCTCGAGCGCCTCGGCTTCCACGTCGCGACCGACGGCTCCGTGCTGCCCGATCCGTTCCCGGTCCCGGACGCCTGGAATCCGGTGCTCCTGCGCTCGTGGCTCTTCCGCCGCGTCTGCGTCTCGGCGTGCGAATGGATGGCGAGCCGCGGCACGTACGTCCGCGCGAAGGGCGACAACCTCGCGATGCCCGCGCGCTGGCTGCACGAGATGGCGCAGGAGGCGTCCGCGCGCCGCACGCCGTTCGCGATCTTCGAGATCCCGACGCTGGCGGGCGGACCGAAGATCACGACCCGTCTCGACCCGTCGGAGTATCCCGATCGCGAGGTGAGCGCATGGCTCGCGCAGGTCGCCGCGCGCGAGGAGGTCCCGTTCCTCTCGCTGGTGGCGGCGCTCTCCGGCCCGTCGCTGCCGCGCCTGCGGATCAGCGCGAGCGACCAGCATCCCAACGCGTTCGCGTCGCAGCTGATGGCGACCGCGATCGGCGCGTTCCTCCGCGAGCGTCGCCTCGTGCCGGCGGCCCCGTGACGCCGCGCCCGCCGGCGCACACCCGCGCCTGGATGCCGCTCAGGCGCGCGCGCGCGCCTGGATGAATGAATAGAAGAAGACGGAGTTGGGGTCGCGCGCGACCCGGTCGAGCTCCAGCTTCATCCCGTCGACCACTTCCTGCCGGACCTTCTTCGCCGCGAGGAGCTGCGGCGCGCCCGAGAGCAGGAGGTCGGTCCAGTATTGCAGGAACTCGGCGCGCTCGCCCGGTGCACGGTTGTCGAGGTGGAACGTCTTCACGAAGGTCTGCACGTCGTGGAAGCCGACCTGCTGCAGCAGGTTGCCGAGCTTCGCGCCGACGAACGGGTCGCCGCCGAGCTCGAGCTGGCGGTCGTTGAACGCCATCCAGTACTGGAGCGTGTTCGGGCTGTAGGGGTCGATGAAGAAGGTCGCGTTCAGGACCTCGTTCGCGACGATCGGCGCGCCGGAGAGCAGCACGCGCCGCAGCTCCGACAGCACGCGTGCCGGATCGCCGACGTGCTCCAGGATCCAGCAGAGGAAGCCGCAGTCGAACTCTTCGCGGTCGAAGGGCAGCCGCGTCGCGTCCTCCTGCACCAGCGTGAAGCGGCCGCGCGCCCACGGGACGGTGCGCAGGAACCGCTTCGCCTCGGCGATCTGCGTGGCGCTGCGCTCGACGCAGGTCACGTGCAGGTCGGGGAAGTGGCGCAGCAGGATCTCGGTCTGCGCGCCGACGCCGGAGCCGACCTCGAGGCAGCTGCGCCGGCGGTGGAACGGGAGGTGGTCGTGCACCATCGGCTCGAGCACGCGCGCCTGGCGGCGCAGGCGGTTGCGCTCGCGCGCGCCGAAGCCGTGGAGGTAGCCGTCCGACGCCGCGGCCCCCTCTCGCTTCGTCATCGTCCGCTTCGCCGTCGCCCGCCTCGTCATCACTTCACCCCGAGCAGCAGGTCGGCGATCCGCTTCGGCGCGGAGAGGAACGGGCAGTGGCCGGTCGGCACCTTCTCGAACGGCACGCCGGCGCGCTCGGCGAGGGCGACCTGCGCGGCCGGCGCGAGCACGCGGTCCTCCTCGGCGATGATCGCGCTGCGCGGGATCTTGGCGAGCGCCTCCGCCGTCCCGCCGATCTTCGCCGCGCCGTACGGCTCGAGCGGCTGCGGCTTCAGCCGCGTCACCGCGGCGGCCGCGATGCCGGCGGCGACGTCGTGGTAGAGCAGGTCCTTCGCCTTCGCGGCGTCGAGCGCGAGCGCGCGCGCCACCTCGTCCTTCACGAGGCACTTCCGGAAGGCCTTCGTCGCCGGCGCCACCGCGTCGACCTCCGCGAAGCCGTCGCCCGCCTTGGGGACGTAGGCGGCGAGGTAGACCACGCTGCGCACCTTGCCCGACGTGCGCAGCGCCGCCTCGGTCGCGTAGAGGCCGCCGAGGCTGTGGCCGACCAGCGTCCAGTTCCGGCGCGTGCCGATCTTCCCGACGATCCGCTCGATGCCGGCGTCGAAGGTCGCGTCCGCGCACGGCGTGGCGTCGTCGCCCAGCGCCGGCAGGTCGATCGTCTCGCAGGCGACGGCGCGCCGGTCGAGCTCGAGGCGGAGGAGGTCGAAGCTCCAGGCGCCGTGCCAGGCGCCGTGCACGAAGAGGAAACGCGCTGCAGCCATGATCCGGGCGAGGATATCCTGCGCGCCCTTCGCATGAGAAACGGCACGCCGTCCCCGATCTCCGTCATCGTCGCACTCGCGTGCTGGGTCGCGGACGCGCGCGCGCTGCAGGACGCATCGGCGCCCGAAGACGTCGCGCTGACGATCCGCGCCGACGGCACCGCCGCGGTCCGCGAGGTGCGCAGCGCCCAGCTCGTCGCCGGCGACAACCGCGTCCGCATCTACGACGTGTCGCCGCGCATCGTCGCCGAGACGATGGCGGTGCGCTCGCTCGCGTCGCCCGAACTGCTCGAGCTGCGCGACCAGTCCGTCTGGTTCGAGGTGCTCGACCCGGAGCGCGCGCTCGAGCGGCTCGGCGGGCGACCCGTCGCGCTGTTCCGCTGGCACGACGGGATTCAGGAGAAGCTCGAGGGGCGGCTGCTCTTCCCGCCGGTCGTGCCCGGCCCGAAGGGGGAGGTCCGCCTCCCGCTCTACCTCGAGCAGAGCGACGGGAAGATCCGCCTGCTCGACGGCGCCGAGGTCGAGCTCGACGCGCTGCCGCCCGGCGACTGGAACCGCACGCGCGTCGACTGGCGGGTCGCCTGCAAGCGGCCCGACCGCTACCGCTTCGAGCTCTCCTACATGACGGAGGGGCTCACGTGGCGCGCCGACGCGTCGCTGCGCGCGACGGCGGCGGGCGACGCGGGCGACGTCGCGGTGGTCGCGACGATCCAGAACGACACGGGGCTGGGCTGGCGGCAGGCGCGCGTCGGCTTCGTCGAGGCCGACGGCTTCGTCGCGGAGGCGCACCGCCCCGACGCCGAGCGCGCGAGCGCCCTCTTCCACGCCTTCGACGACCCCGTCGCGATCGAGCCGCGCCGCTCGCTGCAGGTGGTGCTCGCGAGCGCGCACGACGTCCCGCTCGCTTCGGCGCCGACGCTCTTCGTGCGGCGCGACGCGAAGAACGGCGCCGCGCAGGTGGTGCGGCGCTTCGACGTCGTGAACGCGCCGGGCAAGGGGCTCGGGCGCGCGCTGCCGGCCGCGACCGGGCGCACGCTCCTGGTCGACGCGAAGAACCGCCCGGTGCCGTGCGGCGCGTTTTCGCTGCCCGCCGCGGCCGTGAACGACGCGCTGAGCTTCGTCGGGCCGGTCGAGCCGGGGCTCGCGGCGAGCATCGAGTGGGCCTTCGACAGCAAGCGCCGCATGCTCGCGATCGCGCTCGCGAGCGAGCGCGCCGCCGACTGCACGGTCGACGTGCTGGTCGAGCTCGACCCCCTCGAGAGCGTCGCCGAGTCGACCCCCGCCGCCCCCGCCGTCGACGTCGCGCGGCCCGGCTACGCGCGCCTCACGCTTCCGCTCGCGGCGCACGGTCGCGCGACCGCGAAGCTGACGCTCACCCGGCCATGAGCCCCCTCCCGATGCGAAGCGGCGTGGGCGCCCTGCTCGCCATCGCGCTCGCGCTCGTCGTCGTGTTCCGGTCGCCGCAGGAGAGGCCGAAGGCCGAGACGCCGACGCCCGCGCCGGCGCCCGCGCCGCCGGCGGACGACGACGGGCCGCCCGGCCCGACCGATCCGCCGCCCTTCGCAGGCGAGAAGTTCACCTGGATGAAGGAGGCGCTGCCCGGCTGGCGGCACGACAGCGGCGCGTCGGCCGAGTACCGCGTGCCGGAGATCACGTGCGGCGGCGTCGTGCTGCTCGACGCCGACGGCGACGGCGACGTCGACGTCTTCCTGGCGAACGGCGGGATCTGGACCGACCTCCACCCCGGCGCGAAGTACCCGGGCCACGCGCTCTTCCTGAACGACGGGAACTTCAAGTTCCACGACGTCGCGCGCGCGGCCGGCGTCTTCGGCGAGGACGGCGCCTACTGCCTCGGCGCGGCGGCCGCCGACTACGACGGCGACGGCGACCAGGACCTCTACGTCACCGCGTTCGCCGGCAACTACCTCTACCGCAACGACGGCGTGAAGGACGGGATCCCGCGCTTCACCGAGTGCGCCGCCGCGGCGGGTGTGCGCGGCACCGGCAAGTGGAGCTCGAGCGCCGCCTTCGTCGACGGCGACCGCGACGGGCTGCTCGACCTCTACGTCTGCAACTACCTCGAATTCAACTTCGAGGCGAACCGCCGCCTGCGCTGCGGCGGCGCGATCACCGGCGTCGTCGACTACTGCGCGCCGGTCCCGTTCGCCGGCGCCCAGGACTTCTATTTCCGCAACGAGGGCGGCGGGAAGTTCAAGGAGTGCGCGCTCGCGGTCGGGCTCGGCGAGACGACGCCGCTCTCCGACAACGGCAAGAGCCTCGGCGTGGTGGCCTCCGACGTCGACGACGACGGCGACCCCGACCTCTACGTCGCGAACGACGAGTGCGCCAACACGCTCTTCCTGAACGACGGCCACGGCAGGTTCCACGACGTCGCGCTCGTCGCCGGCTGCGCCCTGAACGAGAACGGCCAGACGCAGGCGGGCATGGGCGTCGACGCGGGCGACTTCGACGGCGACGGCGACTTCGACCTCTGGGTCACCAACCTCGACGTCGAGACCAACGCCCTCTACGTGAACGACGGCAAGGGGTCCTTCTCCGACGAGGTGCGCGCGTCGGGGCTCGGGCCGGCCGACAAGGGCTCGGTGGGGTTCGGCACCGACTTCCTCGACTGGGACGACGACGGCGACCTCGACGTCGTGATCGCGAACGGCCACGTGCTGATCCACGTCCACAAGACGCGCGGCACGCTGTTCTACAAGCAGTTGAACCAGCTGTTCGAGAACGACGGCAAGGGCAAGTTCCGCCTGCTGCCGCCGCAGGAGGCGGGCGCCTTCTTCATGGTCCGCAACGCCGCGCGCGGCATGGCGAGCGGCGACCTCGACGGCGACGGCGACCTCGACCTCGTCTTCGTGCGGCGCGACGACACGCCGGTCGTGCTGCGCAACAACCATGTCGAGCGGCACGTCGAGCAGCTCACGCCGCAGCAAATCGCGGCGCACGGCGGGCGCAGCGACTCGATCGTGCTGCGGCTGCGCGGCAAGGACTCGAACCGCGACGCCATCGGCGCGCGCGTGCGCGTCACCGTCGGCGGGAAGACGCTCGTCGAGGAGGCGCGCGCCGGCAACTCCTACGGCTCACGCAACGACCTCGCGCTCCACTTCGGGACGGGCGGCGCGACGACGGTCGACGCGATCGAGGTGCGCTGGCCCGACGGAGCGACGACGAAGCACGGCCCGGTCGAGACCGGCTTCGCGTTCACGCTCGGCGCGGACGGGACGACGGAGAAGGGGAAAGTGCTCGCGCCGAAGAAGTGACGAGCCACACCACGCCGCGGCTGGGAACTGGAGCGGACGTCGAGGACGCGGGTGAAGAGGGCGCGGGGAGAAGGGGGCGTGGTTGGGCGCGCGACGGGCGAGGGCGGGTCGAGGGGCGGAGGGGAAAGAGGTCGAAGGACGGGACACGCTCGCCCCAGACCAAAGATGGACGGGGGGGCTCGCTGCATTCGGCGCATTTGGAGCACGACTCGA
>DASRRB010000254.1:0-14753 GCA_035695985.1 Planctomycetota bacterium | reverse complement strand
GAGCAGCGCGCCGCCGAGCTCGCGAAGGAGCTCGCCGCCGCGCGCGGCCCGGCGGGCCCCGGCCTGCAGCAGGCGCAGAAGCTCGAGTCGATCGGCCGGCTCGCCTCGGGCATCGCCCACGAGATCAACACGCCGGTCCAGTTCGTGAGCGACAGCGTCCAGTTCGTGCAGGACACGGTGAAGGACCTGCTCGCGCTGATCGGCGAGCTCGGCACCGTGCGCCGCGCCGTCCTCGAGGGCGCCCCGGCCGAGGCGGCCGCGCGCGCCGCGGCCGCCGCCGAGGAGTCGCTCGACCTGCCCTATCTCGTGGAGAACCTCCCCAAGGCGCTGGCGCGCGCGCTCGACGGGCTCGGCCGCGTCGCCACCATCGCGCGCTCGATGAAGGAGTTCGCCCACCCCGACCCGAAGGAGAAGGAGCTCGTCGACCTCAACCGCTCGATCCAGAGCACGCTCACGATCGCGCGCAACGAGTACAAGTACGTCGCCGACGTGGAGACCGACCTCGGCGCGATCCCGCCCGTCCTGGGCCACGCCGGCGAGCTGAACCAGGCGCTGCTCAACCTCGTCGTCAACGCCGCGCACGCGATCGGCGACGCGGTGCGCGGCAGCGGCCGCAAGGGGCGCATCCGGGTGCGCACGCGCGTCGACGGCGACGCGGTCGTGATCTCGGTCTCCGACGACGGCACCGGCATCCCCGACGAGGTGCGCGACCGCGTCTTCGACCCGTTCTTCACCACCAAGGAGGTCGGGCGCGGGACCGGCCAGGGGCTCGCGATCGCGCGCTCCGTCGTGGTCGGGAAGCACGGCGGCGAGCTCACCTTCGACACCGCGCCGGGCCGCGGCACGACCTTCTTCGTGCGCCTCCCGGTCCAGCGGACGGTCGCGCCGCTCGCGGAGGCGCTGCCGTGAGCCTGCAGCGGATCCTCTTCGTCGACGACGAGCAGAACGTCCTCGACGGGCTGCAGAACCTGCTGCGCAAGGAGCGCCGGCGCTGGGAGATGGTCTTCGCGCACGGCGGCGAGGTGGCGCTCGCCGAGGTCGAGAAGGCGCCCTTCGACGTCGTCGTCTCCGACATGCGCATGCCGGGCATCGACGGCGCCCAGCTGCTGCAGCGCGTGAAGGACCTCCACCCCGGCACCGCGCGCATCGTGCTCTCCGGCCACGCCGAGCACGAGGCGTCCGTGCGCGCGCTCGCGGTCGCCCACCGCTTCCTCGCCAAGCCGTGCGACGCCGACTCGCTGCGGGTCGTGATCGAGCGCACGCTGCAGCTGCGCGCGCTCCTCTCCGACGACGCGGTCCGCAAGGTGATCGGCCGCCTCGACAACCTCCCGTCGATCCCGCGCACCTACCAGGAGCTGATGCGCGCGACCGCCGACCCCGAGGCGAGCATCGCCGACGTCGGGCGCATCGTCGAGACGGACGCCGCGATGTCGGTGAAGGTGCTGCAGATCGTCAACTCGGCCTACTTCGGCCTCGCGCAGAAGATGACCTCGATCCAGCGCGCCGTCGTCTACCTCGGGATCGAGCTCCTGAAGGGGCTGACGCTGGTCGCGCACGTCTTCTCGTCGCTCGAGAAGGCGGCCGTGGTCGGCTTCTCGCTCGACCGCTTCCAGGACCACTCGCTGCGCTGCGCGCGGCTCGCGAAGGCGTTCCTGAAGGACTCGCCGCGCGCCGAGGACGCCTTCACCGCCGGCCTCGTCCACGACATCGGCAAGCTGATCATCGCGAAGAACCTCACCCAGCAGTTCCACGAGGTGGTCGACGAGGTGCGCGGCTCCGATCCGCCGCGGCCGCTGCACGAGGTCGAGCGCGCGCGGATCGGGATGTCGCACGGGGAGCTCGGCGCCTACCTGCTCGGCACGTGGGGGCTGCCGGCGCCGGTCGTCGAGGCGGCCGCGTTCCACCACGTCCCCGGCGCCGTCTCGCAGGGACCGTGCGAGGTGCTCGCGGCGGTGCACGTCGCCGACGCGCTGCTCGACTCCTCGTGCAGCGGCGAGGGCGACCTGCCGAGCGACGAGCGGCTCGACCGCGCGTTCCTCGAGCGCGCCGGCTTCGCGGCGCGGCTGCCCGAGTTCCGGGCGATCGCCGCGGCCGAGCGCGCGAAGCTCGAGGTCGAGGTGTAGCGCTCCGCCGCGGCGGAGACGGCGCCATGGACGCGATCGTGACGCGCGCGCGGGTCCTGTGCGTCGACGACGAGGCGAACGTCCTCGCCGGGCTCTCGGTCCACCTGCACCGCCGCTACGACGTCGTGACCGCGACGAGCGGCGCCGCGGGCCTCGCGACGCTGGCGGGCGACCCGGCGATCTCGATCGTCGTCTCCGACATGCGCATGCCGGGCATGAGCGGGGCGGAGTTCCTCGCGGAGGCGCGCCGGCTCCGGCCCGACGCGGTGCGTCTGCTGCTCACCGGCCACCTCGACCTCGACGCGGCGATCGCCGCGGTGAACGAGGGGCAGGTGTTCCGCTTCCTCACCAAGCCGTGCCCGCCGCCGACGCTGCTCGCCGCGCTGGCCGCGGCCGCCGAGCAGCACCGCCTCGTCACCGCCGAGCGCGTCCTGCTCGAGCAGACGCTGCGCGGCGCCGTCCAGACGCTGGTCGACGTGCTCTCGATCACCAACCCCGCCGCATTCGGACGCGCGACGCGCATCAAGCAGCACGCGAGCGAGATCGCGGCCCAGCTCGGCATGGAGGAGCGCTGGCAGCTCGAGGTGGCGGCGCTGCTCTCGCAGCTCGGCTGCATCACGCTGCCGGCCGACACCGCCGAGCGCGCCTGCTACGGCCAGCCGCTCTCCGAGGCGGAGCAGGCGATGGTCGCCCACGTGCCGGCCGTGACCGAGCAGCTCCTCGCGAACATCCCGCGCCTCGAGCCGGTGCGCGAGATCCTCGCGGCCTGGCCGCGCTCGCGTCGCGGCGACGTCCCGCCCGACGATCCGCGCAAGGCGGCGCTCCAGCGCGCCGCCCACGTACTGCGCGTGGCGGTCGACTTCGACCTGCTCGAATCGCAGGGCCACGACTCTTCGATCGCGGTCGACACGTTGCGCGGGCGCCACGACCAATACGAGCCGGCGGTCGTGGCCGCGCTCGTCGCGCTGCGCGCCGCGGCCACGCGCCGCAAGCACGTGCGCGAGGTCCCGATCGCCCTGGTCGGCCTCGGGATGGTCTTCGCCGAGGACGTCCGGCTCGCAGGCGGCGCGCTGCTGGTCGCGCGCGGCTACGAGGTGACGCAGGGCTTCCTCGAGCGCATCCGCAACTTCCGGCCGGGGACGGTGAAGGAGCCGGTGCGCGTCGTCGTCTCGACCGGCCTCGCGCCGGAGCTCAAGCCGGAGGTCGTGCGATGAAGGAGTCGGTGCTCTTCGTCGACGACGACCCGCAGCTGCTCGACGCGCTGCGCGACAGCCTGCGGCGCGAGCCCTACGAGGTCGTCACCGCCGGCTCCGCGGCGGAGGGGCTCGCGATCCTCGAGAGCCGCCCGATCGACGTCGTCGTCTCGGACGAGCGGATGCCCGGCATGACCGGGTCGGCCTTCCTGGCCGAGGTCCGCCGCAAGCACGCGCGCACGATCCGCATCATCCTGACCGGCCAGGCGAGCCTCGACGGCGCGATCCGCGCCATCAACGACGGCGAGATCTACCGCTTCCTCGTCAAGCCGTGCGCGCCGTTGCAGGTGGCGCGCACCGTCCGCGACGCGCTCCTGCTGCGCGGCCTCGCGCGCGAGGGGGTGCCGCCGGCGCTGCGCGACGCCGCCGACCGGCGCCGCCGCGCCCCGCCCGACGCCTGATTCGCGCCGGGCGCGTCGACGACCGCGACGACACCGCGCGGCGGGGATAGTCTGCGGCCTCCCTTCTCGCGGAGAGTCGTCATGAGAAGCGGTCAGCGCGTGAGCCGGCGGCAGTTCTTCGGTCGCGTGGGAATCGGGATCGGCGGAGCGGCGCTCGGCAGCGCGCTGCTCGACCGGCTCGGGTTCGGGGAGGCGCTCGCCGCCTTCGTCCCGCGCGGCGAGCGGCTGCACTTCGGCGCGCTCGATCCGCTGGTCGACCTGATGCAGGAGACCCCGGCCGACGAACTGCTGCCGCAGTTGATCGCCAAGCTGCGCGCGGGGGTCACGACGTCGCAGCTGATCGGCGCCGCGGCGCTCGCCAACGCGCGCGCGCTCGGCGGCACCAACTACAACGGCTACCACGCATTGATGGCGATGGCGCCGAGCGCGGAGATGAGCGGGCAGATGGCGCCGCCGCTCGGCGCGCTGCCGGTCCTGAAAGTCGTCCATCGCAACGCCCGCTTCCTCAAGGACGCCGGGCGGACGCACGAAGACGCGCTCGCGCCGCTGCCGCCGGACGCGGCCGCGGCGGCCGACGGGAACGGGCTCGTCGACGCGATGCACGCGCTCGAGCTGCCGGCCGCGGAGGCGCGCCTCGCCGCGTCGCTCACGCAGTCGCGCACGGCCGCCTTCGACCGCGTGCAGGAGGTGGTCCGCGAGGACGGCAACGTCCACCGCGTCGTCCTCTCGTGGCGCGCCGTCGACCTCCTGCGCTTCACCGGCGAGCAGCACGCGCTCACGCTGCTGCGCCAGTCGGTGCGCTACTGCATCGAAGACGACGGCCGGCGCGTCCACGACGGCCGCCCGGCGCCGGCGATCGGACCGGTGGTGCGCGAGCTCATGGAGCGCCACGGCTTCGCGCAGCACGCCGCGGGCGCGAAGGCGCTCGACGACGCGCAGCTCGAGAAGCTCGCCGGGACGATCTACGCGGGCGACGGCAAGACGGCGGCCGAGGCGGTCGCGGCCGCGCTCGCCGACGGCTTCGATCCGGAGCAGGTCGGCGCCGCGCTGCCGCTCGCGGCGGCGCGCCTCGTCCTCTGCGATCCGGGGCAGCTGAAGGAGTCGCCGGGCAAGCCGCAGGGCAGCGTGCACGGCGCGTCGGTCGGAGTGCACGCCTCCGACGCCGCGAACGCGTGGCGCAACATCGCACGGACCGCCGCGCAGGCGGGCAGCGCCGGGACGCAGCACGCGAGCCTGCTCGCCGGCGCGTTCCACACGGCGGGCCAGTCGAAGCAGGTCGGCGCGCAGGAGATCGACGCCTCCGCCGCGCCTTGCGCGTTGAAGGATCCGGCCGAGCTGCTGCGCGAGATCGAGGGGAAGATGCGCGAGCGCGACCAGGTCGCCGCGATGGTCGCCGCGCGCCGCTTCTGCGAGATCGGCCACCCCTCCGCCGACCTGTTCGCGCTGCTCCTGCGCTACGCGGTCAGCGAGGACGGCGCGCTCCACAACGAGAAGTTCTTCCGCACGATCCAGGAGGAGCACGCGGCGGCCCGGCCGGCGCACCGCGCGCGCCTCGTCGCCGCGCTGACGCGCGTCGTGACGAGCAGCTGCGGCTTCCCGGCGCCCGGCTGCGCGGAGGCGGCGAAGCTCCTCTCCGCGTGACGCCGGCGGCGCGCGGCGCCGCTCAGCCGCCGAGCACGAGCGGCGACGCGCCGCGGGGCGCGAGCGCGCAGCCCTCGTCGCGGACGCGCTCGGCGATCTCGGCGAGGTGGTCGTCGAGGTAGCGGAGCACGGTGTCCGACGGGACGCCGCGCTTGCTGAAGCGGCCGATCTCACCCTTCGCGACGTCGGTCGGCACGCCGTCCACGAGCAAAAGGAAGGCGGCGACCACGCCGCCGCTGCGCTTGTCGCCGGCCGCGCAATGGACGAGCACCGGCTGTCCGCGCGCCTGCGCGTGCGCGATCGCGGCGACCGCGTGGGCGTACTCCTGGACGTCGCCGGTCCCGTCGCCGCGCAGCGGGCAGCTGCGGTAGTCGATGCCGAGGTGGCGCACGGCGGCGCGCTCGGCGGCGCGCTCGGGCGAGTCGACCGCGTCGTCGGTGGCGGTGAGGTCGACGACGAGCCCGATCGCGTGGTCGCGCAGGACGCCCTCGACGAGGCGCGCGTCGATCCAGCCGCTGCGGTAGAGCTGGCCCGGGATCACCGCGACGAAGCGGCGCGGCAGGAAGTGGTCGCGGATGCTGCAGTAACCGGAGTCCCACGAGACCCACGCCGCCGTGACGGCCAGCGCCGCCGGCAGTGCGACGCGCAGGAGGAATCGCCGTCGCCCGCCGGGTGCCTTCGTGTTTCCCATGGACCCAGGATGTCGGCGCGGCGCCCGCCGGATCATGAGATTCGCTGAAAAGGCGCATTGTCGTCACGCAGCGGTCAGGCTTTGCAATTCCTCGCACGTCAGCGTGAGCGTCGCCATGGGCAGCAGCTCGGCGAGCTGCGCCGCCGTGCGCGCGCTCGCGATCGGGGCGACGACGTCTTGCTGCGAGCGCAGCCACGCGAGCGCGACGGCGGCGAGGGAGGTCGCGTGCGCGGCGGCGATCCGGTCGAGCAGGGCGAGCAGCCGCTCGCCCCGGGCGTCGAGGTGGCGGCGGGCCCCGTCGCGCCGCGGGCTCGCCGCGTCGCCGGCGGTCACCGCTCCGCCGGCCGAGGAAGCGGGGCCCTCCCGGCGGTACTTCCCGGTCAGGAAGCCCTGCGCGAGGGCGTAGTAGGGGAGGAAGGCGAGCCGCTCCCGCCTGCAGAGCTCCGCGAGCCCGCCGTCCCAGGTCGAGCGGTGGACGAGGTTGTGGTGGTCCTGCACCGCGGCGAAGCGCGCGAAGCCGTCGCGCCGCGCGATCGCGAGCGCGTCGGCGAGCCGCGGCGCCGGATAATTCGAAGCCCCGAGCGCGCGCACCTTCCCCGCGCGCACCAGCGCATCGAAGGCGGCGAGCGTCTCCTCGAGCGGCGTCGCCGCGTCGTCGAGGTGTGCGTAATAGAGGTCGATGCGGTCGGTCCGGAGCCGCCGCAGCGACCCCTCCGCGGCGGCGCGGATCGTCTTCGCCGAGAGACCGCGCAGCGCGGGCAGCTTGCCGACCTTGGTCGCGACGACCATCCGGTCGCGTGTGCGCCGCGACGCCATCCAGTTCCCGAGGATCGTCTCCGATTCGCCGCCCGAGTTTCCGGGCGCCCACGCCGAATAGGCGTCGGCGGTGTCGACGAAGTTGCCGCCGGCCGCCGCGTAGGCGTCGAGGACCGCGCAGGAGGCCGCCTCGTCGGCGGTCCAGCCGAACACGTTGCCGCCGAGGCAGAGCGGGTGGACGTCGAGGCCGGTCGAGGCGAGCGCGGGCATTGCGGGACTCCGGGTCGCTGGAACGGCCTCTCACTCCCGATCGACGAACACCGGACTCGACCAGACCACCTCGCCGTCGACCTGGATCGCGCGCGCGTAGTACCAATGGCGGCCCTTCCTCGCGTCGTGATCGGTCCATTCGTCCTCGAATTCCCGCACGCCGAGGCCCTTCGAGGATTCGTCGATCCGATCCAGGGCGCGGCGCGCCGCGACCCGGACCGGCCCGCGCGGCGAGGGGACGTTGAACGGGTGCGTGAGCAGTCCGGCGAACGTCTGCTCCAGCGAGCCACCCTCCCACGTGAAGGCCACCTTCGCGTCGAGCGGACCGGAGACGTCGATCCGCAGGACGCTGTCGCGGGGACCGATCGCGCAGGACGCCGGCCAGTCGAACGTCGCGCGCTGCGGCCCGATCGTCCAGCGCGCGTACGGGACGCCGGGGTGATCGCGACGGAAGAAGGCGGCGCAGCCGGAATTGCTCAGCGCGCAGCCGGGCACGGACATCTCGAGCCGGAACGGCGCTCCGCCCGTGGCGTCGAGCCGGTCCGGGAGCGTCAGCGCGACGGCGATGCGCTCGGCACGATTCGCGGCATCCTCCTCGGCGCGGACGGCCGCGAAGACGGCGCGGTCGCGGAAGACCACGACCTCGGCGAGCTCGGCGGCGCCGCGGACCTTGACGTGGACGCGCGGGGGCGCCGCGCAGCGGCACTCCTCGCCCATGACGTGGTCGTCGATCCGGAAGTCGATCAGCATCCCCTTGGTCGTCGCCGCGTAGGTACGCCGCGCACGGAACGCCTCGAACAGCGACGCGGCGTCGAGCCGCTCCGCGAGCGCGACGGCGTAGGCGCATCCGTTGCCGTGGTCGCTGCTCGCGATCAGTCCGAACACGTGGCCGGTCGCGAGCGCATCCTGGACGAAGTGGTCGTCGACGCAGGCGGCCGGCGACTGCCGGACGCAGCCGTCGAACTCGCTGCTGCCGCGCAGGGCCTGGTACACCTCGACGAGGCAGACCTTCTCCCGGTCCCATGCGCGCAGGTTCGCGCAGCGGCCCAGGTCCGCGGTGCCGTGCGGGATCGTGATGGCGTCGGTGCGGGAGAGCAGTCGGTAGAAGTCGGGCAGTTCGCGGTTGGTGTGGAGCAACGGCGTCAGCCGGCCGGCGAGGATCACGTTCTGGTGGCCCTCGGCGGACGACGACCACTCGTAGCCCGCGAGTGCGCAGAAGTCGGGCGTGCGCTGCTGCCGGATCAGCTTGTCCTGGAGCCGCCACTGGATCGGATCGAGCAGGCCGGTGTGGTCGGTCAGCGCCATGAAGTCGTAGAGATGGACGTCCCGTCCGGACTCCCAGCGCTGGACCGGCCGCTCCTCCATGCCGTTGCTGCAGGGCGACACGCAACTGTGGCGATGCAGGTCGCCCCAGTACGCCTTCCAGGTCCGGTCGCCGCGCGTGACCTCGAAGTGGCGGGCGCCGGTGACCCAGGGATCGGCGATCGGGTCGGCCGCTGGATGGTAGTGCGGCGGGGTCAGCCGCGGTTCGCGCGGGACGGGCTTCGCGTCCGGCTCCGCGCCGCCGCTCGCGCCGGAGTCGTCCACGCGCGCGACGAGCAGCGGTGAATCGTCCACGTCGCCGCGCACCTCCGCCTGCGCGGCGGCGATCGAGGCCGCGAGCTGCGCCGGCGCGACCGCGCGATCGAACGACTGTCGACACAGGTCGTCGACCGGGTGCAGCCGGCTCCGCGACCAAGCGACGAGCGCGCCTCCGCCGACCGCGAGGACCGCCGGCTCCTCCTCCGCTCCGACGCCGCCTTGAAAGGAGATCGGCGCCGACCAGCCGCCCGAGGGCTCCGTCGCCGCTCCGTTCGCGCTCGCGCCGCCGTTTCCCACCCAATGGTGAGCGACGACCGCGTAGCCGTACGGACGCGTGCGCGTCTTCGCCGCGAGGTAGCGGTAGGCCAGCCACGGCCGTCCGTCGTCGCCCATCGCGAGCCGCGGCAGGCCACCGGTCCAGGAGAACTGCGGCGCACCGACGACGACGCCCGCCGGGGAGCCGCGGCGGCCTGCGGGCAGGAGGACCTTTCCGTCGCGAACGCACGCCGTCATCACGCTGACGCCCGCCGGCGCGTTCGCGTAGCGGTCGACGAAACTGCGCGGGGCGGAGCTGCCGCGACCCGGATCGACGATGCGGTCCCACGCGACCCAGATCTCTCCGCTCGTTCCCGCGGCGAGCGACGGATGGAGATCGTCGCTCTGCGCGTCGGCGCTCACGTCGAGCGGCTCGCCGAGCGTGCCGCCGCCCGGATCGAACGAACGCAGCGTCACCTCGTAGTCGCGTCCGGCGTAGCGGCTCCAGGCGATCCAGAGCCGGCGGTCGGCGGCGACGACGACGGGATCGCGGTCGCCGGACGTCCCGCCGGCGATCGCCACCGCCTCACCGAGCCGCTCCTCGTCCAACGGAGCGAGCACGACGCCGACGCTTCCCTTGTCCGAGCCGGCGGCCCGCGGCGTCCAGCACTCGAAGCAGCACCAGATCCGCCCGTCGAGGAGCGCGACCTCGGCGTCGCGGGCCGCTCGCGCAGGATCGGTCAGCGTGACGATCGGGCCGGGTTTCCCGTCGGCGACGCGCACGGCGCGCAGGACCGGACCGCGATCGGTCGTCTCCGTCCAGACGACGACCAGACGGCCGGCGCCGTCGATCGCCGCCGCCGGTCGCAACATCTCGCACCCGTCTTCGCCGATCGAGAGCGTCGCACCCGACGCGTCCTTCGGCACCGCTCCGTCCTTCGCGGGCGCGACCTCGCTGCCGTCCGCGCGCAGCGACCGGACGACGATCCGATCGCCGATCCCCGGTTCCCACGACACGCCGACCAGTCGCAGCGCGTCGCGCTCTCCCGCGGCGGCGCCGCACGGGGACGGGACGAGCCGCGGCCACGACTGCGGCCGCTCGCGCAGGACGAACGTGCTGGCCGGCCGGATCGACTCGTCGGGCAGCTCCGAGACGAGCGGTTCGAGTCCGAGGTCGGCGGAGTCGATCGCCGCCGCATCGCGACGTTGCGCCTGCTGCGGCACGACGACCGCCCAGACGAGAGGCCACGCGAAGAGCGCGACGGGCAGGACCCGCCACGCCGTCCGTCGCCTGCGATCCAACGGCGGACTCCTCGCTCGACCGGGAGAGTCGTCGCGAGACCGTCATCGCACGCGTGGCCGGCCGCGGCCGACCCGGCTGCCGCGACGGGCGTCGCGCGGCGGCGGCTCGCGCGGAACGAAAGAAGTCGCCCGCCTCCTCGGTCTGCCCGGCCGGATTCGAAGGGGTTGCTTCGAGGTCCGACGAAACGAAGAGACGGACGACGCGCTGAGCCTAGCGGGATCCCGCGGTCCTGTCACCCTCCCGAGCGCGTGCGCGCGTTGCGGAGCGCGGTCTTGTCCTCGACCGCCGGAGCCGCCGACGACGCCGTCGGGATCGAGGCGGTCTGGACGTACTCGCGCGCCGACTGCGAGCACTTCTCGAAGCCTTGCGCGAGCGCGCTCGACTCGTCCTTCATGCGCGCCTCGTCGCCGCGCAGCGCCGCGCACGACTCCTCGTTGAAGTCGTGGGCGAGGAAGATCGAGTAGTCGCGCATCTTCGAGTTGAACGCCTCGAAGTTGTGCTGCACCGACTCGGTCGACGCGACGATCGCGTCGAAGCGGCGGCGCGTCTCGGTCATGCGCTGCTGGCTGCGCAGGCGCAGCTCGGTGCTGGCGATGCGCTCGAGGTCCTGCTGCCAGCGCTTGAAGAAGGGGTCGGCCGCGCCCTTCATGGAGGCGACGTCGTCGCGGAGCTTCGCGAGCGCGGAGACCGAGGCCTCCTGCGCCGCGTGGAACTCCGTGAAGGTCGCGAGCGCGTCGTGCTCGAAGTCGAAGTGGAGCAGGGCGCCGAACCGGCCGGCGACCAGCGCCACCTTCTCGCCGGCCGCGTCGGAGTCGGCCTGCACGCGCGCGATCGTCGCGCCGAACTCGTTCACCTGCACCAGCGTGCCCGACGGCTCCGTCGACGCGCACCCGAGCAGCAGCAGCAGCGGCGCCCCCGCGAGCAGCCCCGCCCGGCGAAGGATTCTCCCCGCTCCCTTCGCGCTCCCATCGGTTCCCACGGTCGTCTCCCTACGAAGGATTCAGCTGCCGGGCACGAAATCGCTCGCGTGGCCCTGCAGCGTTCCGTTGGCGTCGATCCACGAGTCCAGCACGATGCCGGCGTCGGGGTCGGTGAGCCGTTGGATCAAGGTTGCTCCGAGAGGTCCCGGACGTCCCGGATCGGCCGCGCCGTCGCGCCGGTTCGGGCCGGCGCCGGGGTCGAGCATCGAGTGGTTGTTCGACGCGTGCGACGTCCCGTCCTGGTCGACGATGCGGTCGAGGTCGAGCGAGACGCGCGCCGGGTCCCACGCGGTCGCCGGGGCGACGCCGTCGCAGCCGATGCGGTTGGCGTTGTTGTCGAGCGGGTTGACCGGCTTCCCGTCCTGGTCGAACAGGAACAGCCCGCTGCCGAGCCCCGCGACCATGTGGACGAACACGGGCGAATCGAGCTGGTTGCCCGGGTTCTGCCCGATCTCGACCTTCAGCATGGCGTAGTCGAGCGCGCCGTAGTTGCGCGCCGCCATCGCCGTGCGGAACGCGTCGTACTTGTCGCGTTTCGGGCCGGCGGCGACGCTGTTCTCGGTCAGGTGGCACGCGACGCAGTAGCGCGGCCCCTCGCGCGTCGAGGTGACCTTGCCGCGGATCGAGTGCTGCATCAGGGCGTTGTGGCCGAGCGAGCCGTACGGCTTGTTCGGGTCGTTGCCGTCGCTGTTGCGGTCCGTGAAGCCGAAGATGCGCGAGAAGATCCGGGCGCGGTCGCGGTACTGGTAGAAGACCTTGGTGTTCGTGCTGACCTGCGCGATGCGGTTGTGCTCGTCGACGCCGAGCTGGAACGGGACCACCGACTGGTAGGTGAAGTCGGCGTTGGTCTGGCGGTAGACGATGCGCTCGCCGGTGATGTTGCTGAAGTTGTTGCCCTCGTTGTACTCGCCCTTCAGGTGGCAGCCGACGCAGCTGTTGGCCCACGACGAGTGGCAGGTCGCGCACGACATGCTGTCGCCGTGGCGGAAGCCGGTCGGCGGCGTGTTCTTCTGCAGCGGGCCGATGCCGTTCGACGGGTCGGCGTCGGCGCGGCCCATCGCGTAGGAGGCGAGCGGGTCGTAGACGTCCTCGTTCGTGAACGGGTTCTTCCGGCCCGAGTCGACCACCGAGTCGCGCGTCTGCGGGACGAAGTGCTTGCGGCCGTCGAGCTTGCTGTAGAGGTAGTAGTTCCCGTCCGACTCGCGCACGACGTGCTCGAGGCCGTGGCCCTTGCCGTCGACCGCGATGTCCTGCACGGTGCCGTCGTAGGACGTGCCGACCATCGTCGTCGCGTAGGCGTCGGCGTTGCCGTGGCAGTTCTCGCAGTCGATCGCGATCGCCTGCTCCATGCGGCTGATGATCTGCGTCGCGTTCGGGTCGGTGGCGTCGCCGCCGTGGATGTCGTTGGTGCCGTGGCAGTCGATGCAGCCCATGCCCGCCTGGTAGTGGCAGTCCTCGGGCGTGTCGTCGCGGCCGTCGCCGTCGTAGTCCTCCTTCAGGAGGTACTGGTTCGCGTTGCGGCCGTTGAAGGTGTTGTTGCCGACCGCCGGGTCGAACAGGCGCGTGTCGTTGGCGGTGTTCGTGAAGGTGGCCGGGTTGGCCGGGTACTGCACGTGGTTGCGCACGTCCTGGTTCTGGTCGAGGCGGACGCCCCAGTACTGCATCACCGAGCGGTTCGAACCCTGGTGGCAGCCGGCGCAGGTCCAGTCGGGGATGCCCTCGATCTGGACGCCGTTCGTCTGCATGCGCGACACGTTCAGGATCCGGTGCGCCCGCACGTGCGGCGTCTCGCCGTCGTCGATCGCGTCGGGATTCAGCGGCTCGAGCTTGTTCACGTTCGGGTCGCGGCTGCGGCTCCTGCCGTCGGGGCTGTAGACCATGTGGCAGGCGGTGCAGCCCGACGACCGGAAGTCGCCGTAGCGGTTGTTCGCGCCGCGGTGGCCGAGGTGGCAGTCGCCGCAGGTGAACGAGACCTGCTCCATGAACAGGTTCGCGAGGCGCGAGCCGGTCTTCACCCGCCCGTCGGTCTGGAGGTCGTTCGGAAGGTCGGTCGCGTCGTAGATCGCGTTGCGGAAGATCTGCATCGACGCGGTCGAGCCGAACTTGCTGAAGACCGGCACCTCGATCAGCGAGTCGACCAGCCCGACCTTCTGCGGGTCGTAGGACCAGTTCGGGTCGGTCGCGGCGCGCCACGCGAGGTCGGCCGCCGTGTCGTCGTAGAGCCCCTGGTGCGAGGGGATCGCGTTGTCGGCCCCCATGAAGTAGTTCGAGCCGGAGAAGAAGCCGGCCTCGGTCGCGAGGATGCTGCGCGAGACGACGCCCGCGTGGCCGCCGTGGCAGCGCCCGCACGCGCGGCCGGCCGTCACGACGCGCAGGTCGCCCGGCTGGACGAACTGCAGCCAGTCCAGCGCGCGCCACGTGACGCCGTTCACCATGTAGTCGGCCATCTTGTCGACGCCGGCGAGCGTGAGGCGGTTGAAGAAGGCGCGCGGATCGGTCTGCTGCTGGAGGCGGTCGCCGATCTGCGGCGGCGGCGGCACGTGGCTCGAGTCCTTGTCGGTCCCGTTGGGGTTGCCGCCGTGGCAGCCCGTGCACTGCAGCCGCTCGGCGCCCACGATCGGGTGCGGGTCCTCGATGCCGGGCCCGCCGTAGTCGTCGTGCTGGGAGCCGTTGTGGCACGACATGCACGACTGCGCCTGCACCTTCGAGAGGTCGTTGCGACCTTTCGAGTCGACACACGCCGTCGCGGCGGCCGCGCCGAGGAGCGCAGCGGTCCGCAGGAAGGCTCGTGCGATGGGGGGCATGCAGGTTCCTCATCGGTGTCCGTCGAGGCGCGGCCGGAGCCGGCGCGGAGGGATCCGCGCCCGATCCGGCTCTCCCGACGGAACCGCGTCCTGCTGCTCTTCGGCTTTGCCCGGAACGACTTGAGCGGCCGTTCGCGCGGGCCGGCGCGCCGCTGCGGAGGCCGAGCGGAAGGGATTGCTACTTGTTGAACTCGGCGTCGTGCCAGTTCGTCGGCATGTGGCAGCGGTCGCAGTGGTCGACGAATCCGAGCCCGACGTGGGGCGGGTTGTTCGCCCTCAGAAGGTCGGCGCGGTGGCACGTCACGCACTCGGTGTCGGTCGGAACGAAGTTCCCGACCAGCGCGCCCGGGTGGCAGCGGTGGCAGGCGACCGTCGCGTGCGCGCCGGTGAGCGCGAAGCGCGTGGAGTCGTGCAGCGCCACCGCGTTCGTCACGCGCCAGTCCTCCTCGCCGTGGCACTTGACGCAGTTCGACCCGAGGTCGCCCTGGTGGACGTCCTGGTGGCAGCCGGAGCACCCCTTCGCCGCGAAGACCGAGACCGGGCCGCGGTCGTTGTGGCAGCGCAGGCAGCTCGCGTCGGCGTGCGCGCCGCGCAGCGGCACCCCGGTCTCCTTCGCGTGGTCGAACTGGAAGTGCACAGTGAGGACGTTCCACCCCACGCCCACGTGGACGAGCTTGCAGTCGGCCGGGAAAGTG
>DASRRB010000253.1:0-6565 GCA_035695985.1 Planctomycetota bacterium | reverse complement strand
GCGAGGGCATCTGCGGCGCCTGCTCGCTCACCGTGAACGGCATCCCGCACGGCCCGCGCACCGGCACGACGGTCTGCCAGCTCCACCTGCGCGTCTTCAAGGATGGCGACGAGCTCGTCATCGAGCCCTGGCGCGCCCGCGCCTTCCCGGTCGTGAAGGACCTCGTCGTCGATCGCAGCGCCTTCGACCGCATCATCCAGGCCGGCGGGTTCGTGAGCGTGCGCACCGGCGGCTGCCCCGACGCCAACACCATCCCGGTGCCGAAGGTCGAGGCCGACCAGGCGATGGACGCCGCCGCCTGCATCGGTTGCGGCGCCTGCGTCGCCGCCTGTCCCAACGCCGCCGCCATGCTCTTCGTCGGCGCCAAGATCAGCCACCTGCGCCACCTTCCACAGGGGAGGCAGGAGCAGGACCGCCGCGCCCTCTCGATGGTGAAGCAGATGGACGCCGAGGGCTTCGGCAACTGCAGCAACTACTACGAGTGCGAGGCGGTCTGCCCGAAGGAGATCCCGGTCAAGGTCATCGCCGAGATGAACCGTGACTATCTCAAGGCGTCGTTCCTGCACGAGGAGCGCGCGGCGGGCGGCGGGGCCGGCTGAGCGGACGGCCGTCCAAGTTTCGAGCTCGCGTCGTCTTCGCCGCCACAGCGACCGGCGACCTCTGGTGGCGTAACCCTCGCGCGCGGCAAGATCAGCGCGGGGGCACAGTTATCAGGTCAGCGAAGTGAAGCCCGGCCCTTTTCGCAGCGCGACGTTCGTCGCGGCGCTCCGCCGTCGTCCGTGGGTCGTCGCCGTCGCGATCGCGGCACTTGCACTCGCGATCCGCTTCGTCGTCGCGCGAGCTCCGCAAGGCGAGATCGCGAGCACGAACGTCGTCCCTACGACGCGGGAAGACGCGCCCCCTGCGCGAGGAGCTGACACGCCCGCGCGTGCCCCGGACTCGCTCGAGCGCCGCGCGGCGCTCGAGTCGCCGGCCGCGACGCCCCTCGTGCCGATTCCCATCGCGCCGCCGCTCGACGGGGAATTCGAGGTGCGCGTCGTCGACGGGCGCACGCGCGAGCCGGTGAAGGGGGCGGCGGTCGTCGGCGTGGCGAACGACGCCGATTCGGAGACTCCCGACCTGGTCGC
Organism: Planctomycetota bacterium; assembly: GCA_035695985.1. GTDB lineage: Bacteria > Planctomycetota > B15-G4 > B15-G4 > SIAN01 > DASRRB01. The sequence continues at coordinate 5,438 of DASRRB010000253.1, read as the reverse complement.
GCGCTTCGCCGCGGACGGAGACGCCGCCCTCCCCGACGGCGCGGCGCGACGCATGACGAACGACGCTGGCTCCGTGAGATTTCCGTGGCCGCCTCTCTTCGGAATGAAACTGTTCTGCGCACGCGGCGACGTCCGCGGCGTGATCGATGTGGACGATGAGATGCCCATTCCGGTCACCTTCGAGCTCTGGCCCGCGCGATCGGCGACGGTGAGAGTCGTCGACCGCGACGGCGCGCCGATCGAAGGCGTCACCGTCGCATTCGGCCGCGTGTGGAGGAACGAGTACGCGGAACTCGAGGCTGATCGCGCGACGAGATTCCTTCCTGACCGGGAGACTCTCGAGTTCGGAACCGTTTCGGGCCCCGATGGCCACGCGCGACTCGACGCCGTCGATCTTCACGTCGCCGGAGCGCGGTTCGGCGAGCCGTTCATCGGAACGTGGATCCTCGGCGGCGAGGACGTCGTCGTCTCCGTCGCGGACGACCATCCCGCGAACGAGCCCGTGCAACTCGTCCTGCCCGACGTCGGCGGGATCGTCATCCAGATCGTCGACGAGCACGGCGTCGTGCAGCCGTGCGACACGATCGGAACGCTGAGCGTCGCGGGTTCCAGGGGCAGCCAGAGCGATCGGACCCTTCGCATCGCGAACGGGATCGGCCGCCTTCGCGGCATCCGTCCTGGCACGCTCCTCGATCTCTCGCTCCTCGAACTGGTGCCCTCGCTCGAGCGAACTGGGATCGCGGGTCCGGCCGCTGCCGGACAGGACGTCGTGGTCGAAGTCGTCGCCCGCACCCACCGCTGGCAAATCGCCGGTCGCGCGGTCGATGGTTCGGCGAAGCCGATCCTCGGCGCGCACCTCGCGTGGTGGAATCCGGCGAAGTCCGCAGGTCCCGATTCGAACGCGACCTCGACGGGCGACGACGGACGCTTCTCGTTCGGGCAATCCTCGACGTTCGGCAGAAACGAGATGCCGACGCTCGCGATGCGGATCGTCGCGGACGATCGCCGTCATGCGATCGGCGCGACTCGGGCGCTGCCGACCAAGACCGACGAATCGAATGTCGATCTCGGCGACGTCGTCTTCGAACCGCTGCCGGTCGCCGTGTCGGGCCGGGTCGTCGAGCCGGAACGGACGCCGATCGCCGGCGCAAGGTTGATCCTGTTCTCGGGCCGAGGCGCGGAGCTGGCCCGATCGTCCGACGACGGCACATTCCAGTTTTTCGGACCGCTCGATCTCGACGGGGCCAGGCTCTGGGCGGGCGCGGAGCGCCACGATGGCTTCGTCCTCGAGTCCATCGAGTCCTCCACGTTCCCGCTCGAGATCGTCCTCGCGCGTCGCGCCCTCCCAATGGTCGGGCGGATCCGCGTCGACGGTCCGCTACCGAGTCACGGCCTCATGCTCGGCGCTGTCCCACACGGGACTTCGATCGACTTCGACAGCCTCGTCGGCTCGCCGTCGGTCCGCGACGACGGACGCTTCGTGCTCACGAATCTGAACGAGGGGGTCTTCGACTTCGTCGCGGGACTAGCCGTCGACAACCGTCTCACCCCGCTCGTCGTGGTCCCGTCGATCGAAGTCGGGGCGAAGAGCGTCGCCGCCGATCCGCGCCTCGACCCGCTGGACCTTCGAGAGTTGGTCGACGTCGTCCGCGTCCACATCGTCGGCGCGCGGGCCGGTTCGATCCGCGTGTTCGAACAGGCTTCGCGGCGGGTCCTCGTCGCGGACTATCTCGATCGGCCGTTGTTCGAAAGAGCGTTCGCGTGCCGCGAAGTCGCCGTGGAGCTGTGGGGACGGGAGTGCCGCCGCACCGTTCTCGAGCACGTCCGCGGCGAGGTCACGATGCGCCTCGCGCCGGCGATCGACGCGGTGCTCTCGGTCCGATTCGCGGATCCCGCGGCGCAGGCGTTCGCGGTGAGCGAGCACGTCGGGCTCGAGTTTCGACCGGCGGACGAGACTCCGCTCGCGATGGGCGACTGGTCCTCGCTCGAAGACACCGACGCCGTCGAATTCCACGTCACCGACTTCGGTCACTGGCACCTCCGCGTGCTCGCGCCATCGAACGGGCCGCAGGGCGGCGCGATGCGCGAACTCGACCTCCCGCCGACGACCTTCGACGTCATCGACGAGTCGCCGAAGGAGTGCCGTCTCGCGTACTCGGTCGCCGAACTGCGCGCAGCGCTCGACGCACTGCGCCGGGCGAAGTGATCCGATCGGTGAAGACGAAGAAGAAGTGCGAGGCGGTCTGCCCGAACGGGATCCCGGTCAAGGTCATCGCCGAGACAAATCGCAACGATCTCGAGGCGTCGTTCTTGCATGATGCGCGCGCCGCCGAGTCCGGCGGCGATGGGTGACGCGCAGCAGAAGGCGGCGGGAGCGGCGGAGAGCGATGCAGCGGCGTCCTGACGGCGGTCGCCGCCGATGATCTTCACCACCACCGAGTTCGCCGCGTTCTTCGCGGTCGTCGCGACGGTCTTCTGGGCGCTGCGCTGCCGGCGCTGGCAGAACGCCTGGCTGCTCGCCGCGAGCTACGTTTTCTACGGCTGGGTCCATCCGTGGTTCTGCGTCCTGCTCGCCGGCTCGACGCTCCTCGACTGGAGCGCGACGCTCGCGATGACGCGCTGGCCGGCGAAGAAGAACGTCTTCCTCGCGTGCAGCCTGACCGGCCAGCTCGGGCTGCTGGCCTTCTTCAAGTACTCCGGCTTCCTGGTCGACAATGCACGCGCACTTGGCGAAAAGATCGGCCTGCACCTGCCCGAGCCGGCGCTGCGCGTCGTGCTGCCGGTCGGCATCAGCTTCTACACGTTCCAGACGATGAGCTACACGATCGACGTCTGGCGCGGCCGCATCGCGGCGCGGCGCAACCTGCTCGACTTCGCGGCGTTCGTCTCGTTCTTCCCGCAGCTCGTGTCGGGACCGATCGAGCGCGCCGGCGCGCTGCTGCCGCAGATGGAGCGGCCGCGCGCGTGGGACTGGGAGCGCTTCCTCTCGGCGTGGCCGCTGCTCGTGACCGGGTACTACAAGAAGCTCGTCTTCGCCGACTCGATCGCGGGCGTCGTCGACCGCGTCTTCATGGTGCGCGAGCCGTCGCTCGCGCTGCTCGCGGCCGGCGGGCTCGCCTTCGCGCTGCAGATCTACGCCGACTTCTCGGGCTACACCGACATGGCGCGCGGCTTCGCGAAGCTGCTCGGCTTCGAGCTGATGGAGAACTTCCGCACGCCGTACCTCGCGCTCACGCTCGCCGACTTCTGGCGCCGCTGGCACATCTCGCTCTCGACCTGGATCCGCGACTACCTCTACATCCCGCTCGGCGGCTCGCGCGCGAAGACGGCGCTCGGCTCGCTCGCGATCATGCTCGCGACGATGGGGCTGTCGGGCCTCTGGCACGGCGCGGCGTGGAACTTCGTGGTGTGGGGCCTCGCGCACGGGCTCCTGCTCTGGGTCTCGCGCCGGCTCGGCTTCGACGCGGGATGGCGACCGCGCGCCGCGTGGCAGGCGCTGCTCGGGTGGGCGGCGACGTTCGCGTGCGCGGCCGGGCTCTTCACCGTGTTCCGCGCCCCCAGCCTCGGCTGGCTCGCGCACGCGCTCGCGACCTCGACCGGCCGGGAGCGCCCGGCCGACGCGGCGGCGGCTGCGGTGATCGTCGCGCTGCTCGCCGCGTACGGGCTGCCCTGGGCGATCCACTTCGGCTGCGAGAAGCTCGCGCCGCGCGCGCCGTGGCTGCTCGCCGCGTGGCGCTGGGTCCTGTTCGGACTCCTGCTGCTGCTCGCGCACGAAGGCGGGCGCGCGTTCATCTACTTCCAGTTCTGAGGAGCGCCATGGAGACCGCGCAGCCGACGAGCCCACTCCCCGCCGCGCGCGCGCTGCGCCGGCTCGGGGCGCAGCTGCTGCTGGGCGCGCTCGTGCTCGGCGGGATGACCGCGCTGGTCCCGCGGCGCGCCGACGGCAGCGACCTCCCGCGCGAGCGCGCGCGCCTCGCGGCGGCGCGCCCCGAGCTGGTCCTGATCGGCAACTCGCTCGTCCGGCAGGACGTCGACGACGACGCGCTCGCCGGGCGGCTCGGCGTGCGCGTCGCCAAGCTCACCGTCGACGGTGCGCAGTCGGCGTGGTGGTATCTCGCCCTGAAGAACGTCGCCGCCCCCGCCGAGCCTCCGCCGCGGCTGGTCGCGATCGGCTTCCAGGACCTCGCGCTGACCGAACCGGGCCGCGCGACGGCGGGCGTCGACCTCACGAACGTGCGCGCGTTCATGGACGGCGGCGAGCCGCTGCTGCGCGAGCGCGCGCTCGAGCCCGCGCTCGGCGCACCGCTCCTCTTCGCGCTCGAGCACGTCCGGCTCTGGACGGTGCGCGAGTCGGCGCGCACCTACCTCGAGCAGATCCTGCGCGACCACGTGGTCGCGCCGCTGCTCGGCCTGCCGGAGGGCGGCGGCTCGCGCGGCTTCGCGGCGGCGCTCTCGAACGCGCGCATGGACCGCGCGCTGCTCGCCGCCTACCAGACGCGGGCGACCAATCCGGAGGACGACGCGCCGGAGTTCGAGCGGGGGGTCGACGCCTCGCTGCTGCCGGCCATGGTCGACGTCGCGCGCGCGCGGCCGCTGCGCCTGGTCTTCCTGCGCATGCCGCGCCTGTCCGACGCGCGCGGCCGGCCCGAGCGCCCCGCGCTGACGCGCTACGTCGAGCGGCTCGCGGCGTGGCTCGCCGCGCGCGACGCGACGCTGATCGACCTCACGCGAGAGGTCCCGCTCGAGCCGGCCGACTTCGACGCCGGCGACCACCTCGGCCCGAGCGGGGCGGCGAAGGTCACCGCGCACCTCGCGGAGCGGCTGCGCGCGCTCCTGCCAGCGGATCGCCGCTGACGGGGCGGCGCAGCCCTCCGCGAAACCGGCTCAGTGCTTCGCGCCGCCCGGAGCGGGCGCGGCCATGCTCGGCACCCAGGCGCCCGCGCCCGCCATGAACGGACGGACCGACGCGATCTTCATCAGGTCCTTCGTGACGAGCGTGTCGGTCGCGACGAGCTTGCGCGCCGCCTCGGCGTTCTCCGCCTTGACGATCATCATCGCGCCGGCCGGCTTCGTGGGATCCTTCTCGTCTAGGAACGGCCCGCCGACCAGGAGCGTGCCCTCCTTCGACAGCTTCTGGCAATTCGCCATGTGCTCGGAGAAGCCCGGCTGCTCGCCCGGCGACTTCGAGGTGTCCCACTTCGCGAGTTCGAACGTGATGACCCAGGCGTTCGGCGCAATCACCATGGCCGGCGCGCCCTTCGGCGCGCCCTGCGCGGGAGCGCCCTGCCAGGCGAGCTGCGTGAACGCGAGCAGCGAAACGCACGACGCCGCGGCGATTCCAGTGATCCAACTGCGAGACATCTTCGGCTCCATCGTTTTGGGGAAATGGTCGTCCGTGCAGGACGGAGCTGACCCGAGAGGCGGAGCACGTTAGCAAC
>DASRRB010000252.1:0-1535 GCA_035695985.1 Planctomycetota bacterium | reverse complement strand
CGCCCGCGCGCGCCCGATCTTCCGCGGCGTTGCGGGCGAGCGCCGCGAGCGAGACGTGCGAGGAGTTGCCGCTGCCGATCTCGAAGATGCGGCGCGGCTTGAAGCGGCGCACCACGCTGTAGAGGTACTCGGAGTCGCCCTCGCCGAAGTTGTCGGCGTCGAGGCGCGCGCCGGTCGTAGTCGCGCGGCAGGTGACGCAGGTGGAATTGCGGGTCGTGGAAGTGGTCACGCAGCGGATAGACGCCGAGGCGCAGGCAGGCGCGGCGAGTCCACGGCATCCGGCGCGGCCCCCCGAACCGGAACGCGCGCAGCCACAGGAGCGACAGCGCCGTGAAGAGGAGCAGGACGACGTCGAGCCCCCGGAGCAGGTTGCGGACGAACGTCTTCCAGATCATCGGCGGCGTCAGTAGCGGCGCATGGCCGGGTCCACGTCGCGCGCCCACGCCTCGATGCCGCCGCGCAAATTGACCAGCTTCGTGAAGCCCTGCGCCTCCAGGTGGGCGATCACGTGCGCCGAGCGGATGCCGTGGTGGCAGTAGACGACCGTCTCCTTCTCGGGGTCGAGCTCCTGCAGGCGGGCGGGCAGCTCGCCCATCGGGATCAGGAGGTCGCCCGGCAGCGCGCAGATCGAATGCTCGCCGCGTTCGCGCACGTCGAGGAGCGTGAGCGCGTCGCCGCGCTCGAGCCGCTGCTTCAACTCGCGCGGCGTGATCGACGTCACGTCCCCCTCACGCCTCCTTCATGTGCGGGTAGGCGTGGTCGCGCGGCGGGACGAAGTTCTCCTTGATCGTGCGCGGCGAGAGCCAGCGGATGAGATTGAGCTGGCTGCCGGCTTTGTCGTTCGTGCCCGACGCGCGCGCGCCGCCGAAAGGCTGCTGGCCGACCACGGCGCCGGTCGGCTTGTCGTTCACGTAGAAGTTGCCGGCGCTGTGACGCAGCCGCGTCGAGAGCGTTTCGACGGCGGCGCGGTCGCGCGCGAAGATCGCTCCGGTGAGTCCGTAGGGCGAGTCCTCGTCGCAGCGCGTGAGCGCCTCGTCGAGCTGCGCGTCGGGATAGACCCAGAGCGAGAGCACCGGCCCGAAGATCTCCTCGCGCATCGAGCGGTACTTCGGATCCTTGGCGACGATCACGGTCGGCTCGATGAACCAGCCCTTGGTCCCGTCGCACTTGCCGCCGACGAGGACCTCGGCGTCGGGGCTCTTCTTCGCCTCGTCGATGTAGCCCGAGATCTTCGTGAACGACCCCGGGTCGATCACCGCCGCCATGAAGTTCGTGAAGTCCTTCGGATCGCCCATCTCGAGCGACTTCACGGTCGCGACGAGGCGCTCCTTCAGCTTCGGCCAGAGCGACTGCGGGATGTACGCGCGCGACGCCGCCGAGCACTTCTGCCCCTGGTACTCGAACGCGCCGCGGACGAGCGCCGTCTCGAGCGCGGCGACGTCGGCGCTCGGGTGGGCGAAGACGAAGTCCTTGCCGCCGGTCTCGCCGACGAGGCGCGGATAGCCGCCGTAGGCGTCGAGGTGCTCGCCGCAGGT
>DASRRB010000251.1:0-3753 GCA_035695985.1 Planctomycetota bacterium | reverse complement strand
ACGGCCGGTACGTGCTGACGCTCAAGAACTTCACGCACCAGCCCCTGCTCGCGTCGCTGGTGCGCCGCGACGTGCGGCGGCGGTTGCACGAGGCGTCGGTCGCGCGCGCGGAGCAGGGCGACGCGCACGACACGCGGGCGCTCTGCCGGCGGCTCGCCGAGCTGCGCGCCCGCAAGGCGCAGCTGCTCGGCTTCGAGAGCTACGCGGCCTACGGCCTCGCCGACCAGATGGCGCGCACGCCCGCGGCGGCGATCGACCTGATGACCCGAATGGTGCCGGCCGCCACGGCCAAGGCGCGCGGCGAGCTGGCGAAGATGCAGCTGCTCGCCGACGCGCAGGCGGATTCGCTCGTCGACCGCTTCCCGGTCGCGGCGTGGGACTGGCCCTTCTACGCGGAGCAGGTGCGCAAGGCCGAGTTCGACCTCGACGACGCGGCGCTCCGCCCCTACTTCGTGCTCGACCGCGTGCTGCGCGACGGCGTCTTCTTCGCGGCCAACCGCCTCTACGGCCTCACCTTCAAGGAGCGCCACGACCTCCCGACCTACCACCCCGACGTGCGCGTCTTCGAGGTCGACGACGCCGACGGGACTGCGCGCGCGATCTTCTACGCCGACTACTTCGCCCGTCCGAGCAAGCAGGGCGGGGCGTGGGAGGACACCTTCGTAGACCCGTCCGGCCTGCTCGACACGAAGTGCGTCGTGTTCAACGTCTGCAACTTCACGAAGCCGGCGGCGGGACAGTCGGCGCTGCTCGGCTTCGACGACGTGACCACGCTGTTCCACGAGTTCGGCCACGCGCTGCACGCGATCCTCTCCGACGTGAAGTACCCCTCGCTCGCCGGCACCAACGTCCCGCGGGATTTCGTCGAGCTGCCCTCGCAGTTCAACGAGCACTTCGCGACCGAGCCGGCGGTCCTCGCGAGCTACGCGCGCCACTACCTGACCGGCGAGCCGATGCCGGCCGCGCTGGTCGAGAAGCTCAAGCGGTCGCGCACCTTCGACCAGGGCTACCTGACCACCGCCTATCTCGCGGCGGCGCTCCTCGACATGGCGTGGCACACGCTGCCGGCGAGCGCGCCGCCGCAGGACGTCGGCGCCTTCGAGGCCGACGCGCTGAAGCGCTTCCGGGTCGACCTGCCCGAGGTGCCGCCGCGCTACCGCACGTCCTACTTCGCCCACGTCTGGGCGGGGGGCTACGCGGCCGGGTACTACGCCTACCTCTGGGCCGAGGTGCTCGACCACGACGCCTGGTACTGGTTCGTCGAGCACGGCGGCATGACGCGCGAGAACGGGCAGCGCTTCCGCGACCTCGTGCTGTCGCGCGGCGGGACGAAGGAGGCGGCCGAGCTCTTCAGGAGCTTCCGCGGCCGCGAGCCGAGCGTCGAGCCGCTCCTGATCGAGCGCGGGCTCAAGTAGGCCGGGCGGCCCGCCGGTTCCTGCGGCGCGATCGGCAGCGCCGCGAGCGCGAGCGTGAAGGTGAGGCGCGCCGCTCCGCGCAGCCGCTTCACGCGGTGCTCGACGCGGAGCGCCTCACCGCGGGACGGGAACGGACCCCAGCGGCGCGCCACGCGCCACGGCCGGCCGGCCCGCGTCGAGCGCGCGCCGCCGCGCCGCTCGCCGTTGTGCTGGTCGAGCCGACGCCGCAGGTCGGTGGTGATCCCGACGTAGGTGCGTTTCGCCGCGGCGAGCAGGTAGACGGTCCACTTCATGGGGCGACAAGTTAGCGCGTCGATCACGACGGGAGCCGGGGCGTCGGTTACGCTCGCTCCGCGCCGAGCTACCGATCTGCGCCGCATCGTCGCGCCGGGCGTATCGAGGAGCCGTCGTTGAGCTCGCGATCCGCCGAATCGATCGCCTTCGGACTGGTCGTCGGGATCGCCGCGGTCGTCGCCCCGGCGCCGTCGATTTCGCGAGCGTCCGGGCAGCAGTCTCCGCAACCGTCTGCGCCGCCGGCGTGGCAGCCGATCGAGGCGACCACTTTCGAGCAGCGCGAGTCCGCCGACCCGGCGCTGAAGCCGGCGGCCGAGAACCTGCTCGTGCTCCCCGTCGCGGCGTCGGTGTCGTTCCTCCCGCCGCGCATCGTCGCGAAGGGGGAGCGGATCGCCGCCGCGGCCGAGCCCTTCCGCGGCGTCGCCCGCCTGCTGCCGTACCTCCCGATCCACGACGACTACCTGAGGCAGCGCGCCGCCCTCGCCAAGGACGGGCTCGCGCTGGTCGACTGGTGCAGGAAGAACCACCTCGACGCCTGCGCCGAGTTCGAGGCGGCCTGCCGCATGGACGAGATCGACGACTTCCAGAAGCCCGAGTACAAGCCCTACCTCGAGCGCTGGCTCGCGATCCGCGACAAGGAGCAGAGCGCCGTCAGCCTGCCGCTCCCGCTCGACGGGGAGTGGTACGTGCTCCCCGACACGACCGGCCACCACCGGAAGAAGGCGTTCGCGGCCTACGCGTTCGACCTCGTGAAGCGCGTCGACGAGAAGCTCTTCCGCGGCCGCGGCGCGGCGCTCGAGGACTTCTACGGCTTCGGCCAGACGATCTTCGCGCAGGGCGACGGCGTCGTCGTCTCGGCCGACGACCACTTCGCCGACAACCCGCCCGGCAAGGTCGGCGGCTTCGACGACGCCAACGGCGTCATCGTCAACTACGGCGGCGGCGTGCTGGTCGACTACGCCCACCTGCAGAAGGGCTCGGCGAAGGTGAAGGCGGGTCAACGGGTCGTGCGCGGGACGCCGCTCGGCCTGGTCGGGAATTCGGGCGCGAGCGGGATTCCGCACCTCCACACGAGCGTGTTCGACTGGAGCTACGACTCGATCCGCGCGCGCTACCACGGCGAAGTCCTGCGCGGCGCGCGCTGGGTCGCGTTCGCCGGGGAAGATCTCGAGAAGGGGAGCACCGTGCGCAACGCTCCCGCCGCGCCGACGACGCGCCGCTGAGCGCGCGATTTCGAAGGAACCCGCGCCGATTCGCGCGAAGGGTCGCGGTGCGCCCGCGCGACGGCTCCCGCCTCTTCTCGCGACACGCGACGGCGGCTAGGCTCCCGCCCCCAACCGAGCTGCCACCCGATCCATTACGTTCGTGAAAGGGATTTGCATGACAGCACTCTTCTCCCCCCGTGGCGCCCGCCGGATGCGGGTCGCCGCCGCGCTCGTGGTCCTGTGCGGCGGAGCGGCGACGCTCGCGACCGCCACGGTCGCGGCGCCGCTGCACAGCACCGGCATCAGCGGGTTCTCGAGCAAGTCGGGGGTGATCTGCACCTTCTGCCACTCGGGCGGCACGGCGCCGACGGTCAAGCTGGTGGGGCCGGCCTTCGTCCTCCACGACTCGACCGTGCGCTACACCTTCACCGTGTCGGGCGGCCAGATGGTCGCGGCCGGCCTCGACGCCGCGATCGACGACAACTCCGGGTCGCTCGCCGCGACCGACACCGGCACCCACATCGACAACAACGAGGTGACGCACGACGCGCCGCGCCTCGTCGACAGCAACGGCGACGCGATCTTCTTCTTCGACTACACCGCGCCGTCGACGCCGATGTCGCTCGCCATGTACGCGGCGGGCAACTCGGTCAACCTGAACGGCAACAACAGCGGCGACAACGCGCGTTCCAAGTCGATCAAGATCGTCGTCGTCGACAACCTCACGTCGTTCGTCAAGTTCGGCGTGGCGACGGCGGGCTCGGGCGGGATCCTCCCGACCGTGCAGACGGTCGACGGGCCGAGCGTCGGCCCCTGGTCGATCACGATCAACAACGTCC
>DASRRB010000250.1:0-6160 GCA_035695985.1 Planctomycetota bacterium | reverse complement strand
GCGAATTGGTTCGCATCGCTCGACGAGGCGCGCAAAGTCGTCGAAGACTGGCGCCTGGACTACAACGAAGTGAGGCCGCATTGTTCCTTAGGCCAGCTGCCTCCGGCGACCTACGCAGCCCTCGGAGTGGCCTGAAACCGTGTCGAATTCGAGATTCGATTTTCTCGTTTCGCGCGGACCGAATCCGGGGGACAGGTCAACAGGTCTCAGGCGGTGCAGGAAGGTCGGAGGGGGAAAAGGCCGAGGGGCGGGAACTTTGCGATTGGCGGTCGACCACCGGTCATCGCCGAGTCGTGCTCCGCATGCGCCAAATGCCTGAGCGAGCCACAGCCTTTGATCTTTCAATAGGGCGAGCGTGTCCCGTCCCTCGACCTTTTCCCCCTCCGCCCTCGTCACCACCCCACGCCCGTCGCGCGCTCATCCGCGCGCGCCGCGCTCTCGGCTCGAGTCAGCGCCCGAGCTTGCTCAGGACCTCGTCCGCGACCCCGAGCATTTCCGCGAGCGCCTGCGGCGTGTGGTCGCCGAAGTGGCCGACGCGGAAGCACTTGCCTTTGAGCTTGCCGTAGCCGTGGCTGAGTTCGTGGCCGCGCTCGAGCATCTGCGCGATGAACGCGTTCAGGTCGACGCCGCCGGAGTTGCAGTTGGCGGTGGTGGGCGAGCGGTACTTCGGCGCGACGAAGCTCGTGAAGCCCTTCGACTCGGCCCACCGGTGGAACTGCGCGGCCATCTTCTCGTGGCGCGCGAAGCGGGCGGGGAGCGTCTCCTTGTCGAAGGCCGCGAGCTGCTCGTCGAGGGCGTAGAACATGTTCACGGCGGGGGTCGGCGGCGTCTGGTGGCGGAGGTCCCAGTCGTCGCAGAGCAGCACGAAGTCGAGGTAGTAGCCGCGCCCCTTGACGGTCTTCGCCCGCTGGAGGAAGCGGTCGGAGACGGCGACGACGGCGATGCCGGGCGGGAGCGCGAGGCACTTCTGGCTGCTCGCGAGCGCGACGTCGAGGCCCCACTCGTCGAACTTGAACTCGACGCCGCCGAGCGTCGAGACGGCGTCGACGAAGATCAGCACGTCCTTCTGCACGCTGCGGATCGCCTTCACGACCTCGGGCAGCTGGCACCAGGCGCCGGTCGACGTCTCGTTGTGGACGAAGCCGACGGCCTCGACCGGGCCGGCCTTCTTCAAGACGTCGGCGACCTTGTTCGGGTCGATCCCCTCGCCCCACTCGAAGCCGATGCGCACCGTCTCGCGGCCGCAGTCGACGCCGGTGTCGTGCCAGCGGTCGCTGAAGTTGCCGTTGGTGACGCACGCCCACTTCGCGCGCACGCCGCAGCGGATCGCCCCTTCCCATGCGGCGCTGCCCGACGCGGTGAGCACGACCACGTGCTGCTTCGTGCCGAACAGCTTCTTCAGCCGCGGCTCGAGCGCGAGCACCATCTCGGTCATCGTCTTCGTGCGGTGGCCGACGGTCGGGCGCGCGAGCGCCGCGAGCAGCTCGGGGCGGACGTAGGTCGGGCCGGGGATCCAGAGGCGCGGCGGGTTCGGGCCGGGGAAGCTCATCTTGAATCGACCTCGATCAAGGAAGGCCGAGCACTCTACGCAACGTCCGAAAGTCGCGCGCGACGGCGTCGGCGCCCGCGACGACGGCGGGTCGCGACGCGACGCCCGTGAACGCCACGAAGCGCTCGACCGCGGGTCGCGCGGCGAGGTCGGTCGCGCCGTCGCCGACGAACGCCGTCCCCCTCTTCGGCAGCAGCGCCGCGACCACCTCCCGCTTGCCGTCGGCGCGCGCCAGCGGAGAGAGCTCGTCGAATCCCGCATATCGGCCGCGCGCATCGAGCCGGACGTCGACCGCCGCCACCCGGGAGCCGTCGATCCGAAGCTTCCTCATTAAGGGGAGGAGCGCCGGGCGGAGCGCGCCGGAGACGATCCGCACGTCGATCCCGGCGCGCAAGAGCGCCGCGACGGTCGCCGCCGCACCCGGAACGATCTTCCGGACGTAGAGCGCGCCGAGCCGCGCGAGCTCGCGCGCGCCGGGTCGGACGCGCCGCAGCCGCAGTCCGTAGACCTCCTCGAGCGCGACGTCGCCGCGCATCGCGCGCTCGGTCAGCGACGCGACCGCGACGCCGCGCCACTTCGCGAGCTCGTCGATCCCCTCGATCGAGACGAGCGTCGAGTCGACGTCGAAGACGACCCGATCGAAGCGATGCGGCGCGCGGCTCATCCTTGCGTCACGCGTCGCGCGGCAGCCGGACCGCGTGCGCCTCGACGATGCCGTCGACCGAGCGCAGCTCGCGCAGCACCGCCGCCGCGTCCGGGAGCGCGCCGGTCGAGAGGATCGCGACCGCGAGCGGCGCGATCGACGGCACACCGGGGCCGCGCTCCGGCAGGCTGCCGACGTCGACCTTGGCGAGGTTCACGCCGCGCGCGCCGAGCAGCGTGCCGATCCGCCCGATCTGGCCCGGCTTGTCGTGGTGGCGCGTGAGGATCAGGTCGCCCTCGAGCTCGGCGTCGACCGGTACGCCGTCGAAGCCGACGAGGCGCGGGCGGCGGCCGAAGCAGGTGCCCTCGAGCCGCAGCGTGCGCCGCGCGCCACCCGCCTCGCCCTTCTCCCCCGCGAAGGTCGCCTCGACCACGACGCGGTGGACGTAGTCGCGGTCGCGCGGCTCGCGCGATTCGAGCAGCTCGATCCCGCGCTCGCGGGCGAAGAGCGCGGCGTTGACCGGGCTCACGTCGTCGCCGAGCGCCGGGCGCAGGATCCCGGCGAGGAGGGCGGCGCGCAGCGGCGCGGTGGCGCGCTCGCCCGCCTTGTCGAAGCGCTCGCCGCGGAAGAGCAGCTCGAGCCGCGCGAGCCGTCCCGACATCACGCGCCCCGCGAGCAGCCCGAGCCGCGTCGAGAGCTCGAGATACGGCGCGAGCTCCTCACGCAGGTCGTCGGGCAGGGCGGCGTAGTTGACGGCGGAGCGGGCGCTCCCGGTGCGGGCGAAGTCGACGATCTGCGCCGCCGCCTCGAGCGCGACGCGCCGCTGCGCCTCCTCGGTCGAGGCGCCGAGGTGGGGGGTGAGGAGCACGTTCTCGAACGAGCGCAGCGGGGAGTCGGCGGGGAGCGGCTCCTCGTCGAAGACGTCGAGCGCCGCGCCGCCGACCGCGCCGCTCGCGAGCGCCGCGACGAGCGCCGTCTCGTCGACGATCCCGCCGCGCGCCGCGTTCACGACGCGCAGCCCCGGCTTCGCGCGCGCGAGCTGCGCGGCGCCGATCATCCCGCGGGTCTGCTCCGTCAGCGGCGCGTGCACCGTGAGGAAGTCGGACTCGCGCAGGAGCGTCTCGAGGTCGACCAGCGCGACGCCGGCCGCGCCAAGCGGCGGGCCCGCCCCTGCGGGCAGGAACGGATCGTGCGCGACGACGCGCATCTTCAAGCCGAGCGCGCGGTCGGCGACGACCCGGCCGATGCGGCCGAAGCCGACGATCCCGAGCGTCTTGCCGGCGAGCTCGCTGCCGAGCAGCTGCGTGCGCTCCCACCGGCCGGCGCGCACCGAGCGGTCGGCCTGCGCGATCCGGCGCGCGAGCGCCATCAGCAGCGCGATCGCGAGCTCGGCGGTCGTCGTGGTGCTCGCGTCGGGGACGTTCGAGACGATGACGCCGCGCCGCGACGCGGCCGCGAGGTCGACGTTGTCGACGCCGATGCCGGCGCGCGTGATCAGCTTGAGCCGCGGCGCCGCCTCGAGCGCCTTCGCGGTCACGGTCGTCCGGCTGCGGACGAGCAGCGCGTCGGCCTCCGCGAGCGCGGTGCAGAGCTCCGGCTCGTCGAGCCCCCTCCTCGCGTCGACTTCGAGGCCACCCGCGCGGAGTGCGGCGAGCCCCTCGCTCTCGATCGAGTCGGCGACCAGGACTCGGAACGGCCGGGAGGCGGGCATGGATCCCTCGTGCACCCTCTGCGCGACGCGCGGCGAGACCTTATATCGGTCGCCCCATGGCGACCCGCGTCGTGCTCGAACCGGCGAAGCTGCAGACCGCGATCCGGCAGGTCGAGGCGCGCATCGGCGCGCGCTTCCCCGGCTCGGGGCTTTCCGGGCTGGCGGCGTCGCTGGCGGCGATCGCCGACGACGCGCTCGCGCGCAGCGCGCGGATCCGCGCCGCCGACTGGAAGCTGCGCCTGGTGAGCTTCGTGCTGCTGGGGTTCATGGCGCTGCTGCTCGCCCTCGCGATCCAGCACGCGCGGCCGCCGCCGGAGCAGATCGAGGCGTTCCAGCTCGCGCAGGGGATCGACGCGCTGCTCTCGGCGCTGGTGCTGTGCGGCGCGGCGGCGGCGTTCGTCGTCACGCTCGAGGTGCGCGCGAAGCGGAAGAAGGCGCTCGAGGCGCTGCACGAGCTGCGCGTGCTCGCGCACGTGATCGATTTGCACCAGATCGCGAAGGACCCGGAGCGGAGCTACGGAAGCGACGGCGCCGCCGCGCCCGACCTCGACGCCGCGGCGCAGCTCAGCCGCTACCTGAACGAGTGCAGCGACCTGCTCGCGCTGATCGGCAAGGTCGCCGCCTTCTACGTCCAGGGCTTCCAGGACGGCGTCGTCCTCACCGCCGTGAACGACATCGAGGAGCTCACCAACGGGCTCGCGCGCAAGATCTGGCAGAAGCTGACGCTCCTCGACCAGATGGTCGGTCCGAGTCGCGCCTGAGAGCAGGCTCCGAGCGGGCCGGCGGTCAGCCCTTCGCGCTCGCGTCGCCGTCGAACTCGACGCGCTGATGCGACTGGTCCCGGCCGACGCGGCCGATGACGATCTCGGCGCGGCCGTAGCTCTCGGGCCGGACCGGCGCGCCGGCGTGGCCGCGCAGGAGCGAGAGCTGGCCGACGTGCGTGAGCGCGTCGGCGACCGGGCCCTGGAAGATCACCGTCGCAGCGTACTTCGGCGCGCCCGCCGCGAGCTGCGCGTCGAGCCGCCCGAGCGACGAGAAGAAGCGCTCGACGTCGCGCTCCCAGTCGCCGAGCGCGCCCGCGCTCCAGGTCCATTGGCCGTCGGCCAGCTGGCACGCCCATTCCATCAGGTCGCCGAGGTGGCCGACCAGCTCGAGCGGCGAGCGCGTCGAGTGGCCGGCGCGGTGCCCGGCGAACCCCTTCGGCGCGCCGCGCAGCGACTTCTCGGCGCGGTAGGCCAGCGTCGCCAGCGTGTGGCGCAGCATGCGGATCTCGCCGTCTTCGTTCACGACTTCGCCTCCGCGATCCAGCCGCGCATCTGCTTCGCGCGCGCGGCGATCTCCCCGAACTTCCCGGCCGCGACGTCCTCGGGCCGGACGAGCGCGGCGCCGGTGCCGAGCGCGCAGGCGCCCGCGGCGAGCCACTTCTCGACCGACTCGCGCGCGTGCTGCACGCCGTTCCCGGTCGGCATCAGGCGGCTCCACGGCATCGGGCCGCGCACGCTCTTGATGAACTCCGCGCCGTCGAACGCCGACGACGGGAAGAGCTTCACGATCTCGACGCCGAGCGCCTGTGCGTTCGAGAGCTCGGTCACGGTGCCGACCCCCGGCAGGATCGCGACCTGGTGGCGATGGCAGGTCGCGACGACGTCGGGCGCGAGCAGCGGGCTCACCACGAAGTCGGCGCCCGCGGCGAGGTAGAGCGCCGCCGTCGCCGGATCGACGATCGAGCCGACGCCGAGGAGCGCCGCGCCGTCGCGGGCGCGCACCCGCCCGATCAGCTCGCGGAAGACGCCGAGCGCCGCGTCGCTGCGCGCCAGGAACTCGAGCGCCCGCACGCCGCCGTCGAGCAGCGCAAGGGCGATCCGCTCGGCCGTCTCGAGCCGCTCGTCGTGGAAGGTCGCGACGAGCTTGGTGTCGAGGATCGTCCGGTAGACGTCGAGCCGCGCGTGGCGCGCCATGGAACGGGCTCCGGTCGGGGGGCGGGCGGAGCAGAGTAACGGCAGCGGCGCGGAGTGCGGGTCCGCGCACCCCCGCGGGGCGAACCGTCCCTTGCGGCGGCCGTTCGAACCCCCGCGCGTGCCTCCTGTGCGTCAACCCGGGGTCGCGCGTGGCAATGCAAGGGGCGTCCGCGCTGGCCCGCGGGCGCCCCGATTTCGTTGCGGCGCCGGACGCGCGATGCGGACGCACTTCCCGGATCGGCAGAATGGGATGCGTCATGGCACCCGTGGAACGCGAAGGACGGATCGAGACGCGCATG
>DASRRB010000249.1:0-12789 GCA_035695985.1 Planctomycetota bacterium | reverse complement strand
CAGCGTGACCGGCACGCGGCTGCCGATGCGCAGGCAGTCGAGGTCGCACCGCTCGCGCAGCCGCAGCAGCACCCGCCCGAGGAACGCCGGCGCGAGGTTCAGCGGATCGCCGCCCGAGAGCAGCACGTCGCGGATCTCCGGGCGCGCCGCGATCGCGTCGATGGCGCGATCGACCTCCTCGTCGGAGAGCGTCCGGAACCTCCCCTCCCATTCGCGCTTGCGCATGCAGTGGCGGCAGAGCGTCGTGCACCAGTTGGTCAGCAGGAAGAGCGCGCGGTCGCCGTAGCGATGCACCACGCCCGGCACGATCTCGAGCGCCTCCTCCTCGAACGGATCGGGCGCGCCGCCGTCGGCGGCGGTCTCCGCAGGATCGGGCAGCACCTGCGGCAGGATCGGATCGCGCGGGTCGGCGGGATTCGCGAGCGCGAGGTAGCACGGAGTGACGCCGACTTTCGAGGGCTCGCCCGCGCGCGGGCTCGCGACCGCCTCCATCGCGGCGCGCGTCGCCGCCGCGACGGGGAAGTCGGGGCCGAGGACGTCGAGGATGGCGCCGACGCTCGAGAGGCGGTGCTGCTGCTGCCAGGTCCAGGAGTCCCACGCGCCGGCAAGAATCGCGTCGCCCCACGCGCGTTGCGCGAAGGCCGGCATTCCGCGAATACGGGCGTGGCGATCGACGTCCATCACGAACATGCTACCGGCGCTCGTCGAGCACGGCCGGGAATGGCGGATCCAGGAGAGGGACGTGGGCGCACTCGCGATGGTCGCCGCAGTGGTGCTGCTGCAGGACGGCGCTCCGACCGAACCGGACGACGTCGACCATCCCTTCCTCGTGCTGCACGTCGCGCTCGATGGTGACGACGCGTGGTCCGGACTCAGGAAGTACAGCGACGGAAATGGGTCCGGCCCGATGCGCACGCCGCAGGCGGCGCTGCGCCGACTCCGCGAGATGAAGGCGCGCGACCCGAAGTTGCGCGACCATTCGGTCGAGATCGCTTTGTCGAAGGGGACCTGGTACCTCGACGCACCGCTCGAGATCGGGCCGGAGGACTCGGGGACGCCCGGCCATCCGCTCGCGATCTTCGGGCAGGTCGAGGCACTCTCCGGATCGGACTTCCGCCCGGCGAGGTCGACGGTGCTGAGCGGCGGCTGCCGCATCATCGGATGGCGCGTCGCACAGCGCGCCGGCCGCGACGTCTGGGTCGCGTCGGTGCCGGAGGGCGACGCGACGCATCGAGCATGGACGTTCCGCGAGCTCTTCGTGAACGGCGAGCGATGTCCTCGTGCGCGCACCCCCGATCACGGCTGCTTCGCCGTCGCGGGCGTCGTCGCCGGCGACGAGGCGCGACCGTGGAACGAGGGCGTCAGCGCGCTGCGCGTCGCGCCGAACGACGTCGCGCGACTCGTCGAGGGCGAACCCGCCGACGTCACGCTCCTGTCGCGTTGGGTCGAATCGCACTGCCGCATCGCCGCTCTCTCTCCCGATCGCACGACGATGCGCCTGCTCGACAAGACCGTCTTCAAGCCCGACCCGGGCGACGTCTGCTACGTCGAATCGCTGTCCGCGCTCGACCAGCCGGGAGAATGGTGGTTCGACGAGTCCGCACGGCTCGTCTGGTTCGTGCCGCGTCCCGGAGACGACCTCGATCGCACCGAGATCGTCGCGCCGCGGCTCGAATCGCTCGTGCACGTCTTCGGTGGTGACGACCCGGCGCGGCGAGTGCACGACGTGCAAGTCAGCACGATCCGGTTCGAGGGCGCGGAGTGGTGGTATCCGACGCCGACGAACGGGACGGCGCGAGCGAGCGGATCGCCGCAGGCCGCGATCGACGTCCCTGCCGCGATCCAAGTGCACGACGCGGAGCACGTGCGCATCCGGGCCTGCGAGATCACGCGCTGCGGAACGTACGGCGTCGCCTTCGGACGCGGATGCCTGGACGACAAGCTCGACCACTGCTGGGTCCACGACCTCGGCGGCGGCGGCGTGAAGATCGGAGAGACGTCGATTCCCGCGAGTCCTGCGGAGACCTCGCGGATCGTCGTGGACTCGTGCGAACTGTCCGACCTCGGCCGCGTGTTCCACTCGGCCGTCGGCGTCTGGATCGGCCAGAGCCCGGACAACCGGATCGAGCACTGCGTCCTGCGCAACCTCGACTACACCGGGATCTCGATCGGCTGGACCTGGGGCTACGGACCGTCGCACGCCGGCGGCAACGTCGTGGAAGGCAACGAGATCGGATTCATCGGCGCGCGCGAGGGTGGCGACGGGCCGCTGCTCTCCGACCTGGGGGGCATCTACACGCTCGGAACGCAGGAAGGGACGGTCCTGCGCGGCAACTTCATCCACGACGTCGCGGCGCGCACCTACGGCGGCTGGGGCATCTGCTTCGACGAGGGCTCGACGCACGTCGAGGCCGCGAACAACTTCGTCGTCCGCACGACGCACGGCGGCTTCCATCAGCACTACGGGAAGGAGAACCGCGTCCACCACAACGTCTTCGCGTTCGGCCGCGACGCGCAGTTGCAGCGGACGCGACCCGAGGAGCACTCGAGCTTCACCTTCGACCACAACGTCGTCGTCGCCGACCGAGCAGGCGAGCTCTTCGCCGGCGACCTGCGCGACGGTCACTTCGACTTCCACGAGAACGTCTACGAGATCGCCGATGCGAACAGCGCGCGCTTCGCGGGCAAGAGTTTCACCGAGTGGCAGGACGCGGGCCGCGACGCGGGCTCGGTCGTCGCGCCGATCGATCTGCGCAACCAGCTCGACAAGTCGGGCCGGCCACGCGACCCCCGCATGTGGTTCGCGCCGCGCGGCTCGCCGATCTGGAAGGTGCTCGATCCGGAGTCGATGGAGGGTTCGCGCGTGCGATTCGTCCTCGACCAGGAGTGAGCGCGCGCTCACTCCGAATCGATCACCCACCTCTCGCCAAGCGTCGCGCACTCGACGCGGCGGCGCGCTCGACCGGGGAACTCGACGTCGACGAACTCCGCGCCGTCGGGGATCCAGATCCGGCGCGGCAGGCCGTAGATCACCTTGCAGAGCGGAAGGCGCGGAGGCGTCCAGCCGCCGAGTGGCCGCGCGACGAGGAAGAGTGTCGCGGTCGTGCCGTCGCATCCGGTCGAGACTTCGACGCTGCGTCCCGCCGGCACAAACGTCCCCGCCGGGACATCGCTCGAGAACCAGCCGAGCACGCGCTTCTCGCCGCCATCGGCGATCCCGTCGATCCAGCCGTGCAGCGGCACGCCGCGCCGATGCACGAACGCGATGCGGCCGTCCGCTTCCGCGCTCGCGCGGGGGTACCACGTGAAGAGGCCGATGGTCTCGGGCGGATCGACACCGATCCATTCGGCCATCGCGCGTTCGCCCGGCGACGTCTGCGTCGTCAGCTCGAGGAGTTCGACCTCCTCGACCGGGAAGCGGACGGCGAGATCACCGTCGGCGTCGGTTTCGACCGGGGCGGTCACGTCGATGCGATTGCAACGCGCGTCGTCGAAGCGCGCCGTGCGGCCGATCGGCGGCGCGACCTCGGTATCGAAGCGGCCGTTCTTGATCTGCGCCGTCTTCGCGCTCTCAAGGACGATCTCGCGCG
Source organism: Planctomycetota bacterium (assembly GCA_035695985.1). GTDB lineage: Bacteria > Planctomycetota > B15-G4 > B15-G4 > SIAN01 > DASRRB01. The sequence continues at coordinate 9,199 of DASRRB010000249.1, read as the reverse complement.
GCCGCAGCGCCGGCTCGACCTCGTTCCAGTTCGTGATGCGGCCCGCGCGACGCACCGGCGACGGGAGCGTCACGTCGATGCGCCGCTCCTCGTCGGGCGCGACCTCGACCCCGCTCGCGAGGCGCCGGTTGACCGACGCATCGTAGATGCCCCAGACGTCGTAACTGCCGGGCGCGAGGTCCGCGAACGTCTCCTCGAACAGGCCTCGCTCTCGCTTCGCGGCCGGCTCGCTCGACGGGCCGAAGAGCGGGCGACCGCTCGCCGCGAGGTAGAGCTTCCAGTCGCGCGACGCGAGCCAGTTCCAGGAGACGGTGAGCCGGCCGCTCAGCCGCGGGAACTGGTCGAGGTCGATCGTGACGATGCCGTCGCGCGGCGGCGGGAGTCGGGCGACGTCGAGGATGCGCGCCCGCTCCGTGTCCGGATCGACGAAGAGTTGCGACGCCTCGCGCAACGCGTCCGCGGCCGCGAGCCCGCGCGAGAAGCGCGGATCGTCCGCGGCGCGTACGAACGCGCTCGAACGCGCCGGGTCGTCGAACCGCAGCGAGTTCCCGATCTTGGACGTGCGCTCGCCGCCGAACGGTCCGATCGCGAGGCCGAGGAGCTCGCGATCGGGCTCGAGCTCGAGATCGAGGCGCGATCCCGCGGCGACGGTGCGCCAGGAGTCCCGCCGCTCGCCGCCCGCTTCGTGCAGCCCCGCGACGTTGAGATGCAGCCCGAATGGTCCATCGGGGACGGCGGCGAATTCGAAGCGCGCCTCGTCGTCGAGCTCGGCGCGCGCGTCCATTCCGGGGAAGAGGCCGTCACTCTCCGCGACGAAGCGCTGCAGCCAGACGACGTCGCCGCGCGCGAACGAGGGCGGGACGCCGACGACGTGGCCGCGGATGCGCGCGAAGCTCGCGAGGTCGACCGTCCAGGCCGTCACGCCCGCGGCGAGCGGCGGCGGGGTCGACCGCACGGCGACCCCCGAGCCGTTGAAGACGAGCCAGACCTCGGTATCGGACGGCAGCGCGAACGTCGCGCGCGCCGTCCCGTCGGCGGTCGCGACCTTCGTGTCGCCGCAGCCGAACGAGTCGCTGGAGTGGTCGTGGACTTCGGCCTTCGCCCATGAGGAGATCCGCAGCCACGGCGTCGCGCGGCGCGGGGCTCCGACGATCCGCACGTCGAGCGCCGCCGCCGGCGTGAGGACGATCGCGCCGAGGTCGCCACGCTCCCGATCGCGCGCGTCGATGGCACGGTGCACGTCGACGTACCCACGCGCCGAGAAGTCGACTGCACGACATCCGTCGTCGAGGTCGAGCACCGCCGCGCCTCGGCTCGTCGGCGTGATCGTGCGTGACTCGGTCGCGCCTTCGGGTCGCACCCCGACGCGCACGGTCGTCAGCAACTGCCCGTCGGCCTTCACGAACTTCACGCGGTAGCGCGTCGAACCCGCGGGAACCGGCGCCGCGGCCTCGGGCAAGCGGTCGGCCTCGAGCCTCGCGTCGTCGCCGCTCCCGTCGGTCGACTCGACACCGTCCGCGGCGCCGTCGAGCGCGCGACCCGCGTGCGAACGGGCGGCATGCGGCAGCGGGTCGGGCAGCTCCGGCCAGCACGCGCGCGCGGCGACGATCGCCGCGATCCCGACCACCGCGCCCGCCAGCCAGCGCCACCGCCGCATCGTTCGCGCCTCCCTCCCGCACTGCGACGCCGCCACGCTACGCTGCTCGCCCTTCATCGACCTCGGAGTTCACGTCTCCCATGCCCGCCCGCGCCCGCGCCAATCCGAAACCCGGCTACCTCGACCTCCCCCCCGACCTCTCGCGCTACGACTCCGCGCGCGTCGCCGTCCTTCCCTGTCCGTTCGACGGCACGTCGACCTACGGCAAGGGCGCCGACGAGGGGCCGGCGAAGCTGATCGAGGCGTCCGGCCAGGTCGAGTTCTGGGACATGCAGTTCGACCTGCAGCCGTGCGACGTCGGGATCGCGACGCTGCCGGCGGTGAAGTTCACGAGCGACGATCCGGCGAAGGCGGTCGCGGCGATCGAGAAGGCGGCGGCGGGGCCGGTCGGCGACGGCAAGTTCCTGCTCGGGCTCGGCGGCGAGCACTCGGTGTCGATCGGACTGACGCGTGCCGTCCGCGCGAAACACGGCCGCTTCTCGCTGCTGCACGTCGACGCGCACGCCGACCTGCGCGCGGAATACCACGGCTCGCCCTACAACCACGCCTGCGCGATCCACGCGATCGCGGAGGACGACAAGAGGGCGACGATCGTCTCGATCGGCATCCGTGCGGTGAGCCGCGAAGAGGTCGCCTACGCGAAGGCGCGCGGCATCCACCTCTTCCCCGGCCACGTGCTGCCGGAAAAGAAGCACTGGATCCGCGAGGCCGTCGCGCTGCTCGACGATCCGGTTTACGTCACGATCGACCTCGACGGCCTCGACCCGACGGTGATGCCGTCGACGGGCACGCCGGTGCCGGGCGGGCTCGGCTGGTGGGACGCGGTGAACCTGATCCGCGCGATCGGCCGCACGAAACGCGTCGTCGCCTGCGACGTGAACGAGCTCAAGCCCGATCCCGTGAACCACCACTCCGAGTTCCTCGCGGCGCAGCTCTCCTACAAGATGCTCGGCTGCTTCCTCGAGAAGGAGATCCGCGCGGCGACGCGGAAGCTCGCTCAGACGAGGTAGGCCTTCTTCCGGAAGCGCCACAGCGCGAGCACGAGCGAGACGCCGGCGACGCCGGCCACGACCTGCAGCGACTTCGCGCTCGCGAGGAGCGGGTCGCCGTGCGGCGACGCGAGCGCGCGCCAGGTCGGCTCGCCGGTCCAGTGCGTGAGCAGCGTGTAGACGTGGTGCAGCACGGTGAAGCGCGCCATCGTGCCCGGCATCGCCGCGGCCCACTCCTCCCACAGGAAGAGGACGGCGAGCCCGACCAGCAGCGGCCACTTCACGATCACCGAGAGCAGCACGAAGAACGCCGTGTAGGCCGCGAGCGAGAGCCACAGCGCGGCGAGCGCGTGGCCGAGCAGCGGCAGGTCGTCGAGCAGCGCGCGCCCCCCCATCTGCCCGACCGTCGCCAGGTAGGCGACGACGAAGGCCGCGCCGAGCAGCACGCCGGCGTTCACGGCGCCCGCGATCCAGCGGCCGAGCAGCAGCGCCGAGCGCGGCACCGGCCGCACCAGCAGGTAGGGCAGCGTCTTGCCCTCCATCTCCTCGCCGAGCGCCGCGCAGCCGATGAAGAGCGCCACGAAGAGGTTGATCCGCGGGAAATAGAGCGACGTCAGCAGCTCCATGAACCCGAAGCCGCCCTTGATGCCGCTGCCGGCCACGAACAGCGCGACGACGACCCACGTGAGCGGCAGCAGGCTCACCAGCGCGAGCCAGATCCCGCGCCGGCCGCGCAGCAGCGAGAGGCCCGCGAGCCGCGCCGTCGTGACGACGCCGCCGAGCAGGCGGCGGCGCCGCGGCTCAGGCCATGAGGTAGTCGAAGATGGCCTGGAGGTTGTCATCGGTCGCCTCGAACTCCTGCACCGGGATCTCGCCGTCCGCGGCGATCCGCGCCAGCCGGTCGAAGAAGGGGCCGGGGTCCTTCACCTCGAAGGTCGCCTCGTCGGCGCCGACGCGCGCGCTCACGACGCCGCTCTCCCCCATCAGCCGCTGCGCGAGCGGACGCGGCTGCGGCGTGACGACGCGCACGTGGTGCGGCCGCGCGTCGAGCGCCTTGCGGATCTCGTCGAGCGTCCCCTCCGCGAGCACGCGCCCCTTGTGGATCGTGACGATCCGGCGCGTCATCTTCTCGACCTCGTGAAGGACGTGCCCTGAAACGACCACCGTGCGCCCGGACGAACCGAGCTCGCGCACCAGGTCGATCATCTCGCGCCGCCCGACCGGGTCGAGGCCGTTCAACGGCTCGTCGAGGACGATCAGCGCCGGGCCGTGCGCGATCGCCTGCGCGATGCGCAGCCGCTGCCGCATCCCCTTGCTGAAGCCGCCGACGCGCTTCGTGACGCCCGCCAGCCCGACGCGCGCGAGCGTCGCGTCGGCGAGCTCGGTCGCCGATCCCTTCGCGAAGCCGCCGTAGCGCAGCAGGAACACGAGGTGGTCGCGCGCGCTGAGTGCGTCGTAGAGGTCCTCGTGCTCGGGGCTCGCGCCCAGCCGCATGAGCACTCTCGGATTGGCGAACGGCGTCTCGCCGAAGACGCGGACGCGACCCTGGCTCGGCTCCATCTGGCCGGTGAGCAGGCGCAGCAGCGTCGACTTGCCGGCGCCGTTCGGCCCGAGCAGTCCCGTCACTCCCGGCCGCAACTCGAGCGAAACGTCGTTCAGGCCGATCACCGGACCGTACCAGTGCGACACGCGCGAGAGCTCGACGGTCGGCGGCGCGGTCGCGGACGCCGTCCCGTCGCGGGCCGGCGCTGCGGCGGTCGACTCGATCGGCAAGGGCGTCTCCTCGCTCTACGTCGGGAAGCGACGGGTTGTCGAGTCGCGAAGCTGCGTTATACGAAAGCGATTGGGCGGAGCTGCCGAGTTGCGCATTCGATCCGCATACGTCGCGACCCTACGGGCTGCACTGCTCGTCACCGGTCCGTCCGCCGGCGTCGTCGCGGCCCAGGCCGACCTGAACGGCGCCGCCGCGTATGGCGCGGGCCACCTCGACAAGTTCGGCTCGTCCGTCGTCCGCATCGGCGACCTCGACGGCGACGGCGTGTCCGACCTCGTGGTCGGCGCGCCCGACGCCGACGGCACGGCCGGCAACGAGAGCGGCGCCGTCCATTTCCGCTCCGGCGCCGACCCTACCGTGGAGCTCGGCGTCGCGTTCGGCGCGAACGTCGGCGAACGCTCCGGCTACGCGCTCGCGCGCATCGGCGACGTCGACGGCGACGGCCTCGAGGACGTGGCGGTCGGCGCCGCGACCTACAGCGGCGCCGCCGGCAACATGCAGGGGCGCGTCTACATCCTGTCGGGCGCGACCTTCGCCGAGATCGTCTCGACCACGAGCGGCGAGACGGGCTCGGAGTTCGGGCGCGCGCTCGCGAGCGCGGGCGACCGCGACGGCGACGGGATCGACGAGCTCCTGGTCGGGGCGCCCTTCGCCGACGCGCTCGCGGTCGACGGCGGCGCCGCCTTCCTCGTGAAGGTGACGGCGGCCGGCTTCACGCAGCTCGCGCGCTTCGACGGCGACCAGGCCGGGGAGAACGCCGGCCTCGCGCTCGCTTCGCTCGGCGACCTCGACGGCGACGGGCTGCGCGAGCTCGTGGTCGCGAGCCCCGACTGGGACGGCACGCCGGGCATCAACACGGGGCGCGTCCGCGTCTACTCGAGCGACTCCAACAGCGGCTTCCCGCTGCTCAACACGCTGCTCGGCGCCGGCAAGAACGAGCAGTTCGGCTGGGCGGTCGCGCCGATCGTCGACCCGGGCGGCTCCGGCGTGACGCGCCTCCTCGCCACCTACATCGGGCGCACCCAGGCGGGGAACGCCTTCGCGGGGGGCGGCTCGATCTACGACGCGCTCACCGGCGCGGAGCTGCTCGCGGCGGCCGGCACCAACCGCAACGAGTTCCTCGGGACGTCGGTCGCGACGGCCGGCGACCTCGACCGCGACGGCTTCCAGGACTTCGCGCTCGGGACGCCCGCGTTCTCCCCCAGCGGCGCGTTCTTCGGGGGTTGCGTCGACGTCTTCTCGTCGGCGACCGCGTACGGATCCGCCGCGAAGCGACTCTTCCGGCGGCAGGGGTCGACCGGCGAGAGACTCGGCGAGGCGCTCGCGGACGTCGGCGACCTCGACGGCGACGGCAGCCCCGACTTCTGCGCCGGCGCGACCGGGGAGTTCGACCCGGCGAGCGGACTGGAGACCGGCGCCGTGCACGTCGTGCTCGGGCAGCGGCCGCTCCTCGCGCCCGACCAGTCGCACTACGTCGACTTCGCGATGATGACGCTCGACGGCGTCGGATACGGAAGCCTGCCGGTCTTCTTCATGTTCGGCGTCGCGCTCTCGAACCAGGGCGACTTCGGGATCAGCTTCGCGTCGCCGTGGACGATCGTGCCCGCCGCCCCGAGCGGTCCGTTCGGCGACTGCACGCTCTCGGGACAGATCCCCGACTTCATGGGGCTGCCGACCACGATCTACGCGCAGGCGCTGCTCCCCTACGCCGGCGCCCGCTCCAAGGGCCTGCTCTTCTCCGAGATCGCGACGCTCTCGATCAATTGAGGAGCGCGAAGCACGCCGAGATTCAGGCGTGCGTAGACACGCCTATTGAGGAGTGCGTCAGCGCGCTGCGTCGGTCACCACGTCCTGGCGGCGCAGCACGCGCCAGAGGATGAGCAGCCCGGCCAGCGTCCAGGATCCGACCGAGATCCAGCACCACTCGACCGGCACGTCGAAGTTGCTGCGGACGACGTGCACGAACTGCTGGACCGTGGACGCCGCGGGGCCGCCAACGCGCGCGGCGACCTGCTCGATCCCCCACACGTCGTACGCGATGACCTGGAAGCTCGTGTTGGGGGCGACCGCGGGGAGGCGGTTCCAGCCGAAGTGGAAGCTCGCGACGGTGAGGAACCCGGGCAGGAAGACGAACGTCGCGAACCAGACCAGGCCGGCGAACATCGGCCGCCGGAAGAGCGCCGAGACGGCCAGCATCGTCGACGAGTAGGTCAGGATGATCACGCCGCCGTGCACGAAGATGCGCGGGAGCTCGGGCCACATCTGCGCGAACGCGTCGGGGCGCGGCGACCACGCCAGCCCGCAGATCCAGAGCAGCAGGCTCGGCGCGATGGTGAGGCTGCCGAGGAACCAGGCGAGCACGCAGAACTTCCCGAGCGCGTAGTCGAGGCGCGTGACCGGCCGCGACAGGTAGAGCGGCATCGCGCCCGCCGCGCGGTCGCGTCCGATCAGCCCCGACCCGACCAGCACGGTCAGCGCCAGGATGAAGTTCGAGTTGAACAGCATCAGCAGCGGGTACTGCAGGACGCGATAGGGCTCGAGCTGGTCGAGCACCCCGAGGATGTCCCCCGCCCACGCCGGCCGGTAGTAGAGGAGGAAGTTGAAGAAGAGGAAGGCGAGCGTCGGCACCAGGCTCACCAGCAGCAGCAGCCGGTAGAGGAGCCGCAGGACCTTCGCGCCGCGGTAGGAGAGCGCCTGCTTGATGCCGGTCGAGGCGATCGGCAGGAAGCGCAGCGCTCGCCGCGAGAGCTCGCCGTCCCAATGGCGGTAGGAGCGGTCGTAGACCGGCATCAGCGCACCCCCCCGCCGGCGTCGCTCGTCTCGAGCGTGTCGAGGAAGACGTCCTCGAGCGAGGTGCGGCGCGGGACGAAGCGGCGTACGCGCAGCCCGCGCTCGAGCGCGAGCGCGAGCACGACGCGCGCGTCCTCGCCCGGCGTGACGTGCACGACGCACTCGGTCGGGTCGAGCGGGTCGGGCTGCTCGGCCGTGAAGCCCTTCTCCAGCGCGGCGGCGACCAGCACGTCGGCGCCGCCGTCGAGCGTGAAGCGGACGCGGTCGCCGGCGAGGCGGGAGAAGCGTTCCTTCAGCTCGTCGATCGTCCCGGCCGCGCGCAACTGCCCCTTCGCGAGCAGCAGGATCGAGTCGCACACCGACTCGACGTCGTCGAGCACGTGCGACGAGAGCAGGACGTTCATCCCCTTGGCGTGGCCGAGGTCGCGCACCAGCGCGAGGATCTCGGTGCGGCCGTCGGGGTCGAGCCCGTTGGTCGGCTCGTCGAGCAGGAGCAGCGCCGGGTCGTGCACGAGCGCGCTCGCGAGCTTGATGCGCTGGCGCATCCCCTGCGAGTACTCGTCGACGCTTCGGTAGCGCTCCTCGCCGCAGCCGACGTACTCGAGGACCTCGTGCGCGCGCCGGCGCGCCTCGCCGCGCGGCATGCCGGAGAGCAGTCCGGCGTAGGCGACGTTCTCGAAGCCGGTCATCGACGGGAAGACGACCGCGCTCTCCGGCATGTACCCGACGCGGCGGCGCAGCTCGATCGCCTGGCGCGGGACCTCGAGGCCGAGCACCTTGATCGAGCCGGCCGCGGGGGCGAGCAGCCCGAGCGCCGCCTTGATCAGGCTCGACTTGCCGGCGCCGTTGGGTCCGAGCAGCCCGACCGGCCCGGGCGGCACGGTGGCGTCGAGACCGGAGATCGCCGTGAAGCTGCCGTAGCGGACCACCAGTCCGGAGAGCTCGAACACGGCTCCTGCGGCTTCGCCCACTCGACTCCCCTCTCCCCTCCCGCGACCGTCGCCCCCACTATCCGATGGACACGGCCACCGTTCACGCCCGCGATGGTGCCGACGATGGCGACGCTGACTCAGAGCCTAACCGCGCAGGAGCACCGTCGCCGTTCAGACTGCGGCCGCGGCTTGGGACTGGAGCGGACGTCGAGAACGCGGGTGAAGCGGGCGCGGGGAGCAGGGGGCTTGGTTGGGCGCGCGACGGGCGAGGGCGGGTCGAGGGGCGGAGGGGAAGAAGGTCGAGGGACGGGACACGCTCGCCCCAGACCCAAGATGGACGGGGGGCTCGCTGCATTCGGCGCATTCGGAGCACGACTCGACGACGCACGGTGGTCGACCGCCGAACGCGGCGTCCCGTCCTTCGACCTCTTTCCCCTCCGCCCTTTCACCATCGTTCGAGACCGTCGCGCGACGACACGAAGTTGCTCCCCGCGGCCACTTCGCCACGTTCTCGAACGACGTCCGACATCGTTGCTGCGCCACGGGAGATGCACGGCGTACGCACGATCGGCATCAGGTCGAAACCGGGCGCTGGGATTCCCTGCACGGTCTTGGGCGAGAGGGCGCGCTCTCGCCTTTCTCACTGACTAATCACGACGCATCGTGGTCGGGCGTCGGCCTGGCACGAGCAATGTCGGACTACGAGACGCCAGGTCGACTCGGCACGCGGTCCAGAATCGATGAAGCGCGGTCGAGTCTCTTGATGCGCACGATGATTGCATTCGCCGTGTTTCACCGCTCCGCGTGATCTCGCCTCACATCCAGTCGCGCGCCGAACATCTCCCGTGGCGCAGCAACGATGTCAGGACGTCGTGCGAAGTCGATTCGAGGAGGCCGCGGGGAGCAGGTTTCCCGTCGTCGCGCGACGGTCTCGAACGGTGGTCAAAGGGCGGAGGGGAAGAAGGTCGAAGGACGGGACGCCGCGTGAGGCGGTCGACCACCGTGCGTCGTCGAGTCGTGCTCCGAATGCGCCGAATGCAGCGAGCCCCCCCCGTCC
>DASRRB010000248.1:0-7385 GCA_035695985.1 Planctomycetota bacterium | reverse complement strand
CTTCTCGAGCACCTGCGCGATCACGACGTCGGGGCTCGCGATCGGGAAGGGGACGGCGGCGACGACGACGACCGCCCCGCTCGTCGCGGCGACGAAGTCGAGCGCGTTGCGGCTCGCGTTGTACTCCTGGTTGGTGACGATCACCTCGTCGCCCGGCCCGAGCGCGAGGCTGCGCAGCACGGTGTTCACGCCGGCCGTCGCGTTGGGGACGAAGGCGAGGTCGTCGGGATCGGCGCCGACGAACTTCCCCAGCACGGCGCGCGCGTGGTCGAGCCGCTCCTCGATCTCGCGATGGAGGAAGCGCACCGGCTCGCGCTCGAGCTCGAGCTGCAGCTTGCGCTGCTCGGCGTCGCGACCGCGTGGGCGGCGGGGCGCGCCGCGGCCGCGACCGACCTGCGCCGCCACTGGAACCTCGATCCCGAGGTCGCCTTCCTGAACCACGGCTCGTTCGGGGCCTGCCCCGAGCCGGTGCTCGCGAAGCAGGGCGAATGGATGCGCCGCCTCGAGCGCGAGCCGGTGCTCTTCCTCCATCGCGAGATCGAACGGCACCTCGACGCGGCGCGCGGCGCGCTCGCGAAGTTCGTCGGCGCGCAGTCGGACGACCTCGCCTTCGTCCAGAACGCGACGGCCGGCGTGAACACGGTGCTGCGGAGCCTGAAGTTCGCGCCCGGCGACGAGCTGATCACGACCGACCAGGAGTACAACGCGAGCCGGAACGCGCTCGATTTCGTCGCGCAGCAGGCGGGCGCGCAGGTCGTCGTCGCCGCGATTCCCTTCCCGATCGCCGCGCCCGACGTCGTCCTCGAACGCGTGCTGGCGAAGGTGACGGCGCGCACGAAGCTCGCACTGATCGACCACGTGAGCAGCCCGACCGGGCTGGTCTTCCCGCTCGAGGCGATCGTGCGCGCGCTGGCCCAGAAGGGGGTCGACACGCTGGTCGACGGCGCGCACGGCCCCGGCCAGCTCCCGCTCGAGCTCGATCGCCTCGGCGCCGCGTACTACACCGGCAACTGCCACAAGTGGATGTGCACGCCCAAGGGCTCGGCGCTGCTGCACGTGCGGCGCGACAAGCAGGCGGGGATCCGGCCCCTCCCGATCAGCCACGGCGCGAATTCTCGCCGCACCGACCGCAGCCGCTTCCGACTCGAATTCGACTGGCCGGGGACGTTCGATCCGACGCCGTGGCTCGTGATCCCCGACGCGATCGCCTTCATGGGATCGCTGCATCCCGGCGGCTGGGACGAGCTGCGCCGCCGCAACAGAGACCTCGCGCTGCACGGGCGCGCGCGCCTGATCGAGGCGCTGCAGATCGCGGCGCCCTGCCCCGAGTCGATGGTCGGCTCGCTCGCCGCCGTGCCGCTGCCCGACGCGAAGGCGACCGCGTCGCAGCTCGAAGGCGACCCGCTGCAGGTCGCGCTCTTCGATCGCCACAAGATCGAGGTCCCGCTCCCCGCCTGGCCCGCGCCGCCCAAGCGCCTGCTGCGGATCGCCGCGCAGGCCTACAACCGCCCCGAGGAGTACGAGCGGCTGGCGCAGGTGCTGCCGGCGCTGGCCCGCGAATTCGGAGCGAAGTGATGGCGGGCGTCGTCGCGACGATCGTGCGCGCGCCGGTCCGGCTGTGGCGCAGCCGACTCTGGTGGATCTATGCGGTGCTGGCGTTCCTCGCCGTGCCGGCCGTCACCGCGGTGCTGATCAAGACGCCGCCGATCGTGCCGACGTTCGCGTACACGCTGAAGTGAGGGCGACGGGAGGCCCGCATGCGAAACGCGCTCTTCGCACTGCCCGCGATCGCGTTCGGGATGATCGCAGTCGGGTTCTTCTGGATCGGTATCGCGCTTCTTGCCGTCTGGATCGCGACTTGGGTGTTCCCGCGGTTCCATCGCAGGCGCCGAAGCGCCGACCCCTCCGTCGACGAGACCGCGACCGGCGTCGTCTCGAAGGGCGAGGAAGCGGTGCTCGACCTGCTCCTTGCTGCGCTGCCGCGCGCCGGCGCGCGCTGGGTCCGCGTCGCGCCGTCGCATCCGAGAGTCGTCCGCGCCGGTACCACGCGAGGAGCTGACGTCACCGGTGACGAGATCGAGGTCGTGCTCGAGCCCGTCTCGCCCGCCGCGACGCGCGTCCGCCTCGTGATCCACCCCGTCCTCCGTGTCGCCGGCGCCGGAGCGTCCCTGAGCCGGACCATCGTCGCCCAGCTCTCGCGCGACATCGGGATCGAGCCGAGCGCGACGGGGTGAAGAGGAAGCCGAAGCGTCGCTCGAATCCTCTGCCGAGGCGGCGCAAGGTCGCCTTGGCGCTGATCGAAGGGCCGCACTCGATCCACCCGCCCCAATCGGTGGACCTCATCGGATGGCTCGAACCGGTGTTGCGGCTCGAGGTGCTGCGTTTCGCCGTCGAGCAGCGCGCCGTCACGGTCTACTGCGACGACACGATGAACCGGACCTCGGGCTTTCAGAAGCCGGTGGTCCGCGTCGCGACGTGGGCGAGGGGAGCCGACGTGGGTCGCGAGATGCGCTGGCCGTTGGTCGACGTCCGATGGGGGCGGATCGCCGGGCACCGAACCGCCGTCGATGATCTGATCCGCCGGCTGATCCGCGAGATCCGCAGAGCCGGCCTCGTCGTCGAAGGTCTCTACGATCGTCGCGTCGACGTGACGCTTCCGGAGCGCCACCACGAGACCTCCTATTGCGTGATGATCCGGACGACGCACCAGGAGGTGTCACTCCGGATCCCGTCGCTGGCTTCGAACCGGCTCCCGCCGATGATCGAAGCAGGGATGAAGCTCCTCGAGTCGAAGCTGAAGCCGCTGCGCTTCCGCGGCTGGCACGAGTGCTACGACAAGGACCTCACGAGCCTGCTGCGGCGCGGATCGACGCACTGGAAGTGGGACGGGCGCCCGACCGCGATGCGCCCGCGCTGAGCAACGCCGCAGCTCGCGCCTACTTCGGCCCCACGTCCGGGAGCGTCGCGATGAAGCGGTCGAGCTCGTCGGCCACGAAGGCGTGGCCCTCGGCGTTGGGGTGGGCGTCCATGGGCTGCACCGCGATCCACCAGGAGGTCAGGTTCTTCCAGCCGCGCTCCTTCATCACCTCCTGGTAGCGGGGGAAGAGGTCGAGCACGTGGAGCGAGGGCGTGCGCTTCGCGAAGAACGCGAGCAGCGGCCGGTGCAATTCCTCGAAGTGGCCGGCGTCGCCCGGCGGGGCCTTGAGGACCACGTCGTGGATGAAGAGGACGACGGGCACCTTCGCCTGCGCGGCGAGCCCCGCCATCCGCTCGAGCGCCGCGAGGTGCACGTCGTAGTCGTGCCCCGACGTGAGGTAGTAGGTGTGGGTCGTAGCGCGGTCGTCGGAGCGGCGCGCGTCGAGCTCGTGCTCGCGCAGGCGGCGGCGCAGCAGCTTCACGACGGCCGAGTGGAACGCGTTGTCGCCGTAATCGGGCGGGAGGCCGATCGGGTCGTCCTTCCGCAGGATCGGGTAGGCGTCGCGATGGTCGTAGTTCCAGACCACGAAGTCGGGATGCCACGGCAGCACGCGCGTCTCGAACAGCCGCGTCTCCTGCACCGAGTTGAAGGCCGGAATCCCGAAGTCGCGCAGCTCGACCGGCCGCTTCCAGCGCGCCTCGAGGCGGCGGCGCAGTTGTTCGCCGTAGGCGACGTCGAAGTCGACGCGCCATCCGAACGCCGTCGAAGGGCCGATGAGTGCGAACCGGATCGGCGCGCCGGTCGCGTCGGGCGCGTGGACGACCGGATGGGCCGGGACGCGGACGCCTTCGCTGTCGAAGACGAACTTCACGCCGTCGGTTTCGAAGTTCCCGCCGGGCTGCAGCTCGTAGTAGAGGATCGGGTCGCGGCTGTAGCGCTTCATCTCCCGGAGCTCGAACGGCGCGACGCGCTCGCGCAGGAGCTCGGTGTCGACCTCGCCCGGCCAGAACCAGCGCAGCGCGAGCTCCGAGACGAGCGCCCCCGCGGCGAACGCGGCGACGACCTTCAGGAGCCGGGCGCGAGCCACTTGGGCTTCCGCTTCTCGAGGAACGCCGCCACGCCCTCCTTGCAGTCGGCGGTCGCGCGCGTCTCGGCGTTGAGCTCGGCGGCGAACTCCATGGCGGAGGCGAGGTCGCGGCCGGCGAGGCCGGCGAGCAGCTTCTTGGTGAGTGCCAGCGAGGCGGGCGCGCACGGCGCGAGCGTCGCGAGCCACGCGAGCGCCCGCTCGACCGCGTCGGCGCCGTCCGGCGCGACCTCGTCGACGATGCCGAGCCCCGCCGCCTCCGACGCCTCGACGCGCCGCGCCGTCAGCAGCAGCTCGCGCGCGACGCGCATTCCGACACGGTCGACCAGGAAGCGCGACACGATCGCCGCCACGAAGCCGATGCGCGCCTCGGTGAAGCCGAAGGTCGCGCCGCCCGCTGCGACGACGCGGTCGCAGGCGCACGCGAGCCCGCTCCCGCCCGCCAGCGCGAAGCCGCGCACCGCGGCGACCACCGGCTTCGGGCAGGTGTGGATCGCGACGAAGAGCCTGGCGAGCTGGCGCGAGTCGGCGAGGTTCTCCTCGCGCGACTTTTCCGACAGCGCCTGCAGCGCCTTCAAGTCGGCGCCGGCGCAGAAATCGGGGCCGGCGCCGGTGAGCACGATCCCGCGCACCGAGGCGTCGCCGCCGGCGCTCTCGAGCTCGCGCTGCAGCGCGACGACGAGCTCGGGCGAGAGGGCGTTCTTCGCCTCGGGACGGTTCAGCGTGAGGATGCGGCAGGCGCCGCGCGCCTCGACCGTGACGAGCGCGGCCGGGCTCACTTCGCCGCCTCGCTCGATGGGGCGCTCTCCTGCGGCGCGCCGAACTCGGCGAGGATCGCCGCGGCCGAGCGCGCCGCCGCCGCGAGCCGCGCCGGCTCGAGGCCCGTCTCGAAGCCGCGCCCCTTCAGGTGGGGGGCGAGCTCCTCGGTCGGCAGGTTTCCCGTGAGGTCGTCGCCCGCGAAGGGGCAGCCGCCGACGCCGCCGAGCGCCGCGTCGAAGAGGCGGCAGCCGGCCGCGAGCGCCGCGTCGACCTTGGGCGCGAAGTCGCCGCGCCGCGCGTGCAGGTGGACGCCGAACTCGAGCCCGCGCGTCTGCGCGCCGACCGCGTCGCAGAGCTCCCGGACCGTCTCCGCCCGCGCCGTCCCGACCGTGTCGGCGAGCAGCAGGATCGCGACGCCGCGGTCGATCAGCTTCTGCGCGAACTCGACCACGAGCGGCGGCGACCACGCGTCGCCGAACGGATTGCCGAACGCCATCGAGAGGTAGACCTTGAGCCGGCGCCCGGCGCGGCGCGTCTCCTTCACCAGCGTGTCGAGCCGCGCCCAGGTCGCCTCGATCGAGGCGCCGGTGTTCCTGCGCTGGAACGTGTCGGAGCACGAGAACGGGAAGCCCGCCGTGGTCACGCCGGGCAGTGCGAGCAGCCGCTCGAGCCCGCGCTCGTTGGCGACGATGCCGATCCACTCGACGCCCGCCGTCCGGCCCCGCTTCTCCAGCTCGACGAAGACCTCCTCGCTGTCGGCCATCTGCGGGACGGCCTTCGGCGAGACGAACGAGCCGAAGTCGATGGCGCGGAAGCCGGCGGCGACGAGCGCCTCGAGGTGGGCGACCTTACGGGCGGCGGGGATGAGCGTGCGGACGCCCTGGAAGGCGTCGCGCGGGCACTCGACCAGCGTCGCGGCTTGGTGCATGGTGAAAGCTTCACTAGAAAGACGCGCCATGTCCACCGGCGCGACGCGCACGATCGAACAGCTCTTCGTCAGCAGCGGCATCCGCATCGAGCCGGGGCTGCCGATCTGCCAGACCGACCTGCCGCTCGACTGGTACCAGGAGGAGTTCAAGCCGTACGCGGAGGAGTACCTTGCGCTGCCGGACCGGACGCCCGAGTCGGTCCTGCCCTGGATGGACCGCTACCTCGAGCCGGCGAGGAAGGAGCTCGGCCCGAAGCTCCTGCTGCTCGCGCACTACTACATGGGCGGAGAGATCGTCAAGCTCGTCGAGCACTACGGCGGCCGCGTCGCCGACTCGTACGAGCTCGCCCTCCAAGCTCGGAAGAACGTCGAAGCGGAGTTCATCGTCGAGTCGGCCGTCCACTTCATGGCCGACGCGATCGCGACGCTCGCCCATCCGCACCAGCAGGTCTTCATCACGAATCCCCGCGCCGGCTGCACCTTGGAGATGTTCGCCAAGGAGCACCACGTGGCGCCCGCCGTCGACGAGCTGCGCCGCCGCTACGGCGACGAGCTCACCGTCGTCGCCTACATGAACACGAGCGGGCGCGTGAAGGCGCTCGCCGGCGAGAGCGGCGGCGCCGTCTGCACCTCGAGCAACGCGAAGGACGTCCTGAAGTGGGCGCTCGCCCAGAAGAAGCGCGTCCTCTTCGTCCCCGACAAGCACCTCGGCCGCGCCGCCTGCTGGTGGTGCGGCATCCCTGACGAGCAGCAGTACCAGTGGGGCGGCGGCGACGAGGGGATGAACACCCGCGTCTCCAAGCTCTCCGCCGCCGACCGCGACCGCCTCGACCGCGCCCGCGTGATCCTGTGGGGGAGCTACTGCGGCGTCCACACGATCTTCCGGACCGACATGGTCGACTACTGGCGCGCGCGCGGCTTCGAGGTCCACGTCCATCCCGAGAGCCCGCTGCCCGTGGTCCAGGCCGCCGACGGCGCCGGCTCGACCAAGTACCTCTGGAACGTCGTCGCCAACGCCAAGCGCGGCGCGAAACTCGCGATCGCGACCGAGGGCCACTTCGTCCGCAACGCCCGCGACCTCGCCAAGCGCAACGGCGCCGAGGTCGTCCACCTCGCCGACATCCCCGACCCGAAGTTCCAGTCGATCGGCTGCGGCTGCGCGACCATGTCCCGTAACGACCCGCCGCACCTCGTCGCGATGGTCGACCTGCTCCGCAAGGGCAAGGCGCCCGAGGCAAACCGCGTCGAAGCCGGCGACGTCGTCGACGAGATCTCCGGCGCCCGCGAGCGCCTCGCGCCGGACGAGCGCGCGACCGTCGTCGCGCACGCCCGAAAGGCGCTCGAGCGCATGGTCGAGATCACCGAGGCCGCGAAGCGCGCCTGAGCGGAGCCGTCACTTCGTCGACTGGACGGCGAGGACCTGCTCGTCGAAGTAGGCGAGGCAAGGCTGGGTGACCTCGCTCTCGACCGTTGCCGCCAGCGAG
Organism: Planctomycetota bacterium; assembly: GCA_035695985.1. Taxonomy (GTDB): domain Bacteria; phylum Planctomycetota; class B15-G4; order B15-G4; family SIAN01; genus DASRRB01. The sequence goes on along the minus strand of DASRRB010000248.1, from coordinate 213 downwards.
CGGCGGTGCGCCTCGGCGATCAAGGCGGCGACGTGGGGGTCGGCGTCCGCAAGTGTCGGCGGCGGAAATGGCGAGTCGGAGTCGAGCTGGGCCTCGGTGACCGTCTGGAGCGATTCGACGATCTCCCGCCGCTGGACCGCGATCCATTGGTCCTCGGTCCCGCGGAGATCGGGATCGATTTCCACCGCGGACCGTTGCCGCCGGTAGAGGTCC
>DASRRB010000247.1:0-16006 GCA_035695985.1 Planctomycetota bacterium | reverse complement strand
AGCGTGCCCGACGCGCCGTCGATGTCGAACTTGGCGCCGCCCCGAGTCGTCCCGCCGTTCGCGACCGACGTCTCGATCAGCTCGTCGCGCTTGTCGAAGATCGCCGCCGCGAGCTTCGCGAGGAGCTCACCGCGCTGCGCGAAGGTGAGCGCGCGCAGCGCCGGACCGCCCGTCTCTCGCGCGAACGCGGCCGCCGCCGCGAGGTCGACGCCGCCGCAGTGCGCGGTCGCCACCGTCTCCTCCGTCGTCGGATTGAGCAGCGCGACCGGCTCGCCTTTGCCGGTCGCGAACGCACCGCAGACGTAGCTCGTGAGCGTGGGCATCGACGGGTTCCTCGCCAAAGGGGCGGGAACATTACCCGGCGGCTCAGCGGTGGTCGTCGCCCTTGGGCGCGGGCTCGTCGTCGTCGTCGACGTACCCGAGCGCCTCGAGCTCCGCTCTGCGTTTCGCGTCGGCGGCGGCGTCGACCCCGCTCGTCTCGCCGCGCAGCTGCTTGCGGCGCGCGCGCTGCTCCTTCCACTGCGCGTCGAGCTCGCGCGCGAGCGAGCGCGCCACCTCGGGGCGCTCGGCCGCGACGTCCTCGAGCTCGTAGGGGTCGGCCTCGAGCGAGTAGAGGTGGTCGCCCTGGTCATCACGCACGAGTTGCCATTTTTCGGTCGTGAGCGCGAGGCCGGGCGCCCGTCGCTTGAAGACCGGCACCATCGCGAAGAGCGGCCGGCTCTCGAATCCGGCGACGAGGACGTCCCGGCCGCGCGCCTGGGCGAGGAACCCCTTCGCGTCGAAGCCGCGGGTGTGCGCCGCCGCCGTCGCGAGCACGTCGAGCGTCGAGACGAGCGCGTCGACGCGCGCCGGCGCGAGGCCGTGCGCCTTGATCAGGAACGGGACGGCGAGCTGCTCGCGCCAGACGAGGCCGTGCGCGAGGTCGCCGTGCTGGCCGAGCCCCTGGCCGTGGTCGCCGGTCAGCACGACGGTCGTCCGGCCGGCGACGCCGAGCGTTTCGAGCTCGGAGAAGAGATCGGCGAGGCGGTCGTCGAGCAGCCGGATGCAGCCGTCGTAGAGGTCGACCACGTCGCGCGGCGCGACCTCGCCGACCTTCACGCCCGCCACCTTCTCGGGAAAGCGCCGTTCCGCGAGGTGGCGCGCGAGCGCCTCGTCGGCCGTGAAGAGCTTCGCGTGCGAAGCCGGCGGATGTTCGCCGGCGACGTAGGGTCCGTGCGGCTCGTAGTAGTGGACCCAGAGGAAGAAGGGGCCGCCCTTCACGCGCTCGAGCCACGCGAACGCGGCCGCGTTCGTCTCGGTCCCGGCGCGGCGCGCGCCGTCGGGCTCGCTCCATTCGTCGAAGCCGACGCTCACGCCGGTGACGCGCTTGAGTGGCGCCGCGCTCACGAAGCCGCCGGTCGCCCACCCCTGCGCATGCGCGAGCTGCGCGAAGCTCTCGAGCTGCGCCGACGGCGCGAACGGGGCGCACCCCTCCTCGCCGTTGATCTGGAGCGAGTTGGCGACGACGCCGTGCTCGATCGGGTAGACGCCGGTAAGCATCGAGAGGTGGCTCGGCGTCGTGTGCGCGATCGGCGAGAGGCAGCGCTCGAAGAGGACGCAGCCGCGCGCGAACTCGTCGAGGTGCGGCGCGGGGTCGCGGAAGTAGCCGTAGCTCTTCAGGTGGTCCGCGCGCAGCGTGTCGCAGGTGACGAGGACGAGGTTGTCGCGCGCGGGCGGTGCGGCGGGCGTACCCTGCGGGCCGTCACAGCCTCCGACGAGCGCCGCGACTCCCGCCGCCACGCCGATCGCCCAACCCATCCGATCTCCCGTCCTCACCCTTTCGCGCCCGGCCGCGCCGATCGCGCCAGAAAAGCCGACGGATCACCTGCGGAGCCGCGAACTCAACGTATCGATGCTCGCGTGAGCTTCGCCCGCGGCTCCGTCAGGTGCATCCGGCTCAATACCGGTACCAGTCCGACTTGTACGGACCGTTGACGTTGACGCCCAGATACTTCGATTGCTCAGAACTCAATTTCGTCAGCTTCACCCCGAGCTTCCCGAGGTGCAGCCGCGCGACCTCCTCGTCCAGATGCTTGGGGAGTTTGTGCACGCCCACCGTCAAACTCGGCTTCTGCGTCCAGAGCGCGATCTGCGCCATCACCTGGTTCGTGAAGCTGTTCGACATCACGAAGCTCGGGTGGCCGGTCGCGCAGCCGAGGTTCACGAGGCGGCCGCGCGCGAGCAGGATCAGGGTCTTGCCGTTCTTCAGGAAGAAGCGGTCCACCTGCGGCTTGATCTCTTCTTCACGCGCCGAATTCTTCTCGAGCCACTTCACGTCGATCTCGATGTCGAAGTGGCCGATGTTGCAGAGGATGACGTTGTCCTTCATCGCCTGCATGTGCGCGCCGGTGACGATGTCGCGGCAGCCGGTCGTGGTGACGAAGAGGTCGCCCTCCTTGACGGCGTCCTCCATCGTCGTGACCTCGAAGCCCTCCATCGCCGCCTGCAGCGCGCAGATCGGGTCGATCTCGGTCACGAGCACGCGCGCCCCGAAGCCGCGCATCGACTGCGCGCAGCCCTTGCCGACGTCGCCGTAGCCCGCGATCACCACGACCTTGCCGGCGATCATCACGCCGGTCGCGCGCTTGATGCCGTCGGCGAGCGACTCGCGGCAGCCGTAGAGGTTGTCGAACTTCGACTTGGTGACCGAGTCGTTCACGTTGATGGCGGGGAGCTTCAACTTGCCCGACTCGAACGCCTGGTAGAGGCGGTGCACGCCGGTCGTCGTCTCCTCCGAGACGCCCTTGATCTCCTTCAGCATCTCGGGGTGCTTGTCGTGGACGATCCAGGTGAGGTCGCCGCCGTCGTCGAGCAGGAGGTTGGGGCCCTTGCCGTCCTCGAACTCGAGCGAGCGCTCGATGCACCACTCGTACTCGGCCTCGGTCTCGCCCTTCCAGGCGAAGACCGGGATCTTCCGCGCGGCGATCGCGGCGGCGGCGTGGTCCTCGGTCGAGAAGATGTTGCAGCTGCTCCAGCGCACCTTCGCGCCGAGGTGGGCGAGCGTCTCGATCAGGATCGCCGTCTCCACCGTCATGTGGAGGCAGCCGGCGATGCGCGCGCCCGCGAGCGGCTTGGACTTCCCGTACTTCTCGCGCAGGGACATGAGCCCCGGCATCTCGGGCTCGGAGATCTCGATCTCCCGGCGGCCGGCGTCGGCGAGCGCGATGTCCTTCACTTTGTAGTCGGAAGGGGCGCGGTCGACGGCGGCGGGCTTGCGGACGGGCGGCTTCATCACGGGCGACTTCATCGCGGTCTCCGAGTCAGCGGGTGAGGGTGGACAAGGGGGAGGGAACGGACGAAAGGGCGTCGATTCTCGGATTCGAGGCGTCGCGCGGCAGCGGCTGCGCGCGCGCGTGCAGGACGAAGAGGGGCAGCTCGGCCTTCTTGCCGCCGGGGCGCTCGACGACGTAGGCGTCCTCGACGATGTCGGTCAGGACGTCGCCGAAGCCGGCGCGCTCGGCGCGGCCCTTGAGCTCGGTGACGTCGAGGCCGAGGCGCAGGTCGGCCATCGTCTCGGACATCCACGCCTCCTTGTGGGGCAGGAGCTCCGTGACGACGAGCGAGCCGTCGGGCTTGAGCGCGCGCCGCATCTCGCGCAGCGAGGCGACGACGTCGGGGACGTGGTGGAGCACGAGGCTCGCGAAGATCGCGTCGACCTCGCCGTCGGCGAGCGGCAGGCGGTCGAGCTCGCCCTGGCGGAACTCGACGCGCGACTCGTGGCCGAGGAGGTTGGCGCGCGCCTGCTCGAGCATCGCGCTCGAATGGTCGATGCAGATCACGCGCGCCGCGACGCGCACCAGCGTGCGCGCCATGTAGCCGGTGCCGCAGCCGACGTCGGCGACGACGAGGTCGGCCGGCACCAGCGCCGCGAGCGCGCGCCAGCGGACGTTGCCGCGCTTGAACTCGCTGCCGAGCTTGTCCCACTCGGGCGCGACCTTGTCGAAGAAGGAGCGGCTCTTCTTGCGGCGGTCCTCGCGCACGCCTTCGAGGCGCTTCAGGTCGTCGGTGCGCCCCTCGACGTGGACGAGGCGCGCCTCGATCGCGGCCCAGAGGTCCTCGGGCAGCGCGTCGCCGCGCAGCAGCCGGACGTGGACGAAGGCGCCGGCGCGCCGCTCGTCGAGCAGCCCCGACTCGCGCAGCAGCTTCAGGTGGTTGCTGATGCGCGACTGCGACATCGCCATGGCGCGCGCGAGCTCGCCGACCGCCAGCTCCTCACGGGAAAGCAGCCCGAGGATGCGCAGCCGGGTCGGGTCGGCGAGGAGCTTCAGGACGGTGGTCAGGTTCGGCTTCACGGCGGCGGGACATCATCGATTCATGAACCGATAAGTCAACGACGATTCTCCCGGGGAAGCGGGGTCCCGCCCGCCGTCCCCTCGCCGAACCGCCGGAACCACCGGTCGGCCGCGCCGAGCCACTTCTCGACGTTCTCGCGCCCCCGGATCACGTGGCCGACGCCCGGCAGCGAGAGCAGCTCGCACGGCCGCTCGTGGCGCGCCATCGCGGCGAACATCCGCTCGCTCTGCTCGACCGGCACGCGGCGGTCGCGCTGGCCGTGCACGAGCAGCAGCGGCGCGCCGCGCTCGCGCGCATCCGCGTCGTCGAGCCGCTGGATCGGCGAGCGGTCGCGATAGAGCTCCGGCTGCTGCTCCGGCGTCCCGCCGAGCCCCACCACCGCGAGCTCCGACAGGTCCGACGTCGCGAAGAAGCTGCTCCAGTCGCTGACGCCGGCCGCGGCGCACGCCGCGCGGAACTTCTTCGAGCGCACCGCCGCCATCTCGGCGAGGTAGCCGCCGTAGCTGTGGCCGAGCACGAACAGTCGCGCCGGATCGGCGGTCCCGCGCGCGACGAGCGCGTCGGCCGCGGCGTCGAGGTCGGCGAGCTCGCGGCCGCCGAAGTCCCCCACGTTCAACGTGCAGAAGGCGGCGCCGTAGCCCTCCGATCCGCGCAGGTTCGGCACGAACACGGCGTAGCCGAGGCTCGCCCACGCCTGCGCGAAGTTGTCGTTGAAGCGCAGCGTGCCGCGCCCGCCGCTGCCGCCGTGCAGCACGACGAGCGTCGGGTAGGGCGCCGCGACCTCCTTCGGTTCGATCAGCAGCCCTTCGAGCGGCAGCTCGTCGCCGCCGCGGAACGGCACGACGCACCACGGCGCGAGCCCGCGCCCGACGAGCGCCGCGTTGGGGTCCTCGACCACGCGCTGCTCGAAGGTGGGCCATTCGACCAGGCGGACGCGATCGGGACGCGCCGGCCCCGACTCGATCGCGAGCAGCCGCCGCGCGGCCGGGGCCGCCGAGAGGCGCGACCAGGCGCCGCGGCCGTCGGTCCGCCAGCGCCAGCTCGCCGCGCCGCCCGCCTCGGGCAGCGTCAGTTCCAGGACGTCGTCCGCGAGCCCGTGCTGGGTCGGGACGAGCAGCGTCCGCTCGTCGATGAAGACCATGCGCTCGTCGGCGCCGAAGATGCCGTTCCCGATCGAAGCCGGCAGCGCGCCGGTGAGCCGGGTCGCGCGGCCCGTCTCGAGGTCGATGCGCGCGAGATCGCGCCGGTCGGTCGTGAGGGCGCTGCGCGACTGCTGCAGCGCGCAGACGATCTCGCGGGAGTCGGGCGTGAAGAGCGGCTTTGCGAGCTGCAGCCCCCCGCCCGTCACTTTGCGCGTGCGGCCCGCCGCGAACTCGAAGAGCCAGAGGTCGAGCGCGTCGCCCGCGACGCGGAAGCTCGGCGCGTCGGTCGCGACCAGCGCGAGCGCGCTGCCGTCCGGCGCGAGCGCGCGCTCGCGGATCGAGAGCGGACCGAAGCGCGCCACCACCTCTCCGAGCTCGCCGTGCTCGACGTCGACGGCCTGCAGCAGCGCCTCGCGCGGCTCCTCCGATTCGAGGAGCGCGAGCCAGCGGCCGCCGTCGGCCGGGCCGGCGGCGGCGCCGCGCGCGGCATGGAAGACGTCGAAGATGCGGCTCGACGCGCCGGGCGAGAGGATGCGGCGCGGCGCTTCGCCCGCTTCGATCCCCCACAGCTCGCAGCCCGGCGACGCGCCGCGCAGCAGCAGCGCGACCTCGCCGCGCGCGTCGTAGGAGAGCGCGCTCCAGTCGTCGGACGGCAACTCGTGGACGGTGCGCGTCGCGCCGCGCATCCCCCACTCGAGCTCGACGAGCCGTGCCGGCCCGCCCGCCCCCTCGATCTCCAGCGCGAGCGCGTGGCGGCCGTCGGGCGAGAGCGCGGCGCTGCCGACGTAGGTGCGCGAGAAGAGGTCGGCCGGCTGCAGCGGCGCGGCGGGACCGCCGTCGGAGAGGGGGACGGCGAGGGTCAGCAGCGCGGCGCGGGCGGCGCTGCCGACGAGGAGGGGGACGACGGTCATCGGCACGGCTCCGGCTTGCACTCCCGCGCGGGCCGCCACAACCTATCGAGCCCGCCCCGTTTCCAGGAGCCCGCGTGTTCCAGCGCGTCGCGTCGCCCAAGGGAGGTTCGCCCGGCTCGCCCGGTTCGCTCGCGCTCGACGCGACGCCGCCCCCGCACGCGCACGGGACCTCGCTGGTCTACCTGCACGGACTCGGCTCGGAGCGCGGCGGAGAGAAGGCGCGCTTCCTCGAGGAGCGCGCGCTCGAACGGGGCTTCGGCTTCGCGCGCTTCGACTTCCGCGGCCACGGCGACTCGACCGGCCGCTTCGAGGAGCTGACGCTCACCCGCCACCTCGAGGACGTCGCGGCGGTGCTCGCCCATCTGGGGTCGGGCGCGGCCGGTCGCGCCCCCGAGCGGGTCGTGCTGGTCGGCGCGTCGCTCGGCGCGGTGGTCGCGGCGTGGCACGCGCTGCTCCGCCCCGGAACGGTCGCCGCGCAGGTCCTGATCGCGCCGGCGTTCCGGGTCCTCGAGCGCTACCTCGAGGCGCTCGGCGAGTTCGGCCGCGCGCGCTGGCAGCGCGAGCGCACCTATCGCTTCGTCGGACCGTGGTTCGAGTTCGACCTCGACTGGCGCGTGATCGAGGATTCGGCGAGCTACCCGCCGGAGCGGCTCGAACGCGAGACGGCGACGCCGACGCTCCTGATCCACGGGACCGCCGACACGACGGCGCCGTTCGCGCTGAGCGAGCGCTTCGCCGCCGCGTGCGTCGCGCGGCCGCGCCTCGTCGCGATCGCCGGCGGCGACCATCGCCTCACCGCCCACAAGGAGCGCGTCGCCGACGAGCTCTTCTCGTTCCTCGCCCGGCAGGGCATCGGAGAGGCGTCGTGTCGCACGCAGGCCGGCTCGTAGCCGCGGCGCTCGCGTTCGCGCTCGCGCAGCAGGCGGCGCCGCCGCCGCTTCTTCCGCGGGACGACTTGCGCGACGAGGAACTCGCCGGCGCGTCGAAGCTCGGCCTGCCCGACCCGATCCCGGGCCTCTCGAACGACGAGCGCGCGCTCGCCCGCCTGCGCCTCGGACGGCGCCTCTTCTTCGACCCGCAGCTCTCGGCCGACCGCACCGTGAGCTGCGCGACGTGCCACCCGCCCGACCACGCCTTCGCCTCTCCGGAGAAGCTGCCGCGCGGCGTCGGCGGCCGGACCTGCGCCCGCAACGCGCCGACGCTCTTCAATCGCGCGCTCGGCACGGCGCAGTTCTTCGACGGGCGCGCGGCGACGCTCGAGGCGCAGGTCGTGATGCCGATCGAGAACCACGACGAGATGGCGACCACCGTCGACGAGGTGATCCAGCGCCTCGCCCGGTCGGAGGAGTACCGCGCGCTCTTCGCGGCGGCCGGCGCGGCGGAGCCCGACCGCGCGACGCTCGCGGCCGCGCTCGCCGAGTTCGTGCGGCGCTTGATCGCCGGCGACAGCCCGATCGACCGCTTCCGCGCGGCGCAGGGCGACCTGACCGCCGTCGAGCGGCACGGGCTGTGGCTCTTCGAGAGCAAGGCGCGCTGCTGGCGCTGCCACGCCGGCCCGAACTTCAGCGACGAGCAGTTCCACGCCACCGGCATCGGCGTCGTCGACGGCGTCGCCGAGCCGGGCCGCGCCGCGATCACGAAAGACGAGTCCGACCGCGGCCGCTTCAAGACGCCGACGCTGCGCATGGTCGCCCGCACCGCACCCTACATGCACGACGGCAGCCTCGCGACGCTGAGCGACGTGGTCCGGTACTACCAGCGCGGCGGCAACGCGAACGACCACCTCGATCCGATCTTGAAGCCGCTCGAGCTCTCCGACGACGACGTCGCGGCGCTGGTCGCGTTCCTCGAGGCGCTGTCGCGAAGCGCCGAGTGAACCGCGGCGCGCGCTACTCTCGGCCCGCCATGGCCGCCCGACCCTACGACCTCCCCGCCGAGCTCGAATACGCCGTGCGCCCGGTCGGCGTGGTCCACTCTCCCTTCAAGGTCCACGAAGGCACGCCGCGCCAGCCGGGCGTGGCGCCGGTCGCCGACGGCGAGATCGTCCTGCGGCCCGGCCTGCAGAACCTGCTGAAGGACCTCAAGGGCTTCAGCCACGTCTGGGTGGTTTGGTGGGCGCGCTACGCGCGCGGCTGGAACGCCCACGTGGTCCCGCCGCGCGACACGAAGAAGCGCGGCCTCTTCGCGACGCGCGCCCCCCATCGCCCCAACCCGATCGGGCTCTCGGTCGTGAAGCTGCTCGACGTCGCGCGGCAGCGGCTGCGGATCCGCGGCGTCGACATGCTGGACGGCACGCCGGTGCTCGACCTCAAGCCCTACATCGCGACCTACGACTCGGTCGCCGACGCCTCGCTCGGCTGGCTCGCGGAGCTGCCCGAGGTCGCGCGGCCCGACCACCGCACTTGGCCGGGAGCGCGCCGGCCGTCGAACTGATCGGCCCGCCGGGCCGTAGCACGCGCGCGCGGCCGGCGACGGCGCGCGCCGGTCCCCCTGGAACTTCACGCGATGGCGAACCCCGACGGCCCCGCGCCCATGACCTGCCCCGGCTGCGCCGCGCGCATCCCGGCGACGCGGCCGCGCTTCTGCGAATACTGCGGGGCGACGCTGCCGGGAGCGCTCGACGCCGCGAGCGGCGACGCCGAAGCGGAGATGGCGCGCCGCCTCGCCGAGCTGCAGCGGAACGAGCGGTCGGCGGCGCCGAGCTCCGGCTCGTGGGGGATGCTGGTGGTCACCGTCCTCGTCGTCGCGACGGTGCTGGTGCTGGGGTGCTGCGCGTTCCTCGGCGTCCGCGCCCCGCCGCCCTGACCTGAACGGGATCGCGCTTCGGCGCCGTTGCATCCGGCCGCACGCGGAACCGGTCGCGCCGGGCGGGGCATGCGCAGCCTCCCATCCGGGGCGCGCACCGCTAGGCTGGCCGGCCGTTTGGACGGCGATCCCGCGCTCCACGCCCGGCTCCGCGCCCTCCAGGATCCAATCCCGATGTCGCATCGCCTCCGATCTGTCCGCGCGCGCGGCGTCGTCGCGCTCGCCGCCGTCTCGCTGCTGCTCTCGTTCGCGCGCGCGCCGTTCGGGACCTCGGCGGACAAGTACTACGGCAACGGCAAGTACCAGTTCTCGTTGAACGTCTTCAACGACTGGAACCCGGTGCCGCCCGAGATCAGCGAGAAGTACGAGGTCGCGAAGTGGTACGACCCGCTCGAGAAGGGCGACCGCTTCCCGCCGGCCCTCTCGATCCTGCGCCTGAACGTGAAAGGCGATCCGGAGGCGGCCGACCTCTTCCCGACGACCGGCGAGCCGGCGAAGCCGAAGGCCCCGAAGCCGAGGATCGACGTCGAGCGGATGGCGCCGAAGGACATGTACGAGCTCGCGACGCGCGAGGTCATCGGCTTCGACGCGAAGAAGTTCCCGGCCGACAAGAACTGGAAGCCGGTCACGTCGCGGGACAAGGTCGCCGGCAAGTTCTGGGCGTTCGAGATCCCCTTCGGCGGACCGCCGGGTTCCGGCAACGGCCTGCTGTTCCTGCTCTTCGCGTACGAGAAGGACGGCGTCTCCTACGGCGTGCGGCTGCTCGGCTCGGCGCGCCGGCGCGACACCTTCGAACCGATCATGAAGGGGATGGCGCGCTCGTTCCTCTACTTCGACGCGAAGGCGAAGGAGACGACGCCGCTCACGGCGCTGAACGGGATCAACCTGAGCCCGGCGCGCCGCAAGCAGATCGAAGGCGGGCTGGTGAAGGGCTGGGACGTGCTGGTCAGCCCGAAGAAGAACTACGTCGTCGTCTACAACACCAAGGGCGGCCGCAACAAGGAGCTCGCGCACATCCTGGCCGAGCGCATCGAGAAGATCCGCGAGCAGGTCTACGAGAAGCAGTTCCCCCCCGCGCATCCGGTGACCGCCGTCTCGGTGATGCGGGTGTGCGGCGACGCGACCGAGTACCACGCGTACGGCGGGCCGGGCGGCACGGCCGGGTACTGGAACGACCACAGCGAGGAGCTCGTCTTCTACGACGCGAGCCCGTCGCGCCGGGTGGACGACAACACGCTCTCGGTCCTCTACCACGAGGCGTTCCACCAGTACATCTACTACTCGGTCGGCAACGTCGCCCCGCACTCGTGGTTCAACGAAGGCCACGGCGACTACTACGCCGGCGCGAAGTTCGGCACGACGCGCTTCGTGATCGGCCCGTTCGCGTGGCGCGTCGGCGTGATCAAGAACGCGATCAACGAGGGCCCGCGTCCGTTCACCGTCGCCAAGGACGACAAGGGAGAAGAACACAAGAAGTGGGGCAGCAAGGGCTACACGCCGCTGAAGGACCTCGTCGGGTTCTCGCAGCGCGAGTACTACAGCTACCCGAGCGTCTGCTACGCGGAGGGCTGGAGCCTCATCTACTTCCTGCGCGAGGAGGTCCCGAAGAAGAAGGAGTGGAACGCGAAGTGGGGCAAGATCCTGCCCACCTACTTCGACGTGCTGAAGCGCGAGGTCGCCAAGCGCGAGGCCGAGAAGGCCGCGCGACTCGCGAAGGATTCGCCGGCCGAGCCCTCGACCCCGGGACCGGTGCCGGCGCCGACCGACCCGCCGGCCGACCCGAACGCCGATCCCGACAAGAAGCCCGATTCTCCAGCGAATCCGCCCGACGATCCCGGCACCAAGCCGGCCGATCCGGGCACGAAACCGACCGACCCCGCCGATCCCGCGAAGCCGCCGGAAGGGCCCGACGCCCCCAAGGATCCGACGGCGCCGGACGGTCCCGCTCCGACGCCCAAGGATCCGGATGGCAAGGACCCGAAGGATCCGGGCGGCGCCGGCGGCGACGATCCGCCGCCCGATCCGGGCTTCCAGCCCGAGCACGAAGGCGAGTCGTCGCAGTCGGCGCTCGAGCTCGCGCTGAAGGAGGCGTTCGCCGGCGTCGACTTCGACGAGCTCGAAGCGGCGTGGCGCGAGACGATCCGCCACGTGAAGTGACGGCGGGAGGCCCGCGCCCGCGCGCGCTCACTGCGCGTCGGTCGGCGGCACCTCGTTCAGCGTGTACCACGCGACCGCGTGCAGGAGCGGCGAACCCGGCGGCTCCGCGCCGTCGGACGAGGCGCCGCTCTTCACGCCGTCGAGATGGAGCTCGTGCACGCAGCCGGGCCGCAGCGCGCCGGCCGCCGCGTCGACGCGCAGCCGCACCGTCTTCGCGTCGATCACCTCCGCCGACGACAGCACGTGCGGGCGCGTCTCCATCTCGGGGCAGCCGTACTCCTGGTGGTGCTCGTAGTGGAAGGAGGAGAGGCGGTACGAAGCGAGGTCGGCCGCGCTCGCCGCGTCGATCGGCCGAGTGAATTCGAGTCGGAAGCCGTCCGGCTCGGCGCGCATGCGCAGGAGCTCGCACGGCGTCTTCCCGTTCCAGACCACGCGCTCGAGGCCGAAGCGCTTGCGCCCCACCGAGCCCCAGCCGCGGTCGGTCTCTCCGACCAGCAGCGAGCCGTCGGGCGCGAAGGCGAGCCGGTTCACGCCCGACTCGAAGCCGTCGAGGAACGGGAAGCAGGCGCCCTGGAGCCGGCCGTCGACCCGCTCGAGGTCGACGCGCAGCACGCGCGCGAGCGTGAGCTCGCCGCAGAGGAGCTGGCCTTCGAAGGGGCCGAACTTCCCGCCCGTCGCGACGCGCGCGATGTCGGCGGTCGACTGCCCCATCTTCTCGTAGGGGAACCAGACGACGGGCGGCGACGGCGGCGGGATCGCGGTCTGGCCCTGCGCGTCCTTTTGGAGGTCGTCGCGCCAGCGCAGGCCCGCGGGATGGCCGAGGTACTCGCCCGGCGCGAGGAGCCGCAGCACGTTGGTTTCCACCCAGTCGCCTTGATTGTCGACGTAGAGCGCCTCGCCCTCGCCGTCGAAGCCGATGCCGTTGGGGCTGCGCGCGCCGGCGCAGACCGGCACGAACTCGCGGCGCGGAGTCACCTTCGCCGCCCAGCCGCGCCACGGCACCTCCGACTTGCCGAGGCTGCCGCAGAAGCCGACGTTCAGCGTGACCCACGCGTTGCCGTCGCGGTCGAACTTCGGCCCGAACGCGAACTCGTGGTAGTTGCCGCTCACGCCCCACGCGTCGCAGACGGCGTCGTAGAGGTCGGCGCGGCCGTCGCCGTCGAGATCGACGAGGCGCGTGAGCTCGGGCCGCTGGACCACGTAGACGGCGAGCTTCCCGTCCTCGACGCGCGCGGCCGCGCCGAGCGGCTCGTGCAGCCCCGACGCGAACCGCGTCAGGCGCGGCGCGACCGGTGGCTCCGCGTCGGCGCCCGCGATCAGCCAGACGTCGCCGCGCCGCGTGGCGGCGACGACGCGGCCGTCCGGCAGCACGTCGAGCCCGCCGACCTCGAGCTCCGCCTCCTCCGGCACGTTCACGGCGAGCGTGCGCCAGTAGCGGCGCGTGCGGTCGCGCGGGAAGTCCTGGTCGAGGCGCCACGAGAGCCACGCGTCGACGTCGCCCTGCAGCGGGGCGCGCGTGTCGATCTCGAAGGCGAAGTCGGCGTAGCCGTTCGCGATCTTGGCGACGACGTGGTTCACGCCGGCCGCGAGCGCGAGCTTCACGCGGTCGAAGGGCGGCACGAGGCTGCGCGGGACGTCCTTGTCGACGAGCAGCTTCCCGTTGAGCCAGAGCATCAGCCCGTCGTCGGAGCCGATGGCCGCCTCGAAGGTGCCGGCGGCCGGCGCGATCAGCGTCCCGTGCAGGTAGGCGACCGTGAGGTCGTCGCGGCCGTCCCCGAGGCGTCGCAGGTCGATGCGCCGGTCGATCCCCTTCCCGATCGGCTCCCACTTCGCGACGAGGCCGTCCTTGCCCTCGAACGTCCGCGTCAGGTCGGGCCCGGCGTCGCCCGCGCGCAGCGCGAGCAGCTCTGCTTCGGGCGCGCGCGGCGGCGCGAGGTCGTGCCGGCGGTGGCCGCGGTAGGAGAAGCCGGTGAGCAGCTGCCAGTCGCCGCTCTCGATCGTGACCGGCTGCCACGCCTCGACGAAGGCGCGCCGCGTCGACTCGCGCGCGTCGCGCTTCGCGTAGAGCCGCTCTGCACGCGCGAGCGGGGACGCCGCCTCCTGACCGCGCGCCGCGCCGGGCGCCAGCGCCGCGAGCAGCACGAAGGGAGCGGCGACGGAAAAGCGGACCCTCTCCACGCACGGCCTCCCGATCGGTCCCGAGGTCGGCGCAAGTTAGCGCGTTCTCCCCGGCGAGGGAGGACGGTCGCGCGCGCTCACGCCTCCGGCGAGAGGTCGGGCGGCGGGACCGTCGAGGCGTCGGGCGCGGCGTCGACTTCGGGTCCGGGCTCGGGGACCGCCGGCATCGCCGTGCGCGCGCCCGGCTCGGGCAGGAGCGAGTAGCAGAACGCCGACACGAGCCCGATGCAGAGCACCGTGGTCCAGAGCGTCGGCGGACCGAAATGGTGCAGCAGCCGCGTGCCGAGCCACGGGCCGACCGAGAAGCCCGCCCCGAAGCTGAGCGTCAGCACCCCCATGTAGCTGCCGCGCCGGCGCGGCGGCGCGATCGCGAGCACGTAGGTCGTGATGGCCGGCATGAGGAACATCTCGCCGAACGTGAGCAGCACGACGTTGACCGCGATCACGCCGACGCCGTGCGCGAACGCCATCCCGCCGAACCCGAGCGCGACCAGCAGCGCCCCGATCACCAGGTTGCGCCGCTGCGGCCAGTGGTGCGTCGCGAAGTTGAGCTCGACCTCGACCAGGACGATCAGCAGCGTGTTGAGCGTGATGCTGAAGCCGTAGATCTCCTCGGCCTTGAACACGTGCCCGAAGACGTCGAGGGTCAGGTGGAGGTAGTCCTTGATGTAGAGGGCGAGCGTCGAGTCGTGCTGCCAGAAGACGATCGCGTTGAGGGCGGTCGCGGCGAAGAGGAGCCGCAGGCGCGGGTCGGCGATCAGCGCGCGCCCGCGCCCCTCGGCGTGCGCCGCCTCCGGCGCGTGCACTGCGCCGTGCGGCAGGCGCGTGAGCCAGAGGATCGCCGCCGCCGCGAAGTTCGAGCTGGCGTCGATCAGGAAGAGCGCCAGGAACTGGCCGCTCGTCGCGGTCTTCGCCTCTCCGCGCGGCGCGACCAGGAAGCCGGCGAGCGCCGGCCCGATCGCCATCCCGAGGTTGATCGCGAGGCGCGAGAGCACGATCGCGCTCTTGTGCTTCTCGGGCGGGACGACCTCGGTCACCAGCGCCATCAGCGCCGGGCGCGGCATCTCGTTGAAGAGCGCGAAGGTCGTCGTCGCGACCATCAGCCACAGCCGCGTGTGGGCGAGCGGGTAGATCAGCAGCGCGCACGCCGAGAGCAGGAGGCAGGTGCGCATCACGTTGCGCGCGCCGTAGCGGTCGGTGAGCCGGCCCGAGAGCGGCGCCGCGACCAGCGTGGTCGCGCCGTACGCGAAGAGGTACCAGCCCGCGTCCTCGGCCGTGAGCCCGATCTGCGTCGTGAGGTAGATGACGAGGAAGGGCCGGACCATCACGCCGGCGCGATTGACCAGCGTCGCGACCGCGAGGATCCAGCTCGCGCGCGGCAGGCCCGCCAGGCCGCGCCAGGGATTGACCACCGCCGAACTCCCGGGAAAAGTGGCGCAGCACGCTACTCGGACTGGAACTCGATGTCTGCATCGCCCGCCCCGACCGAATCCACCGCCGCGCCGCCGCCCCCGCACGACTTGCGGCGGCGCCGGTTCCGGCGGTCGCGAGGTCCGCATCGCGTCGCCAGGATCGTCGGATGACGCCGACCACCGACGGCGGCGCGAGCGGACGCCCGGGATTCGGCGCCGCGTGGGACGAGTACGCGCGGCGCTCGCAGCCCTCGGGCGACGCGTGGCCCGGCGACGAGTGGGGCGACGAGCGCCTCTGGTCGGCGTGGTTCCGCCGGCTCTTCGAAGCGCACGGCGTCCGCGACTGGCGGCGCGCGGTCGAGATCGGACAGGGGTCGGGCAAGTACACGAGCCGCGTGCTCGCCTCCGCGGAAAGTTGCGAGGTCCTCGCGCTCGACGTCTCGTCGCAGTTCCAGGCGCTGTGCGGGCGGCGTCTCGAACGCGAGGTCGCCGCCGGCCGCCTGCACCTGCAGCTGATCGACGAGCGCGACCCCGACCCGATCCGGCGCGCCGTCGAGGCGCGCGGCTGGGGGACGAGCGTCGACGCCGTGTACTCGATCGACACGCTCGTGCACCTGACGACGACGCAGCTCGCGATGCTTCTGCTGTCGGCGACCGGGGCGCTGCGCGTCGGAGGCTGGTTCATCGGCACCTTCGCCGACTGCACGAATCCCTCCGGGTGGAGGAAGCTCGTCACCGACATCCCGCGCGTGGTCGGCGGCGGCGGCGCGCCCGAGACCGGTTGTTTCCATTGGAATTCGCCGCAGGCGATCCGCTCGCTCGCCGCGCCTTTCGGCTACGACGTCGCGCTGTGCGAGGTCGATCCGGAGCACGGCCGCGACGGACTCTTCGCGTTCCGATTCACGGACCCGGCCGCCGCCGCCGCGGCGCGCGCGCTGCGCGACCCGGCCTAGGCGGCTTCCAGACGAGGCACGCGTCGGAACGAGGGAGGGACGTCGAGTGGAATTCAGCGCGGAAGCATCTGCGATGCCCGCCTCGCGACCGAACCCGCTGCGCCGCGCCGCGAAGA
>DASRRB010000246.1:0-22496 GCA_035695985.1 Planctomycetota bacterium | reverse complement strand
AAGGAACGATCGCGACGGTGCGCGAGGCGGCGCTCCTCGCCAGCGGCGCGCGCAAGCTGGCCGGACTCGGCGATCTCGTGAAGAGCGCGGCGGCGGGGGAGAAGCTGGCGCGCGTGCGCGGCTGCATCGTGGTCGCGCTCGCCGAGGCCGAGGACGCGACTGCGCCCGAGGCGATCGCGCGCGCTCTCGACCCCAAGCGCAACCACGACGAGATGGTGCGCCGCGCCGCGCTCTATGCCGCCGCGCGCTGCGGCGCGGCGCCGCTGCTCGACGCCGTCCTCAAGATGCAGCCCGACGGGCACGAGCTCTCGGCGTGGTGCGTCTCGCTCGGCGCGTTCCCGGGCGACGCGGTGGTCGAGGCGCTCGCCCGCACGCTGAAGCAGAACGGGGCGAAAGGCGTCGACGCGGTCTGGTCGCTCGCGAACCTCGCGACGCCCGCCGGCAACGACGTGCTGAAGCGCGCGATCGACGGGGAGTTCGGCGCGGTCGTCACCGAGGCGGCGTGCCTCGCGGTCGCCCCGCTGGTCGACGAGAAGCGTTTCGTCGCTGGGCTGCGCGCCGCGGCGGCCGGCGCGGCGGAGGGGCCGAAGGCGGCCGCCCTGCTCACGCTCGCGCGCTACGGCGACGTCGATGCGGCGCTCGCGGCGTCGAAGGAGCTCGCGCACTGGAAGGACGTCCGGCTGCTGACGCGCGGGATGCTCCTGTGCGCGACGCTCGAGACGCCGATCGACCAGCTCCTCCCCGAGCCGAAGGCCGCGCCGGCGGCGGAGCTCTGGCGCACGCTGCAGAAGATCCAGAAGGGGGTCGCGGTCCCGACCCTGCGCATCGAGCGGCTGCGCGACGAGCTCACGGAGGCGCGCGCCCACTGGCAGTTGCGCCGCGACGACCTGCGTTCGGCGGTCGTGCGCGAGCTGCTCGAGCTCGACAAGGTGGTCTTCACGGCGTTGAAGTCGACGGGCGGCTCCAATCCGACTCCGCCCGACGGCGGTGGCCCGACCAATCCGGGCGGGCCGCCCGGACCGGGCAATCCCGGCGGGCCGGGGGGTGGCGACGGATCGGGCGGCTCGGGCTCCGGCGGATCGGGATCGGGCGGCACGCCGCCGGGCGAATCCGGCCCACCGCCGGGCGGCGACGGCGGCGGCGGCGACGGCAACAACCAGAAGAACGGCGGCCTCGACGGACTCCAGGGCCAGCGGCGCGGGAAGCCCGACACGGCCCGCTTCGAGCTCGACCTGCGTCAATGGCTCGAAGACTTCCCGCTGTACGCGCGGTCCGATCCCTTCGGCGGCTGATCGCGTTACGCTGTTCGACCCCGTCGCGTCCCCGCGCCGCATCCGAGGAGCGCCATGGCTGCGATCCGCCGGCAGGTCTGCTGCACGTTCCCGAAGGAGCGCATCCGCGAGCCGGTGCTCTACCACCTCGGGCGCGACTTCCCTGTGATCCCGAACATCCGCGGCGCGACGATCGACGACGAGAAGGGGATCGTCCTCCTCGAGCTCGAGGGGGAGGCGGCCGACATCGAGCGCGCCCTCGACTACCTCCGGACGCGCAACATCACGGTCGAGCCGGTCGCCGCGTCCGCCTAGGGGGCGCCGTCCGCCTTGTCGCGACCGGCCCTTCCTCTATCATCGCGACCGTCCCGTTCGACGCCGTTGCAGACGGAGCGGCCGGCATGTCGCTGAAGCACCCCTCGACCTTCGATCCCCGCGCCGGCCGCGGCCGATCGATGCGGCGACGCGCCCTCGCGCTGGCTCCCGCGCTCGCCGCCCTCCTCGGCGTCGCTCCCGCGTTCGCCGCGGCGCCCGGCGACGGCGCGACCACGCGACGCACCGCCGGCGACGGCCGCGGCCTCACGACCTTCGGCGACCGCGGGATCACGAGCTTCGGCAATCGCTTCGACGCTTCCTTCAGCCGGCGCGCCCTCACCACGTTCTCCGACACGCCGCTCGCCCCGATGGGCGGACTGATCCGCGGCGGCGTGCCGGCGCCGGCCGGCTCCGACTCGGGGGGCTCGCGCTCGCGCGGCTCCTCGGGAAACACGACGACGCTCGGATTCCCGGCGGGGGGCGGCGGCGTCACCTCGGAGGCCACGCTGCGCGTCGATTCCGGGGCGTACTTCGGCGACGACGACGGCGGCGGCGCGCTGCTGATGCCGGCCGTCGAGCTGCCGACGATCGTCTTCGACCACCGTCCCGCGGCGGAGGTGCTGGACGCCACGCTCGACGCCGCGATCCGCGTCGCCGCCGAGAGCGGCGACTTCGACCTCGCGCGCAGTCTCGACCCCGATCGGCGCTGAAGGCGCGTCGCCGCCGCGCGCACCGCGAAGCATGGCCGGGTTCCGCCTCGTCTCCGATTTCAAGGCGTGCGGCGACCAGCCGCACGCGATCGAGACGCTCACGCGCGGTCTCGTCGAGGGCGTCCCGCACCAGGTCCTGCTCGGGATCACCGGCTCGGGCAAGACCTTCACGGTCGCGTCGGTCGTGGAGAAGGTGCAGCGCCCGACGCTCGTGCTCGCGCCCAACAAGACGCTCGCGGCGCAGCTCTACTCGGAGTTCCGCTCGCTCTTCCCCGACAACGCCGTCGAGTACTTCGTCTCCTACTACGACTACTACCAGCCCGAGGCGTACGTGCCGCGCACCGACACCTACATCGAGAAGGACGCCTCGATCAACGAGCAGATCGAGCGCATGCGCAACTCGGCGACGCGCTCGCTGCTCGAGCGGCGCGACGTGCTGATCGTCGCCTCGGTCTCCTGCATCTACGGGCTGGGCTCGCCCGGCCACTACGAGGAGATGAGCGTCACGATCTCCAAGGAGGGGAAGGTCGAGCGCGACGCGCTGTTGCGCAAGCTGACCGCGATCCAGTACCAGCGCAACAACTTCGACTTCAAGCGCGGCGCCTTCCGCGTGCGCGGCGACGTGGTCGAGATCTTCCCCGCCTACGAGGAGGCGAAGGCGGTCCGCGTCGAGCTCTTCGACGACGAGGTCGAGGCGCTCGTCGTCGTCGACCCGCTGACCGGCGAGGTGCTCGGCCACCCCGACGCGGTCACGATCTGGCCCGCGAGCCACTACGTCACGCCGCACGACCAGATGCAGCGCGCGCTGGCGACGATCGAGGCGGAGCTCGAGCAGCGCCTGCCCGAGCTCAAGGCGAAGGGGCGCCTCCTCGAGGCGCAGCGTCTCGAGCAGCGCACGCGCTTCGACCTCGAGATCATGCAGGAGACCGGCACCTGCGCCGGGATCGAGAACTACTCGCGCCACCTCGACGGCCGCGCGCCGGGCGAGCCGCCCGCGACGCTCCTCAACTACTTCCCCGAGGACTACCTGCTCGTCGTCGACGAGTCGCACGTGACCGTCCCGCAGGTCGGCGGCATGTACCGCGGCGACCGCGCGCGCAAGGAGACGCTGGTCGAGTACGGCTTCCGCCTGCCGAGCGCGCTCGACAACCGTCCGCTGCGCTTCGACGAGTTCGAGAAGCTCGCCCACCAGACGCTCTTCGTCTCGGCGACGCCGGCCGAGCACGAGCGCAAGCTCGCCGGGACGCGCGTCGCCGAGCAGATCATCCGGCCGACCGGGCTGCTCGACCCGACGGTCGAGATCCGTCCCGTGCGCGGCCAGGTCGACGACCTCTACGGGGAGATCCGCAAGGCGGCCGCCGCCGGCGAGCGCGTGCTGGTCACCACGCTGACCAAGCGCATGTCGGAGGAGCTCACCGACTACCTGCGCGGGCTCGGCGTGCGCGTGAAGTACCTCCACTCCGACATCGATACGCTCGAGCGCGCCGAGATCCTCGATCAGCTGCGCGCCGGGTCGTTCGACGTGCTGGTCGGGATCAACCTGCTGCGGGAGGGCCTCGACCTGCCCGAGGTCGCGCTGGTCGCGATCCTCGACGCGGACAAGGAGGGCTTCCTGCGCAGCACCACGTCGCTCATCCAGACCTTCGGCCGCGCCGCGCGCAACGTGAACGGCCGCGCCATCCTCTACGCCGAGCGCGAGACCGAGTCGATCCGCACGGCGATGGGGGAGGCGGCGCGCCGGCGCGTGCTGCAGGAGAAGCACAACGCGGAGCACGGCATCACGCCGGAGTCGGTGAAGAAGAGCCTGCGCGCGCTCCTCGACCGCGCCGAGAAGGAGGGCCACGCGGTCCTCGACACGCCGGCCCCGAAGCGGGCGCGGCCGCGCGCGGACCGCGAGGCGCTGCGGGGCGAGATCGCGGAGCTGCGTGCCGGGATGCTCGCCGCCGCCGAGAAGCTCGACTTCGAGCGCGCCGCGCGCCTGCGCGACGAGATGCACCGGCTCGAGCTCGAAGACCTGAAGCTCGGATGACCACGCGCGAGCGGCTGGTCGCGAAGGTCGAGGCGCTCCCGCCCGGACCGGGCGTCTACCTCTTCAAGGACGCCGCCGGCGCGGTCGTCTACGTCGGCAAGGCGAAGTCGCTGCGCGACCGCGTGCGCGGCTACTTCCGCGAGCGCGGTGACGGCCGCCTCTTCGTGCGCTTCATCGAGCTGCGCGTGCACGACGTCGACGTGGTCGCGACGCGCAGCGAGAAGGAGGCCTTCCTCCTCGAGAACAACCTCATCAAGCAGTACAAGCCGCGCTACAACATCCGGCTCAAGGACGACAAGTCGTTCCTCCACCTGCGCGTCGACGCGAAGCACGACTTCCCCGCGATCGTCCCGATGCGCCGGCCCCGCAAGGACGGCGCGCGCTACTTCGGTCCCTACGCGTCGGCCCGGGGGATCCGCACGACGCTGCGCATGCTGCGCGCGATCTTCCCGCTGCGCGACTGCAGCGACTCCGAGTTCGCCAACCGGACGCGGCCGTGCCTCAAGCACCAGATCCACATGTGCTGCGCGCCGTGCGTCGGGCTCGTGACGAAGGAGCAGTACGCGGAACTGCTCGAGGGCGCGCTCAAGGTGCTGGGCGGGGAGACCGACGCCGTGGTGGCGCGCCTCGCCGCCGACATGAGCGACGCGGCCGGCAAGCTCGAATACGAGCGCGCCGCCGCGCTGCGCGACCGCATCGCGTTCCTGCGCGGCTCGACCGAGGCGCAGGCGGTCGAGCACGACCGCTTCCTCGACCGCGACGCGGTCGGGATGCACCGGCGCGGCCCGACGCTCGAGTTCTGCGTGCTGCAGTTCCGCGGCGGCAAGCTGCTCACCAGCGACCTCCATCCGTTCCAGACCGACCTGCCCGACGACGAGGCGCTCTCCTCGTTCCTCACCGGCTTCTATTCGGGCGGGCGGCCGGTGCCCGACGAGGTCGTGGTGCCGATCGCGGTGGAGGGGAGCGACACCTTCGAGGAGCTCTGGAGCGAGCGGCGCGGCAAGCCGGTCCGGCTGCGCGTCGCGCGCGGCGGCGACGCGCAGCGCGCCGTCGAGATGGCGACCCGCAACGCGGAGCTCGCGCTCAAGACCGAGCGCGACCAGGCTTCGGTCCAGCTGCGCGTGCTCGAGGACGTGAAGCGCCGCCTCGGCCTCGCCGCGCCGCCGCACCGGATCGAGTGCATCGACGTCTCGCACTTCCAGGGCGGCGAGCCGGTCGCGTCGCTGGTCGTCTTCGCCGACGGCGAGCCCGAGAAGGCGGAGTACCGCCGCTTTCGCATCAAGACGGCGGCCGGCAACGACGACTTCGCCGCGATGCGCGAGGTGGTGCGACGGCGCTTCCGGCCCGGCCCGGAGCGCGCCGCTTCCCCCGACCTGCTCCTGATCGACGGCGGCGCCGGCCAGGTGTCGTCGGTGGTCGCCGCGCTCGCCGAGCTCGGCGTCTCCGTCCCGGTCGCCGGCCTGGTGAAGGCGGAGCGGCGCGGGCGCGGGCTCCACCTGTCGCCCGAAGAGGTCGACCACGTCGTGCTGCCGGGCCGCGCCGCGCCGGTGCCGCTGCCCCCCGACGACGAGGCGTGCTTCCTGCTGCAGCGCGTGCGCGACGAGGCGCACCGCTTCGCGATCCGATACCACCGCCGGCTGCGCTCGAAGGCGGCCCTGACGAGCGAGCTCGAGGCGATCGACGGGCTCGGGCCGGAGCGCGCGAAGGCGCTGCTGCTCGGGCTCGGCGGGCTGCGCGGCGTGAAGGCCGCGTCGGAGGAGGAGCTGGCCGGGACGCCGGGGATCGGGCCCGAGCTCGCGCGCCGGATCTGGCGGACGCTTCACGCGCGCGGGTGAAACTTCCGGTGCTGCGCGCGCAGCCGGCTCGTGTCGACGTGCGTGTAGACCTGCGTCGTCGCGAGGCTCTGGTGGCCGAGCAGGTCCTGCACCGCGCGCAGGTCGGCGCCGCCCTCGAGCAGGTGGGTCGCGAAGGAGTGGCGCAGCATGTGGGGCGAGAGGGGGCGCGCGATCCCGGCGAGCTGCGCGCGGCGGCGGACGATGCGCAGGATGCGCGTGCGGTCGAGCGGCCGCGCGCTGCGCGACAGCAGCAGCGCGTCGCCCGGCTTCCCGCGCGCGAACTCCGGCCGGCCGCGCTCGAGCCACGCGGCGAGCGCCGCCATGATCGAGTCGTTCAGGTAGAGCAGCCGCTCGCGCCCGCCCTTGCCGGTGCAGCGCGCGAGGCGCAGCTCGAAGTCGATGGCGGTCACCTTCTGCGCGGCGAGCTCGGAGACGCGGCAGCCGGTGCCGTAGAGCCACTCGACGATCAGCCGCTCGCGCAGGCCGAAGCGGTCGCGCGCCTCGTCCACGGCCAGCAGCGCGTCGGTCTCGCGGCGCGTCAGGACCTTCGGCAGCGGCGCGCGCAGCGTCGGCCGCGGCACCGCCTCGGTCGGGTCGCTCGCGCAGAGCCCTTCCGACCGCAGCAGTCGGTAGAGCAGCCGCAGCGCGGTGAGCCGGCGCGCGACGGTCCCGGGACCGCGTCCCGCCGCCTGCTCCGACGCGAGGAAGCGGCGCACTTCGGCCGGCTTCACCTCCGTCATCGCGAACGCGCCGCCGGCGCCGCGGAAGCGGACGAACGCGGCGAGGTCGCGCTCGTAGGCGGCGATCGTGAGCGGCGCGAGGCCGGCTTCGATCGCGGCCCAATGGAGGAAACGATGGATCGATGCGGCCGCGGAGTTCTCCGGCTCGTCGCGCACGTCGCAGCTCCGTTTTCGCTTGACTGCGAGGGGGCGGCTACTAGCATCCCCCGCCTCGCCGCAGGCCCGCTCCCAGGTGATGTAAGCGCTTATCTGACAATGGCAAAGGCGAAACAGGGGACGTCGAAAGCCGGGCGTGCGAAGGCGTCGAGCCCAGCGCGCCATGCGCGTCCCGCCGCTCCGAAGCGCCCGCCGGCCCGGCCCGCACCGAAGCGGCCCGCCGCGAAGAGCGACGTGAGCAAGGCACCGCCCAAGGCGGCGGCGACGGTGAAGGCGCCGCCTTCGGCAGCGGCGGCGAAGTCGAAGGGCGCGGCCACGGCCGTGCTCCATGCGCCGGCGAAGAAGGCCGGCGCCGCGTCCGCGACCGTCGCCAGGGGCGACAAGAAGGTGGGAGGAGCGTCGACTCCCGCGGCGATCAACCGGGAGAAAGCTCCAGTGAAGGACGGCGGCAGGGACGGCAAGGCGATCGCGCCAGTGAAGGTCGCGGTCGCGAAGGGTGCCAAAGAGCCGCTCGCCAAGGGGCGCGACGGCAAGGTCGTGAAGGAGGCCGCGAAGGACGCGGGCAAGGGCGTCGCCAAGGACGCCAAGGGCAAGCCCGTCAAGGGCAAGGTCCTCGTGCCGCCGCCGCCGCCCCGCAAGATCCAGGTGGTCCAGCTCTCGACGCTCAAGCCGGGTGCGCGCGGCTCGCGGACGGTGCTCGCGCGCCGGCCCGAAGACGGGGTCGAGAAGTCGCAGACCAACGGCGGCGCGAAGAAGCGCCGCTCGGCCGAGCTCACGACGCAGCAGCTCGACCACTTCCGCGAGCTGCTCGAGCAGCGGCGCCACCGCCTCTCGAGCGACCTCACGCTGATGCAGGACGAGGCGCTCAAGGTCACCGGACAGGACAACTCGGCCGACAGCGTCGCCGACGCCGGCACCGACAATTACGAGCAGGACTTCACGCTCGGGCTGATCGAGAGCGAGGAGGCGCTGGCGCGCGAGGTCGACGAGGCGCTGGTCCGCCTCGAGCAGGCGGCGTTCGGCGTGTGCGAGACGTGCGAGACGCCGATCCCGCTGGCGCGGCTCGAGATCCTGCCCTTCACCCGCTACTGCGTCGAATGCCAGCAGAAGCGGGAAGGCCAGGGCTGACGTGAGCGACGGTCCGGCCGCGCCCCACGCGGCGCGCACGTCGTGGATCTTCTGGGGCGCGGCGCTCGCGATCTTCGCGCTCGACCTCTGGACCAAGCACCTCGTCTTCCAGCGCCTCGACGTCGACCCGGCCCGCTACCAGTCGATCGCCGACTTCCACAACTCGGCCCCGGCGAAACGGATCGTCGTCGCCGGCGACTGGCTCCGCTTCGTCGCGACGCTCAACCCCGGGATGATGTGGGGGAAGTTCGACGACCACCCCGGGGTGCTGAAGGTGGTGCGGCCGCTCGCGGTGCTCGTGATCTTCATCCTGCTCGGCAGCATCCCGGCCGGGCAGTGGAGCGCGCGTCTCGCGCTGGGGGGGATCCTGGGCGGCGCGCTCGGCAACATCTACGACTCGTTCCGCTACATCGGCGTGCGCGACTTCCTCGAGGTCAACTTCGACCACGTGCCGGTGTTCAACCCGTTCCCCGCCTTCAACCTCGCCGACTCGGCGATCTGCGTCGGCGTCGCGGTGCTCGCGCTCGGCATGCTGCGCTCGTCCAAGGTGCCGTCGAAAGCGACCTCGGGGGAGGCGCCGCAGGAGCCGGCGCGGGAGCCGGTTCCTCCGGCCCCCTGAACCGCGCGGAGGGTCGTCGCTTGGCCACGCTCGAAACCGTCCTCGGGCCGCTGCGACTCGCCAACCCGCTGCTTTCGGCGTCGGGCACGTTCGGCCACGAGGACGAGATGGCCGCGTGGATCGGCCTGCGCGAGCCGGGCATGGTCGTCCTGAAGACGGTCACGCTCCATCCGCGAAAAGGCAACCCGCCGCCACGCATCGTCGAGGTGCCGGGCGGGATCCTGAACTCGATCGGGCTCCCGAACGAAGGCGTCGACCACCTGATCGCCGTCACGCTCGCGCGCATGCGCGGCCGCTGCGCCGCGCTGATGGTCAACGTCGCGGGCGAGCGCCTCCCCGAGTTCGGCGTCATCGGCGCGAAGCTCGCCGCCGCGCACCGCGCGCATCCGGACGACTTCCAGGCGGTCGAGCTCAATCTCTCCTGCCCCAACGTCGAGTCGGGCTTCCCCTTCGCGAAGAGCCCCGAGCTCGCGCGCGAGTGCGTGCGCCTGGTCCGCGAGCAGACCGACCTGCCGCTCTTCGCCAAGCTCTCGCCGAACGTCGCCGACGTCGTCGAGATCGCCGACGCGTGCCGCGCGGGCGGGGCGGACGGGTTCACGCTGATCAACACCGCGCTCGGCATGGCGCTCGACTGGAGGACGGGGCGCCCGAAGCTCGGCGCGGGCCACGGGGGCTTCTCCGGGCCGGCGCTCAAGGCGCAGGCCGTCTATCTGGTACACGCTGTTTCGAAGAAGCTCGCCCTGCCGATCATCGGGGCGGGGGGCGTCGAGACGGCCGAGGACGTCATGGAAATGCTGGCAGCGGGCGCGCACGC
This sequence comes from Planctomycetota bacterium, assembly GCA_035695985.1. Lineage (GTDB taxonomy): Bacteria > Planctomycetota > B15-G4 > B15-G4 > SIAN01 > DASRRB01. Next base: position 12,879 of record DASRRB010000246.1, on the reverse strand, counting down.
GGTGCAGGTCGGGACGGCGACGTTCCGCGACCCGCTCGCGTTGCGGAAGATGGCGGAGCGGCTGCCCGCGCTGCTCGACGAGGTCGGCGCGCGCGATCCCGGCGAGCAGACCGGCCGCGCGCACCGCGCGGCGCGGCGCGGCGGCGGGCCGGCGCAGGGATCCGCCGCGCCGTGAAGCTCGCGCAGTTCCGCGCCGACGACCTGAAGCGCGCGATCGAGATCTACCTCGAGACGGCGTGGGGGACGGCGTCCTGTCCGCGTCTCCCGAAGCTGCCCGACACGGACGGGCTGCGCGTCGACGCGCTGCTGCCGCCGAAGCTGCTCGGCGTCTTCCGCCACGAGCCGGCGCGGCCGCCCGAGAAGATCGTCGACGAGTACACCCTGCAGCTCGGCAACCAGCGCTACGGACTGATGAAGCTCGTGCTCGGCGAGCACCTGATCGTCGGCGAGTACTTCCTCTCGGTCGACACGCACGACTGGATGTTCAAGCCCGACGCCGCAGATCCGGTGGAGCAGCGCGCGTGGGAGGAGACGCTGCGCTACAACGCCGACCTGAAGGAGAAGATCGAGCGGCGCTGGAACGAGGCGAAGCTCCCGACCCTCCACGACCTGCGCACCTTCCTGTCGACCTCGCAGGTCTGCCCGGCCACGCGGCGCGGCCTGCGGATCCTGATCGTCGACGACGACCGCGTCGCGGCCGAGACGCTGGCCGCCTTCCTCGACTCCCGCGGCTTCGACTCCGACGTCGCGCACGACGGCGTCGAGGGGCTCGAGAAGGCCGACGCGACGCGCCACCAGCTCGTGATCATGGACGTCGACATGCCGCGCAAGACCGGCCTCGAGGCGACCGCCGAGCTCAAGGCCGACCCGGCGCGCGCCGCGATCCCGGTGCTCCTCTCCTCGAAGCGGCCGCTGCAGCGGACCGCGGCCAACGCCGCCAACGGACCCTTCGAGCTCCTCGTGAAGCCGCCCGCCGGCGCCAACGCCTTCCTGGTCAAGCCGTTTCAGGCCGACGTCTTGCTGTACTTCGTCGAGTCGCTCCTCAAGACGTCGGGAACGGGCAGCTCTCCCGGTGCGTGAGCGAGGCGGCAGCGACAACCTGGCGCGCGGCGTCCAGGTTGACGCACCCGGGGGACCCCGTTAAAGGTCTCCGCTTCTTCCCGTAGCGCCGCTCCCTTCGCTCGCCGAGCGGCCCGGCCGGACCGATCTCCCGATCGGCACCACGTCGCGGCGACTTCGCGGGCGGCGTCCCCCCCCGCGGAACGGCCATGCCCGAGAACGAACCGGTCACGAAGGACGTCGAGTTCATCGAGCGCTTCGGCCGCTGGCTGGGCGAGGTCTTCGAGAAGCTCGGCGAGAGCTCGGGCGGCGTGCTGCGCCGCTTCCTCCGCTCGCGCAACGCCCGCCTCATCGACCGCTACTCCGCCGTCGTCAAGCGCATCAACGCCTTCGAGCCCGCGGTCGAGAAGCTCACGCAGGACGAGATGAAGGCGAAGGTCGCGGCGTGGAAGGCCCGCCTGAAGGACAAGTCGCGCGACGATCAGCAGGCGATCCTCGACGAGCTCCTGCCCGAGGCGTTCGCCTTCGTCCGCGAGGCGAGCAAGCGGACCATCGGCCTGCGCCACTTCGACGTCCAGCTGCTCGGCGGGATCGTCCTGCACGAGGGCAAGATCGCCGAGATGGCGACCGGCGAGGGCAAGACGCTCGTCGCCACCTGCCCGACCTTCCTGAACGCGCTCGCCGGCCGCGGCGTCTACATCGTCACCGTCAACGACTACCTCGCGCGCCGCGACGCCGAGTGGATGGGGCCGGTCCACCAGTACCTCGGCCTCACGGTCGGCTGCATCCAGTCGACCATGGACCCGTGGGTGCGGCAGCCCGAGTACTCCTCCGACATCACCTACGGCACCAACAACGAGTTCGGCTTCGACTACCTGCGCGACAACATGAAGTCGCGCGCCGACCTGCAGGTCCAGAAGCACCTGCACTACGCCATCGTCGACGAGGTCGACTCGATCCTGGTCGACGAGGCGCGCACGCCGCTGATCATCTCGGGCATGCCCGAGCAGTCGACGCGCAAGTACTACGTCGCCGACGGCGTCGCGCGCCGCCTCGTGAAGGGGAAGCACTTCGAGGTCAAGGAGAAGGAGCACACCGTCGTCCTGACCGAGGACGGCATCGAGGAGGCCCAGAAGCTCGTCGGCGTGCCGACCTTCTACGACGGCCCGCACATGGACTGGCCGCACCACATCGAGCAGGCGCTGCGCGCCCACAACCTCTACCACCTCGACAAGGAGTACGTGAAGCGGATCGGCGAGGACGGCGCGCCGGAGATCGTGATCGTCGACGAGTTCACCGGCCGCATGATGCCGGGACGCCGCTGGTCGGACGGCCTGCACCAGGCCGTGGAGGCCAAGGAGGGCATCCGCATCCGCGAGGAGAACCAGACCCTCGCGACGATCACCTTCCAGAACTACTTCAAGCTCTACTGGAAGATCGCCGGCATGACCGGCACCGCCATGACCGAGGCGGCCGAGTTCAGCAAGATCTACGAGCTCGACGTCGTCCAGATCCCGACCAACGCGAAGAACGTCCGCATCGACCGCGACGACCTGATCTATCGCGCGCAGAAGGAGAAGTTCCCCTTCGTCGTGCAGGAGATCGTCGCGCTGTACAAGGCCGGCCGCCCGGTCCTGGTCGGCACCGCGAGCATCGAGAAGAGCGAGCTCTGCGCGCGCTACCTGACCGAGCCGCAGCTCATGACCGACGTCGTGCTGCGCCGCGCGAAGCACGCGGAGGCGTCGCTCGAGAAGCTCAAGGTCCCGGAGGAGCTGAAGGAGAAGGTGCGCGACATCCTCGCGCGGCCGGCGCGGCTCGACGGCGCCAAGGCGCGCAAGGTCGCCGACGAGGTGATCGAGGCGTCGCCGCGCTCCGACCTCGCGTTCTGGATGGACGGCGTGGCCAAGGCGGCCGAGGCGCTCGACGCGATCCGCGCCGGCGTCCCGCACAACGTGCTCAACGCGAAGAACCACGAGCGCGAGGCCGAGTTCGTGGCGCAGGCGGGACGCGTCGGCGCCGTCACCATCGCCACCAACATGGCCGGCCGCGGCACCGACATCCTGCTCGGCGGCAACCCGGAGTTCCTGGCGCGCACCGAGATGAAGGCGCTCGGCCTCGACTGGAAGGTCGAGACCGCGAAGTACAAGGAGCTGCTGGAGAAGGCGCGCGCGCAGTGCGAGGTCGAGAAGAAGAAGGTGATCGCGCTCGGCGGCCTGCACGTGCTCGGCACCGAGCGCCACGAGGCGCGCCGCATCGACAACCAGCTGCGCGGCCGCTGCGCGCGCCAGGGCGACCCGGGCTCCTCGAGCTTCTACCTCTCGCTCGAGGACGACCTGATGCGGATCTTCGCGAACGACCGCGTGCAGCGCATCCTCGAGCTGGTCGGCATGACCGAGGACGTCGACATCCAGAGCGGCATGGTGTCGCGGTCCATCCGGCGTGCGCAAAAGCGGGTGGAGGACCGCAACTTCGAGATCCGCAAGAACCTCCTCGAATACGACGAGGTGATGGACAAGCAGCGCCGCACCGTCTACGGCCTGCGCCAGGAGGTGCTCGAGGGCTCCGACGTGAAGGAGCGCATCCTCGACATGGTCGGCGACGACGTCGAGCGCGTCGTCGGCGCCTACATCGACGAGCGGCCCGAGAAGAAGGACTACGAGGAGGCCGCGCGCGCGATCAACCAGAAGTTCGGGACGGCGGTCGACGGAGTCTCCTACTACGGCCGCGCCTCCGACGAGCTGACCTCCGCGCTGGTCGACGCCACGCGCGAGCTCTACGAGAAGCGCGAGGCGCTCTTCGGCGCCGAGACGCTGCGCCGCATCGAGCGCGGGCTCCTGCTGCAGGTGATCGACACCAAGTGGAAGGACCACCTGATCAACGTCGACGCGCTGCGCTCGGGCATCGGGCTGCGCAGCTACGGGCAGATCGACCCGAAGAACGAGTTCAAGAAGGAGGGCTTCCGCCTCTTCGAGGAGATGCTGGCGTCGATCGGCGACGAGGTGCTGATGGTGCTGTTCCGCCTGAAGCCCGAGGCGCCGCCGTCGGCCGGCAGCGCGCCGCCGACCGCGGCGCTGCCTGGAGCGGCGGCCGCGACGGGAGGCGTCGCTGCTTCCCGTCCCGCGCCGGCCGCGCCGCTCGAGCGGCCGCGGATCGAGCTGCCGAAGCTCGACCGTCCCGCGGTCGTCCCGAAGCGTCCGCTCGAGATGCCCAAGCCCGCGGCGCCCGCCGCCGCTGCCGCCGCCTCGAAGCCGCCGGTCGACGCGACGCGCAAGGCGATGGACCAGGCGTCGGGCGGCGCGCCCTCGATGCGCAGCGTCAACGCGCCGATCGGCCGCGCGCCCGCGCCGGGCGGCGTGCCGCGCGTCGGCCGCAACGACGACTGCCCGTGCGGCAGCGGCAAGAAGTACAAGAAGTGCCATGGAGCTTCCGCCGCTTGACGCGGCAGGGAGGCCCGCCTCCGATCCCGGCGCTGCCGCACGCGCTCTATTCCGCCGCGGCGCTGCTCTTCTGCGGGCTCGCGACGCCGTGGTTCGCCTGGAGGTCGCGGCGCGACCCGGCGTTGCGCGCGTCGCTCGGCGGACGGCTCGGCCGCGGCGAGCGCAGGGCGGGCGAGCGGCCGTGCGTCTGGTTCCACGCCGTCTCGGTCGGCGAGCTCCGGCTGTCGCGCGCCCTGATCGACCACTTCGCCGAGCGGCGCCCCGACCTCGACGTCGCCGTCAGCGCGACGACCGGCGCCGGGCTCGCGCTCGCGCGCGACCTGCACGGCGGGAAGCCGGGACGGTTCGTCCTGCAGTTCCCGCTCGACGCGCGCTTCGCGGTGCGGCGCGTCTTCGAGCGCGTGCGGCCGGTCGCGCTCGTCCTCGTCGAGCTCGAGCTCTGGCCCAACGTGCTCGCCGAGGCACGCACCCGCGGCGTCCCGGTCGCGGTCGTGAACGCGCGCGTCTCGGAGCGCTCGTTCCGGCGCTACGTCCGCCTCGAGCCGCTCGTCCGCCTCTTCGCGCAGGTCGACACGTGGTCGGCGCAGGACGAGGAGGTGGCGGGGCGGCTGCGCGCGCTCGGCGTCGCGCCGGAGCGCGTCACGGTCCCGGGCAACCTCAAGCACGATGCGCTGCGCACCGCCGCCGACCCGGCGAAGGTGGCGCGCCTGCGCGCCGAATGCGGGCTCGAGGACGGCGCGCGCGTCCTCGCGGGGGGCAGCACCCACCCGGGCGAGGAGGAGCTGCTCGTCGCGCTGCTGCCGCGGCTCGAGGCCGTCGCGCCGGGGCTGCGGCTGCTGGTCGCGCCGCGCCACGTCGAGCGCGGCGAAGAGGTCGCGCGGGCGGTCGAGCGCGCCGGGCGGCGCGCCGCGCGGCTCACCGAGCTGCGCCGCGCCGGGACGACGGCGCCCGCCGGCTCGGTCGTCGTCGTCGACACCATCGGCGAGCTCGAGGCGGTCTACGAGCTCGCGGAGGTCGCCTTCGTCGGCGGCTCGCTCGTGCCGCGCGGCGGCCAGAACGTGCTCGAGCCGGCCGCGCTCGGCAAGCCGACGCTGTTCGGCCCCGGGACCGAGAATTTCTCGCGAGAGGTCGAGCGCCTGAAGGAGCGCGCGGCCGCCGTCGAGGTCGCCGACGGCGCGGCGCTCGGCCGCGAGCTCGAGCGCCTGCTCGGGGACCCGGCCGCGCGGCGCGACCTCGGCGGGCGCGCGCGGGAGGCGGCGGCGGGCCTGCAGGGCGCGACCGGGCGCACGCTCGAAGCGCTCGCCGCGTGGATCGGGCGGCACTGAGGGGAAGCCGAGGCTTCCGATCGGCGCGCCGGACGGCAGAATCGCGACCCCTTTCCACCCACCCCGCCGCGATTCCGCGGGCGCGGACGACCACGGAGACCTCGATCTCAATGGGCAAGCGGACCCTGTTCACCTCCGAGTCGGTGGCCATGGGCCACCCCGACAAGCTCGCCGACCAGATCTCCGACTCGATCCTCGACGCGTGCCTCGAGCAGGACGCCTTCTCGCGCGTGGCGTGCGAGACGCTGCTCACGACCGGGCAGGTGGTCATCGCCGGCGAGCTCACGACCACCGCGAAGGTCGACTACATGCAGGTCGCGCGCGAGACGCTGAACAAGGTCGGCTACACCGACGACCGCTTCGGCATCTGCGGCGACACCTGCGGGATCATGGTCTCGATCCACAACCAGTCGCCCGACATCGCGCAGGGCGTCGCCAAGGACCGCAAGGTCCACCTCGAGCAGGGCGCCGGCGACCAGGGGCTCATGTTCGGCTACGCGTGCGACGAGACGCCCGAGCTGATGCCGATGCCGATCATGTTCGCGCACCGGCTGATCATGAAGCTCGCCGACCTGCGCTTCTCGAAGAAGATCAAGTACTTGCGCCCCGACGCGAAGAGCCAGGTGACGATCGAGTACGACGGGCAGAAGCCGGTGCGCGTCGAGGCGGTCGTGATCTCGGCCCAGCACGAGCCCGACGCCGACCACGCCCGGATCACGGCCGACATGGTCAAGCACGTGATCAAGAGCGAGATCCCGGCGAAGATGATGGACGCGGACACCAAGATCCACGTCAACCCGACCGGCCGATTCGTGATCGGCGGACCTCAGGGCGACACCGGCGTCACCGGCCGCAAGATCATCGTCGACAGCTACGGCGGGATGGGGCGGCACGGCGGCGGCGCCTTCAGCGGCAAGGACCCCTCGAAGGTCGACCGCTCGGCCGCCTACGCGGCGCGCTGGGTCGCGAAGAACGTCGTCGCGGCGCGCCTCGCCGAGCGCTGCGAGGTGCAGGTCGCCTACGCGATCGGCGTCGCGAAGCCCGTCTCGGTCTCGATCGACACCTTCGGGACGGCGAAGGTCGACGAGGAGAAGATCGAGAAGGCGATCCACCGCCACTTCGACCTGCGGCCGGGCGCGATCATCCGCGACCTCGACCTGCTGAAGCCGATCTACTTCGAGACGGCGCGCCACGGCCACTTCGGGCGCAGCCAGTTCAGCTGGGAGCAGACCGACAAGGCCGAGGCGCTGCGGAAGGACTGCGGCGCCTGACGGCGGCGGCCACGACCTCGGAGCCGGCGGCACCCGCGACGGCGAAGCCGGCGGCTCCCACGACGACGAAGCCGGCGGTTGATCTTCGGGCGGCGCCGCCACTGTGCGTTACGTCCGCGCGCTTTCGCACTATGCTTCCCGGACCGATCCTGCTGCAAGGAGTCCCCATGAACGCCCCCTCGACCCGCCGGGCCGGGTTCACGCTGATCGAGCTGCTCGCCGTGATCGCGATCCTCGGCCTCCTGATGGGCCTCGCCGTGCCGCTCATCAGCAACGCCAAGGCGACGGCCAACCAGAACGCATGCGCCCAGCAGCTCCGCCAGATCGCCGGCAACCTGCAGCTCTGGGCCGACACGCGCAACAAGAACAACTTCCCGAAGGAGTCCGGTCCGCGCTTCCTCCTCGTGCTGGTGCGCGACGAGATGATCTCGCTCAAGGACGCCGACTCGCTGTTCCGCTGCCCGGGCACCGACGACGAGACCCGCTCGCCCGACGACAAGACCAATCCGGCCTCGGGCATCAAGGACTTCCAGAACTTCGACAAGAACTGCATCTCGTACGCGGGGCGCGACAACAAGACGTTCAAGCTCGACAAGAACAAGCTCGGCGACGAGCCGATCGCCTCCGACGACAACGACGGCCGCGCCAACCACAAGCACGTCACCAACGTGGTCTACGCCGACGGCAAGATCGAGCCGGTCGACGTGAAGGACTACAAGGCCGAGCTGCCGGAGGGGCAGGACTGGGTGACGGTCGGCCCCGACTCCCCGAGCCCCGAGCTCAAGAAGATGCTCTCGGAGTGAGCCTGCGACCGATTCCTTGACACCCGAGCCGGTGCGGCGCTGAAATGCCGCGCCCTTCCGATCGAACCTGGCTGCGGAGGCCGAACGGACCCATGCGACTCGCGCTCCTGATCGCCGCCTTCACGCTCTTCACCGCGCCGCTCCACGCGGAGGTGCGCTGGACCCTCGACTGCAAGGTCGACAAGGTCGGCACGCTCCGCCTGAAAGGCGTCGAGGGCGACGGCGACTACGCCTACCTCTGCCTCATCGTCGCCAACAACACCGGCAAGGAGGTTCCACTGAGCCTCGGCGCCTGGGCCGACACCGACGTCGCCGGCCGCAAGTACCGCGGCACCAACGACCCGGTCGTGAAGGAAGCCGTCGAGAAGCGGACCGGCAAGACCTGGAAGACGCTCGAAGAGGTGCGCGGCAAGCTCGCCGACAAGGCGACCGCCGAAGTGCTGATCAGCCTCGGGAAGATCGACCCGAACGTCGACGAGCTGAGCGTCCACGTCACCGGCCTGATCGACCGCGTCTACCGCGACCGCCGGAAGACTTGGGTGGAGGACCGCGCTCTGGTCCTCACGCTGACGCGGCCGGGCGACGAATTCCACCGTCAGGACGTGCTGCTCAAGCTGACCGACCGGCGCTGGAAGGTCCTGGCCGAGGCGAAGGAGCTGCGCAAGGTCTGATCCTCGCCCTCCCCTGAAGCACGCGCGGCGCCGCGGAACGGCCGTTCCGCGGCGCCGCTTCCGTTCCGTTCCCGTTCGCTGGCGCGCGCCTGCGCGAGGTCCTAGCATCTTCGCTCCCCAAATCCGGCAGGCGGCGCGCGGACGGACGCGCCGGCGCGACGGAGGCCAGGAGAGCGACGCATGGCAGACACCCAGGGCAAGTCGGGCGGCAAGGGCCATCCGGTCACGCTGATCCGGGGCGACGGTACCGGCCCCGAGCTCGCCGAGGCGACGCGCCGCGTCCTCGACGCGACCGGCGTGAAGATCGACTGGGACGTGCAGGACGCGGGCGTCGACGTGAACGAGCGCGAGGGCACGCCGCTGCCCGAGCGCGTCCTCGAGTCGATGCGCCGCACGAAGGTCTGCCTCAAGGCGCCGATCACGACGCCGGTGGGCGGCGGCTTCCGGTCGGTGAACGTCGCGCTGCGCAAGGAGTTCGACCTCTACGCCTGCCTGAGGCCCTGCAAGACCTACCGCGGCGTGCGCACGCGCTTCGAGGCGATCGACCTCGTGATCGTGCGCGAGAACACCGAGGACCTCTACGCCGGGATCGAATTCCAGAAGGACACCGCCGAGGTCGCGCGCATCGTCGAGGTGATCAAGGAGCTGCAGCCCAAGGCGAAGATCCGCGAGCACTGCGGCATCTCGATCAAGCCGATCAGCGTCGAGGGGAGCCGCCGCATCGTCGAGTTCGCCTTCGACTACGCCGAGAAGCACGGCCGCAGGAAGGTCACGGCGGTCCACAAGGCGAACATCATGAAGCACACGGACGGCCTCTACCTCGAGGTCGCCCGTGACGTCGCGAAGAAGCACCCGAAGATCGAGTTCGAGGACCGCATCGTCGACAACATGTGCATGCAGCTCGTGCAGAAGCCCGAGCTCTACGACGTGCTCGTCCTGACCAACCTCTACGGCGACATCATCTCCGACCTCTGCGCCGGCCTGATCGGCGGGCTCGGCGTCGCGCCCGGCGCGAACATCGGGACGAACGGCGCGATGTTCGAGGCCGTGCACGGCAGCGCCCCCAAGTACAAGGGCATGAACAAGGTCAACCCGACCGCGCTCGTGCTGTCGGGCGCGCTCCTGCTCGAGTACCTCGGCGAGAAGGCGGCCGCGGCGCGCGTGGAGAAGGCGACCGCGGCGGTCATCGCCGACGGCGCGAAGGTGACCTACGACCTGCGCCAGCCCGGCGACGCGCGGCCGGTCGTCGGCACGAAGGAGATGGCGGACGCGATCATCGCGAGGCTTTAGTGCCGCGTCGGATCGACGCGTGGGAGCGCGCGGAACAAGGCGGAAAGGACGGGGCGAGAAACATGGCGAAGGTGACGGTGGTCGGTTCGGGCTTCGTCGGGATGACCACGGCGCAGCGCATCGTCGAGGACGGCCTCGCCGACGTCTGCCTGATCGACGTCATCGAGGGCAAGCCGCAGGGGATCGCGCTCGACCTGATGCAGTCGGGTCCGGTGCGCGGCTACTCCAGCCGCGTGCAGGGCACGAACGACCCCAAGGACACCGCCGGCTCCGACCTCGTGATCATGACCGCCGGCGTGCCGCGCAAGCCGGGCATGGACCGCAGCGACCTGCTCGGCATCAACGGCAAGATCGTCAACGCGGTCGCCGACTACGTGCGCGCCGGCTCGCCCAAGGCGATCGTGCTGGTCGTCACGAATCCCCTCGACACCATGGTGTACCAGGCGCGCGCGCGGCTGGACTTCCCGCCCGAGCGCGTGATCGGCATGGCGGGCGTGCTCGACTCGGCGCGCTTCCGCGCCTTCATCGCGATGGAGCTGAACGTCAGCTTCGAGTGCGTGCACGCCATGGTGCTCGGCGGCCACGGCGACTCGATGGTGCCGCTCCCGAAGTACTCGACCGTCTCGGGCATCTCGATCGAGGAGCTCCTCCCCAAGGAGACGATCGACCGGCTCGTCACGCGCACGCGCAACGGCGGCGCGGAGATCGTCAACCTGCTGAAGACCGGCTCGGCCTACTACGCGCCCGCGGCGTCGGTGGTCGAGATGGCGCGCTCGATCCTGCGCGACGAGCGGCGCCTCTTGCCGTGCGCCGCCTGGCTCAATGGCCAGTACGGCCAGAAGGACGTCTACCTCGGCGTGCCGTGCGTGCTGGGGAGGAAGGGCGTCGAGAAGGTCGTCGAGCTCAAGCTCTCCGACGCCGACATGAAGTCGCTCGCGAACTCGGCCGACGCCATCCGCAAGGACCTCGCGCTGCTGAAGCAGCAGGGGCTGTTGAGCTGACGCCGGCGCGCCGCAGCGCGTGATCCCGGCCGCGCCCGGGTCCGGCGGCTCCCGCCGCGGGCCGCGCGCGTCCACCCGAGGGGGGCCCGTGAAGATCCACGAGTACCAGGCGAAGGAGCTGCTCGCCAGGCACGGCGTGCCCGTGCTGCGCGGCCGGCTCGCGCACGACGCCGACGGCGCGGCGAAGGCGTTCGACGAGCTGGCGGCCACGGCCGCCAAGGCCGGCGGACCGGTCGTCGCCCCGTTCATCGCAGTCGTCAAGGCGCAGGTGCACGCCGGCGGCCGCGGCAAGGCGGGCGGCGTGAAGCTCGTGAAGTCGGCGGCCGAGGCGAAGAGCGCGGCGGCCGGCATGTTCGCGAAGCCGCTCGTCACCCATCAGACCGGACCGGCCGGCGCCAAGGTGCGCAAGGTCTGGGTCGAGGAGGGGTGCGACATCGGGCGCGAGCTCTACCTCGGCGTCGTGCTCGACCGTTCCGCGCGCAAGCCCGTCGTGATGGCGAGCGCGGAGGGCGGCGTCGAGATCGAGGAGGTGGCGGCGCGCGCGCCCGAGAAGATCCTGCGCGAGTGGTTCGACCCGCTGCTCGGGCTCGGCGGCTACCAGGCGCGGCGGCTCGCGCTCGCGCTCGAGCTGCGCGGCGACGCCTTCAAGGCGGCCGTCCCGCTGCTCCAGAACGCCTGCCGCGCCTTCGTCGAGGCCGACGCCTCGATGGTCGAGATCAATCCCCTGGTCGTCCTGAAGAGCGGCGGAGTCGTCGCGCTCGACGCGAAGGTCGCGTTCGACGGCAACGCGCTCTTCCGCCACAAGGACGTCGTCGCGTGGCGCGACAAGGACGAGGAGGACCCGCGCGAGCTCGCGGCGAGCGAGCACGGCCTCTCCTGGGTCTCGCTCGACGGCGACGTCGGCTGCATGGTGAACGGCGCCGGGCTGGCGATGGCCACCATGGACGCGATCAAGCTCGCCGGCGGCTTCCCGGCCAACTTCCTCGACGTCGGCGGCGGCGCGACGAAGGACCAGGTCGCGGCCGCCTTCAAGCTGATCCTCGGCGACCCGAAGGTGCGCGCGGTCCTCGTGAACATCTTCGGCGGCATCGCCAAGTGCGACGTGATCGCGGGCGGGATCCGGGCCGCGGCGCAGGAGGTCCATCTCGCCGTGCCGCTGGTCGTGCGGCTCGAAGGCACCAACGTCGAGCTCGGCCGCAAGATGCTGGACGAGAGCGGGATGAAGATCGTCACCGCGAAGACGATCGACGAGGCGGCGACGCAGGTCGTCGCGCTCTCCAAGGGCGGAGGGAAGCGATGAGCGTCCTCGTCGGCAAGGCGACGCGGGTCATCTGCCAGGGGATCACCGGCGAGGCCGGCCGCTTCCACACGCAGAAGGCCGTCGAGTACGGCACGCGCATGGTCGGCGGCGTCACGCCCGGCAAGGGCGGGACGACGATCGACGGCATCCCCGTGTTCGACTCGGTCGCGCAGGCGGCGAAGGAGACGGGCGCCGACGCGAGCGTGATCTACGTGCCGGCCGCGTTCGCGGCCGACGCGATCCTGGAAGCGATCGACGCGAAGATCGGGCTGGTCTGCTGCATCACCGAGGGGATCCCGGTCCTCGACATGGCGCGCGTGCACTCCGTCCTCGCGCGCAGCACGACGCGACTCATCGGCCCCAACTGCCCCGGCATCATCACGCCGGGGGAGGGCGGCACCGGCTGCAAGATCGGGATCATGCCGGGCTACATCCACAAGCGCGGCAACATCGGCGTCGTCTCGCGCAGCGGGACGCTCACGTACGAGGCGGTCTGGCAGCTGACGCAGCTCGGCCTCGGCCAGTCGACGTGCATCGGCATCGGCGGCGATCCGTTGCCCGGCACGAACTTCGTCGACGTGCTCGCCCTGTTCCAGGGCGACCCCGACACGCTCGCGGTCGTGATGATCGGGGAGATCGGCGGCTCGGCCGAGGAGGAAGCGGCCGATTTCATCGCCGATCACATGTCGAAGCCGGTGGTCGCCTACGTCGCCGGGGTCACC
>DASRRB010000245.1:0-2226 GCA_035695985.1 Planctomycetota bacterium | reverse complement strand
CCCCGACCCCGACGCGAGCGCCCCGATGAACGACCTCGCCTCGCTCGGCAGCGTCGAGCGCGACTGCAAGAGCGGGCGCGACGCCGGCGGGAACACCGTCCGGCGCTGAGTCGCGGGGGAACGGGCGTCGCGGCGGCGCGTACTCCTCGCGCCGCGCCCCCGGAACTTGTGAGGTTCCCATGTCGACCTGTCGCCTCGCCCGCTTCGCCGCGCCCGCATTCGCACTCCTCGCCGCGCCGTTCGTCTTCGCCGCGCTCGCGCCGCAGCAGAAGCCGAAGCCCGACGCGCCGCAGATCCCCTTCCCCGAGCAGAGCGCGCGCGGCTGCACGCGCCTCTTCTTCTGGAACGGCGACCACTCGGGCGGCGAGGTCGTGGTCGACTACGGCAAGCCGGTCTGGCGCGACGACTACGACGCGGTGGTCGCAAAGGCGGAGCCGGCGCGCTGGCGCTTCGGCCAGAACTTCTGGACGACGCTCGACACCAACATCGACCTCGCGTTCGGCAAGGTCGAGGTCGCGCCGGGGCAGTGGTACCTCGTGCTCGAGCGCAAGGCGGACGGCACGTTCACGCTGGTCCTGCTCGACCCGGTCGACGTGCGCGACCACCACCTCGACGCCTTCACCGTCGCGCTCACCAAGGGCGGGACGGAGGTGCCGCTCGCCTACCGGAAGGTCGACGCGCGCGCCGACCACCTCCTGGTCCGGCTCGACCTCGACGGGAGCGCGAAGCACGGCGCGAAGCTCGTGATCCAGTTCGGCAAGCACGAGCTCAGCGCGCCCTTCGTGATGAAGCCGGCCGACTGAACGGCCGGCGCGCGCGAGTATCCTGCGCGGCCCGCCGGAACCGGGTCGCGAGGAGTCCGCATGCGCCGCGCCGCCGTGCTCGCTTTCGCGCTCCATGCCGTGTGCGACGACCCCGAGGCGGTCGCGTGGCGCGCGGCGCGCCGCCTCGCCGACGTGCACGTCCACGTCGAGGCGACCGAGGAGCGCTACGCGCGGGCGGCGCGGCTGCTCGACCAGGCCGGGATCGGCTTCGCGCTCAACCTGAGCGGAGGGACGGCGACGCGCCCCGCCGGCGGCGGCCCGTCGCAGCTCGAGCGCCATCGTGAGCTGGTCGAGCGGCTCCATCCCGGCCGCTTCGGGCTCGCGCTGAACTTCGACTGGTCGGGCTTCGACGCTCCCGATTTCGCGGTGCGCGCCTCGCAGCAGGTGGCCGACGGCGCGGCGCAGGGGGCGATCGCCGTCAAGGAGTTCAAGCGGCTCGGCCTCTTCCTGAAGGACGGCGCCGGGAAGCTGATCCCGGTCGACACGGAGAAGCTCGACCTCGCGTGGGAGAAGTGCGGCGAGCTCGGCCTCCCCGTGTTCATCCACGTCGCCGACCCCAAGGCGTTCTGGCAGCCGTACGACGAGAAGAACGAGCGGTGGCGGGAGCTCCAGTCGCACCCGGACTGGTGGTTCGGCGACCCGTCCCGTTACCCGCCGCGCGACGAGCTCTTCGCGCAGCTCCTGCGCGTCGTCGCCCGCCACGAGAAGACGACCTTCGTCGCGGTCCACTTCGCCGACGATCCCGAGGAGCTCGAGAAGGTCGACGGCTGGCTCGACGCGCACGAGAACCTCTGCGTCGACGTCGCCGCGCGCATCCCCGAGATCGGGCGGCGCGACCCGGCGTTCGTCCGCAAGCTCTTCGCGAAGCACCAGGAGCGCATCCTGCTCGGCACCGACTTCCAGGTCTACGACCGGCTGATCCTCGGCTCGGGGGGCGACGACGAGGCGCCCGACGACGCGGCCGCGGCGGCCTTCTTCTCGAAGCACTGGACCTTCTTCGAGACGCTCGAGCGCGGTTTCCCCCACATGACGCCGATCCAGGGGAACTGGACGATCGACGCGATCGGGCTGCCGGCGCCGCTGCTGCGCAAGATCTACTTCGACAACGCGCGGCGCGTGCTGGCGCGCGGCTGGCCCCCGCCGGAGATCCATGCGCGTCGTGTTGCGAAGGTCGCATTCGACGGGCGCGCGCACGATCCGGCGTGGGATGCCGCGCCGGCGCAGATCGTCGAGCTCACGTCCGACCGCGCGCTCGCGCGCCCCGACCTGGCGACGGACGTCAAGGCGATCTGGAACGACGAGTTCCTGCAGCTCGCGTTCGTCTGCCCCTTCACGCAGGTCGTGACGCTGGCCGGGACCGACCGCGACCACGAGCGGCTCGGGCTGTGGGAGGGCGACGTGG
>DASRRB010000244.1:0-26505 GCA_035695985.1 Planctomycetota bacterium | reverse complement strand
GGCGACGCCGCCGGCCGCTGGCGCCGCTCCTGCGGCTGCCGCGAAGCCTGCGGTCCCGGCGGCCCCCGCCGCGAAGCCTCCCGTGCCGCCCACGGCGGCCGGACCGACGCCGCCGGCTGCGACCTGATCGGGAACGAGAGGAGGAGACGCGGCTTGGACGCCTTCATGTTCTGGTTCTTCGGCGGGTGCGCGCTCGCGGGCGCGGCGCTCGTCGCGCTGATGCCGAAGCTGGTGCACTCGGCCTTCGCGCTGGTGCTCTCCCTGCTCGGCGTCGCCGGGCTCTACTGGACGCTCGGCGCCGACTTCCTCGGCGGCGTGCAGCTCCTGGTCTACGTCGGCGGCATCACGATCCTCTTCATCTACGGGATCATGCTCACGCCGCGCGACGCGACGCGCTGGTCGCTCGGCACGCTCGTCCTGCCGGGCGTACTGGTCGCCGTCCCGGTCGCCGTCCTGATGTCGGTCGCGTGGCAGGGGCTCGCGGCGGCGCTGAAGCCCGCGGCCCCCGTCACCTCCGCCCCCACCACCGACGCCATCGGCAGCGCGCTGCTGATGCGCGACCAGTACCTGATCCCGTTCGAGCTCTCCTCGCTGGTGCTGCTCGCGGCGCTGGTCGGCTCGGTCTATCTCGCGCGCCGGCGCAAGGGGGGTTGAGCGATGCCACTGCTGGCGGCCGAAGGCGTGAGCCACCTGGGCGGGTACGTCTTCATCAGCTCGGCGATGTTCGTGCTCGGCATCTTCACGATGGTGACGCGCCGCAACGCGATCTACGTGCTGATGGGAGCCGAGCTCATCCTCAACGCGGCGGCGCTCAACTTCGTCGCGTTCGCGCGCCACCATGGCGGCGGGGGCGGCAAGGGCGGCGCGCTCGACGGCCAGATGTTCGCCATCTTCATCATCATCCTCGCCGCGGCCGAGGCGGCCGTCGCGCTCGGCATCGTGCTGCAGCTCTACCACCACTTCCCGACCATCGACGTCTCCAAGCCCGACCGGCTCGGCGACTGACCGGGGCCCGCGATGGAACCCTTCGACAGCCCGTTCTTCCAGGGCGCGACGCCCGGCTGGTTCGCGCTCGCGATCCTGCTGCTGCCGCTCGGCGGCTTCCTCTTCACGGCGTTCACCTGGAAGAGCGACTTCACGAGGAAGCACGGCCACGTCGTCCCGCTCGCCACGATCGGCGTCGCGCTCTTCTGCGCGCTCGCCATCTTCAAGCACGCCGTGATCGACCAGGAGCCGGCGGCGGCGCACGCCGCGGCCGCGGAGCACGGCGCGAAGCCCGCGAAGGAGCACGGCGGCGGCGAGAAGGCGGCGCACGAGGAGGCGCCCGCCGACCTCGGCGACCACCGGCCCGCCTGGTCGAGCAAGGAGCACGGCGGCGTCTACGCGCTGCTGAGCGTCGGCTCGCTCCACATCGACGCCGGCATCACGATCGACGCGCTGACCGCGGCGATGCTCGCCGTCGTCTGCATCGTCGCCTTCCTCGTGCACCTCTATTCCGTCGGGTACATGCACGGCGACCCGCGCTTCCCGCGCTTCTTCGCCTTCCTGCAGCTCTTCAGCTTCTCGATGCTCGGGCTGGTGCTGACCGACAACCTGCTCCTGCTCTTCTGCTTCTGGGAGCTGGTCGGCGTCTGCAGCTACTTCCTGATCGGCTTCTGGTTCGAGCAGGCCGAGCCGCCCAAGGCCTCGATGAAGGCCTTCATGACCAACCGCTTCGGCGACGTGGGCTTCCTGCTCGGGATCCTGTTCGCCTGGGGCATCTTCAAGACGCTCGACATCCACGAGATCTACGGCCGCCTGCAGCACATGGTCGCGACGCACGTCGAGACCTCGCTGTTCGGCTGGGGGCTCGGCGCCGCGCTCACGGTGATGGGGCTGCTGCTGTTCATGGGGCCGATGGCGAAGTCGGCGCAGGTGCCGCTGCACGTCTGGCTCCCCGACGCGATGGCCGGTCCGACGCCCGTGTCGGCCCTGATCCACGCCGCCACGATGGTCGCGGCCGGCGTCTACATGGTCGGGCGCGTCTACTTCCTCTTCACGCCCACCGTGCTCGGCTTCATCGCCATCGTCGGCACGATCACGGCGCTGGTCGCCGCGACCATCGGCCTGGTGCACAACAACATCAAGAAGGTGCTCGCCTACTCGACCTGCAGCCAGCTCGGCTACATGATGCTGTCGCTCGGCGTCGGCGGGTACTCGGCCGGCCTGTTCCACCTCTACACGCACGCCTTCTTCAAGGCGTGCCTCTTCCTCGGCGCCGGCTCGGTCATCCACGCGGTCCACACCGAGGACATGCGCGAGATGGGCGGGCTCAAGTCGAAGATGCCGTCGACGTACCGCACCTTCTTCGTCGCGACGCTCGCGCTGGCCGGCGTGCCGTTCCTGTCGGGCGCGTTCTCGAAGGAGATGATCGTCGAGCACGCGATCCAGTGGGGCATGAGCGGGACGCTCGCCCACTGGCTGCCCGCGATCGTGGCGATCTTCGGCGGCGGGCTCACCTTCTTCTACATGCTGCGGCTGCTCTACCTGACCTTCTACGGGACGCCGCGCGACCACCACAAGTTCGAGCACGCGCACGAGTCGCCGTCGACGATGACGATCCCGCTCTTCGTGCTCGGCTTCCTCGCGATCTTCTCGGTCGACTGGCTGCCGATCCCGCTCTTCCGCGGGATGCACGTGCCCGAGATGCTCGCGCCGCCGCCCGCGCTGGCGTCGCTCGCGGTCGGACACGCGCCGCACCACGGCGAGGAGTCGTTGCTCCTCGCGTTCATCGTCCTCGTCGTCTCGGTCGCGGTGCTCGTGGCCGGCTACCGCCTCTACGTCCGGACCTACAAGCAGCGCAACCCCGGACCGGACGTCTGGTACGCCCGCTTCGGGCGCCTCTCCACCACCGTCTCCCGCCTCTACTACTTCGACGAGTTCTACCAGGCCACCGTGGTGCGCTTCGGCGGCGCGGTGTCGCGCGCGTTCACGCGCTTCGACGTGCGCGTGGTCGACGGCGCGGTGAACGGCGTCGCTTCGCTCGGGCTGGCGCTCTCGAGCCTGTGGGGGACGTTCGACCGGGTCGTCGTCGACGGCACGGTCAACTTCTTCTGGCACGCGACGCACTTCCTCTCGCGCCGCTTCCGCCGCCTCCAGACCGGGAACGCGCAGGACTACCTCGCCTTCGCCGTCGGCGGGATCGCGCTGGTCTCGCTGCTCTTCGTCTTCCTCTCCTGACGCGTTCCTCCGCGTCATTTCGCCGGTTCAAGACACGCCCGAACGCACGACCGCTCCCGGAGCCCGAACGAAACCATGATCGAGACCATGGACTCCACCCACCTGCTGAGCTGGATCACGCTGTCCCCGCTGATCGGGATGGTCGCGATCCTGCTGACGCCGCGCGCCAAGACCGACGTGATCAAGACGCTGGCGGCCGCCTTCACCGGCATCCCGCTCGTCCTCGCCGCCTGGATGTACTTCGCGAAGTTCCAGGTCGGGACCGCGGGCTACCAGCTCTACGAGGTCTTCGACTGGGTGAAGACCTTCCACATCCAGTACCAGGTCGGCGTCGACGGGCTCTCCGCGCCGCTCGTGCTGCTCAACTGCCTGCTGCTCTTCGTCGCGGTCTTCTCGTCGTGGAACGTCGAGAAGGGCGTGAAGGGCTACTTCGTGCTGCTGCTGCTGCTCGAGGTCGGCATCAACGGCGTCTTCGTCAGCCTCGACCTCTTCCTCTTCTACGTGTACTGGGAGCTCATGCTGCTCCCGATGTACTTCCTGATCGGCATCTGGGGCGGGCCGCGCCGCGAGTACGCCGCGATCAAGTTCTTCCTCTACACGCTGGCCGGCTCGGTGCTGATCCTGATCGCGATGGTCGCGATGTACCTGTCGTCGAGCGACGACCCGGCGCAGCGCACCTTCAGCCTGGTGAAGCTGGCGCAGATCGGACAGACGCCGATCGGCAAGCCCGGGTGCTGGGCCTCGCTGCCCATGCTGTTCGGGATGACGTTCCAGCACTGGTGCTTCCTGTTCATGTTCATCGGCTTCGCGATCAAGGTCCCGGTCTTCCCGTTCCACACCTGGCTGCCCGACGCGCACGTCGAGGCGCCCACCGCGATCTCGGTCATCCTCGCCGGCATCCTGCTGAAGCTCGGCGGGTACGGGCTCATGCGCGTGAACATGACCGTCTTCCCCGACGTCATGTGGCAGAACGGCACGACCACGGTGTGGGCGACCGGGCTCGCCGTGCTCGGCACGATCAACATCGTCTACGGCGCCTTCGTCGCGATGGCGCAGACCGACTTCAAGAAGCTGGTCGCCTACTCGTCGGTGGCGCACATGGGCTTCGTGCTGCTCGGGCTGGCCGCGATGAACCCGCAGGGCCTGTCGGGCGCGAACCTGACGCTGTTCAACCACGGCACCAGCTCGGCGATGCTCTTCCTCCTGGTCGGCGTGATCTACGACCGGGCGCACCACCGCGAGATCGCGAAGTTCGGCGGGCTCGCCAGCCACATGCCGGTGTACGCGAGCCTCGCCTTCCTCGGCATCTTCACGTCGCTCGGGCTGCCCGGGCTGGCCGGCTTCTGGGGCGAGGTGCTCGCGCTGCTCGGCGCGTGGGAGCGCTACCCCATCCTGACCGCGATCTCGACGATCGGTCTGATCGTCACCGCCGCCTTCTTCCTCATGACGATCCGCAGGGTCTTCTTCGGGCCCGCGCAGGAGAAGTACCGCGGCTTCCCCGACGTCACGCTGCGCGAGTGGACGTGCCTCGCGCCGTTCGGCGCGCTCTGCGTGATCGCCGGCGTCTTCCCCGCCTTCCTGCTGAACTGGATGGGCCCGTCGATCCAGTCGCTGGTGCAGATCATCACGCCCAAGTGACGGACGGTCGCGGACGGACGCCCCTCGCAACGCGGAGCAATTCGTGGACTGGCTCGCTCAGACCAACGCCGACGTCGGACGCATCTGGCCGGAGATCATCCTCTCGGTCACGGCGCTGGTCGCGCTGCTCTCCGACCTCCTGCTGAAGGGCCGCGACACGCGCGTGACCGGCTGGGTCACGACGCTCGGCGTCGTCTTCACGATCTACTGGATCGCGCGGAGCTTCGCCGGCGCGCACGGCGGGCACGTGTTCGGGATGATGCTCGACGACCGCTTCGCGCTCTTCTTCAAGCTGCTGATCGCGTCGGGGCTGCTGGTCGTCACGCTGCTCTCGATGTGGTTCCGCGGCTTCGACCACGACGGCATCGGCGAGTACTACTCGATCCTCGTCACCGCGGCGGTCGGCGCCTTCTTCCTGGTCTCGACCGACCACCTGCTGCTGCTCTTCCTCGGGCTCGAGACGCTCTCGATCAGCTCCTACGTCCTGGCCGGGTTCCTGAAGCGCGACATCCGTTCGACCGAGGCGGCGGTGAAGTACCTCGTCTTCGGGGTGCTGGCGAGCGGCGCGATGCTGTTCGGCTTCTCGCTGCTCTACGGCTTCACCGGCAGCGTCCGCCTGCCCGAGATCGGCTCCGCCGTCCAGCGCCTCCTGCTGTCGGGCGCGCACGGGAAGGACTTCCACCTCGACGCGACCGGCATGGGCGTGGCGGTCGGCGTGATCCTGTCGCTCGCCGGCTTCGGCTTCAAGGTCGCCGCCTTCCCGTTCCACTTCTGGAGCCCCGACGTCTACGAGGGGGCGCCGACGCCCGTCACGACGTTCCTCTCCGTGGTCTCGAAGACCGCGAGCTTCGGGATGATCCTGCGCTTCTTCGGCGGCGTCGCCGCGACGACGACGGTCGTCCCCGACGCGGGCCACGCGGTGGTCGGCAGCCCGGCGCTCGCCGCGGTGCTCGCCGCGATCGCGGCGATGACGATGACGTTCGGCAACGTCGCCGCGATGCTGCAGGAGAACGCCAAGCGCCTGCTCGCCTACTCTTCGATCGCGCACGCGGGCTACATGCTGGCCGGCGTCGCGGCGTTCGTCGCGGGGGCCGACGCGATCGACGCGCACGGCGACCACTACAACGTCGCCAGCCTCACCGGCGCGCACGCGGTCGCCTTCTATCTCGCCGCGTACTTCATGATGAACCTCGGCGCGTTCGCGGTCGTCACCTACCTGTCGAACCGCTGGGGCGCCGAGACGGTCGGAGGCTGGGCGGGGCTCGGCTGGAAGTCGCCCGTCGCGTGCGGCGCGCTCGCCGTCTTCCTGCTCTCGCTCACCGGCATCCCGCCGACGGCCGGCTTCGTCGGCAAGTGGTACCTCCTGCAGGCGATCTGGACGGCGCCCGCGCTCCAGTGGCTCGCGGTGCTGCTCGTGCTCAACTCGATCGTCTCGCTCTTCTATTACTTCCGCATGGCGAAGAGCCTCTTCTTCAAGGGCGAGGAGGAGGCGACCGCGAGCCCGCGCAAGCACGCCTACGCCTTCGAGCTCTCGACGATCGTCGTCGCGCTCGCGGTCGGGACGCTCTGGTTCGGTCTCTCCCTCAGCTGGCTCATGAACCTGGTGCAGAGCCTGCACGTCTAGACCGCGGGGGCCGCCGCGCGCGGAACGAGGGCCGGCGCCCTGCGCCAGGCGTCTCGTGCACATCCGGTGCGGAAAATCGTTCGCGAGGCGGGGGACGTCGGCAACTCGACCGAACGGCAATCGGCGCTAGATTCTCCCGTCGATTTTTCGCGACGGGTCTTCGCGGCAGCGCGCACTGGGGTGGTTCAATGATCGGTCCGCATTGCGTCTCCCGTCGTCTTCCATTCGTCGCGCTCCTCGCATTCGGCGGCGCGCTCGCCCCGACGCTTCGGGCGCAGACCCTGCAGGACCCCGACTTCGTGGTCGAGGACCTCGCCGGCACCTACGCGCAGCCGACCTGCTTCCGCTTCGCCAGCGCGACGGAGTTCCTGGTCGGGGAGAAGGGCGGCGTCGTCTGGGACGTGCGCGACGGTTCGAAGCGCGCCAAGCCCGTGATCGACCTGAAGCAGGAGATCCTGAACAACGGCGACCGCGGCCTGCTCTGCCTCGCCGTCGACCCGAACTTCGCGAGCAACGGCTGGATCTACCTGCTCTACGTGGTCGACCCCAACCAGGACGGCAACGACGCCGAGCAGGAGAGCTTCGGCCGCCTCACGCGCTACACGACCGCGCTCGACGCGAACGGCGACCGCGTCGCCGACCCGGCGTCCCGCGTCGTCCTCATCGGCCAGACGTGGAGCGAGGGGATCCCGTCGCTCCACCTCTCGCACGCGCCCGGCGACTTGCGCTTCGCTTCGGACGGGAGCCTCTTCCTCTCGGCCGGTGACGGCGCCCATTGGGACCTGACCGATCCCGGCGGCTTCGACCCGGGCGGCTTCGGGCCGGGCAAGTTCGACGCGAGCGAGGACATCGGCGCGTTCCGCGCGCAGTCGCTGACGTCGCTCGCCGGCAAGATCCTGCGCATCGATCCCGCGACCGGGCTCGGGCTGCCCGACAATCCGTTCTGGACGGGCAATGCGGCCGACCACGCCTCGCGCGTCTGGGCGCTGGGGCTGCGCAACCCGTTCCGCTTCTGCCTGATCCCCGGCACCGGCCCGGTCGACGAGCTCTACGTCTGCAACGTCGGATGGGAGACGTGGGAGTCGGTCTACCACTGCCGCGGCGGGGAGAACTTCGGCTGGCCGTGCCGCGAGGGGCCGGTCGCGCAGACGTCCTACCAGGACATCGACCCGAACGGCGAGTGCGACGACCCGTCGCTCTTCACGCCGCCGTTCTTCACCTACCACCACTACCAGTACACGTCGCAGTACAACCCCGACTTCGTCGGGCAGTGCTCGGTCGGCGTGCTGGTCTACGGCGGCACGGAGTACCCGTCGCCCTACCTCGGCCGCGTCCTCCTCGGCGACTACGCGTCGGAGTGGATCCGCTCGGTGCTGGTGATCAACGGAGCCGCGGCCTCGAGCGACCGCTTCGCGACCGACACCGGCCACCCGGTCGACTTCGAGGCCGACCCGCTGAACGGCGACCTCCTCTACGCGTCGATGTCGTCCAGCGTGATCCGGCGCGTCCGCTACACCAAGGCGAACCACCCGCCGGTCGCGCTCGCGACCGCGGCGCCCGCCTCGGGTCCCTCGCCGCTCGCCGTCACGTTCGACGCGACCGCGTCCTACGACCCCGAGCACTCGCCGCTGACCTACGACTGGAGCTTCGGCGACGGCAGCGCGCACGCCACCACCGCGATCGCGTCCCACACCTACGCGAGCTCGGGCGCCTTCCAGGCGCAGCTCGTGGTGAAGGACCCGATCGGCAACACCGCGTCGCTCACCCTGCCGATCGCCGTCGACAACTCGCCGCCGGCGATCGTCGCGATCGACGATCCGGCGCCCGGCTCCTTCTATCACGTCAACGTGCCCTTGGCGTTCGACGCGACCGTCGCCGACGCCGAGGACGACGCGGCGGGCGTGCCGCTCACCGTCGAGTGGGTCGTCGACCTCGTGCACGACCACCACACGCACCCCGACTGGGCGACGCTCCAGGGCGCGCACGTGACCTATTCGCCGCCGCTGCACGGCGAGGGCGTCTACCTCCACGTGACGCTGAACGTCACCGACTCGGGCGGGCTCACCACGTCGCAGGGCTTCGACCTCTTCGACGCCGACGCCAAGCCCGAGCCCCACCTCGTCTCGGTCTCGACCGCGACGCCGCGCCTCGGCCACTCCGTGGTCGCGACCGGCCACCTCCACTGGGCGGGCCACGGCGACGCCGACCTCACCTTCGACTGGGGCGACGGCGCGAAGGACGCGTTCCGCGCGTCGCACCTCGTCGACTGCGTCCCCTCCCACGTCTACGTCGCGCCCGGCACCTATTCGCTGCGCTTCTCCGCCTCGGACGGGACCGACACGGAGACGGTGATCCAGCCGATCACGGTGCGGCCGCTCTGGCCCGAGGTCGCGATCTTCGCGCCGCTGGTCGCCTCGCACTGGATCCCGGCCGCGGACCAGTACACCATCGCGTCCGACCTCGTCGCCGCGATGAACGGCGCCGGGCTCACCGGCCGGCTGTTCGGCTCCGGCGACCAGGCCGAGCTGCAGGCGTGGATGACCGAGTACCTGAACAACAAGCCGCGCGACTGGCTCATCTGCCTCGACGTCGGCGCTTCGGTGGCGTACGCGGGAGAGAAGGACGGCTCGCTCGCCGAGCAGTGGCTCGACGCCGGCAACGGCATCGTCTGGACCGGGTTCAACCCCTTCGCGCAGTACGTGACGCCGGGGGGCGAGGACAAGAACGACAACGCGGGGCCGTGGGCGCTCGACGACCTGCTCGGCTTCTCGAAGCAGCATCTGGTCGCCGGGTCGGGCCACATGAGCCTCGCCGCCGACGCGGGCGAGATCCCGTCGCTGCAGCCGTTCGACTCGTCCACGGCGCTGATGACCTCGCGCCTCACCGCCGCCTGGAGCGTCGCGAAGCTCTACGCGAGCACCGGCGCCACGCCGGTGGTGAGCGACGCGCTCCTGCTGATCAACAGGAAGGGCGGCGAGTACGCCCAGTTCTATTGCGTCGACGACGCGACGCTGCCGCGCGAGGCCGTGCTGAAGGACTTCCTGGTCAGCCACGTCTTCGCGAAGCTGCCGAAGGGGCCGAAGCCCTTCGACCTGGTCAGCCCGGCGCCCAAGGAGCGGATCTCCGATCCGCAGCCGATGCTGGTCTGGAAGACGTCGCCGGAGGCGACCAGCTGGCTGATCGAGGTCGTGACCGACGCGGCGTTCGCCGATCCGGTCTTCACCGCGACCCTGATCCGCGACGCGACGATCGTGGGGACGACCGCGAGCATCCAGTGCACGACGCCGCTCCAGCCCGGGCAGCGCTATCGCTGGCGCGTCACCGCCCGGAACAACTACGGCTCGACCACCGCCCCCAGCCGCGCCTTCCGAATGCAGTGACGGCACGCCGGCGCGGGGCTACGATCCCGCGGCTCACCGCGTCCGCCGCAGCCCGCGGGATCTCTCGGTCCCCGCGCGATCCGGCGCCGGAGCGGCGAAGGGGGATCCGTCGTGAAGTACCTCCCACGCGCCGCCCGCCCTTTCGCCGCCGTCGCCGCGCTCGGCTTCGCGGCCGCGCGCGCCCAGACGCTGCCGCCCGACTTCGTGGCCGAGCCGGTGGCCGGCGGCTGGAACCAGCCGACGTGCATCTGCTTCGCGGGCGCCGACGACCTGCTCGTCGCGGAGAAGGCGGGCCTCCTGTGGGACGTGCGGCGCGGCTTCAAGCACGGCAAGCCCGTGCTCGACCTGCAGCAGGAGGTGATGAACAACGGCGACCGCGGCCTCTTGAGCGTCGCCGTCGACCCGCAGTGGGACGTGGACGGATTCGTCTACCTGCTCTACGTCGTCGACCCCAACGAGGACGGCAACGACTGGGAGCAGGAGACGTTCGGCCGCCTCACGCGCTACGCGACGTCGATCGACGTGAACGGCGACCTGGTCGCCGACCCGGCATCACGCACGATCCTCATCGGCGCGACATGGAGCGAGGGCTTCCCGTCGCTCCACTTCTCGCACGCGGTCGGCGACCTGCGCTTCGCGTCGGATGGGAGCCTGCTCGTCTCCAACGGCGACGGCGCCCACTGGGACCTGACCGACTTCGGCGGCTACGACCCGAACGGCTTCGGCGCGGGCAAGTTCGACGCGAGCGAGGACATCGGGGCGTTCCGCTCGCAGTCGCTCACGTCGCTGTCGGGCAAGGTGCTGCGCATCGACCCGGCGACCGGGTTCGGCCTGCCCGACAACCCCTTCTTCACCGGCGACCCGGCCGACACCGCCTCGCGCGTCTGGATCCTCGGGCTGCGCAACCCCTTCCGCTTCTGCCTCGACCCGGGCTCCGGCTCGCCCGAGCGCCTCTACGTCAGCGACGTCGGCTGGTTCCAGTGGGAGGAGGTGAGCCGCGGCACGCGCGGGATCAACCTGGGCTGGCCGTGCTGGGAGGCCGGCTTCATCTGCAAGTCGTACTACAACAACAACCCGTTCGGGCAGTGCCACGACGCGTCGCTGTTCACGAAGCCGCTGCTCAACTGGAACCACACCGACCCGAAGAACATCGGCTACATCGGCAACTGCGCGACCGGCGTGTGCGTCTACACCGGCACCGAGTACCCGCAGAAGTACCGCAATCGCCTGTTCTATTGCGACTACGGGCAGAGCTGGATCCGCAGCGTCGCCTTCGTGAACGGCGCGCCGGCGCAGCCCGAGCTCTTCGCGAGCGGCGCGAACGCGCCGATCGGCCTCGTGCCCGACCCGGCGAACGGCGACCTCTACCTGATCTCGATGGCGACCGACTCGGTGCAGCACCTGCGCTACACCAAGACCAACCATCCGCCGGTCGCGGTCGTGACGGTCGCCCCGCCCTACGGGACGCTGCCCTACGTCGTCGCGCTCGACGCGTCGGCGTCGTACGACCCCGAGGGCGGCGCGCTGACCTTCGACTGGGACCTCGGCGACGGCAGCCACTCGACGCAGTCGTCGCTCTCCAAGAGCTACCCCAACCCGCAGAACTACCTCGTCTCGCTCACGATCGCCGACGCCGGCGGCGAGACGTCGAAGTTCACGCAGACGCTCGTGGCGGGCGACACGCCGCCGTCGATCGTCTCGATCGATTCACCGGCGGACGGCTCGACCTTCGTGCCGGGCCAGTCGCTCCTCTCGCTCGACGCGACGGTGGCCGACGCCGAGGACGACGCGGCCGGCCTCCCGATCGCCGTGAAGTGGGTCGTCGACCTCGTCCACGACCACCACGTCCACCCGAGCTGGGCGACGCTCTCCGGCGCGCACGCGACCTACACGCCGCCGGTGCACAGCGAGGGCGTCTACCTCCACGTCACGGTCGTCGCGACCGACAGCCGCGGCCTCTCGAGCTCCCGCGCGATCGACCTCTACGACGCGACCGCGACCCCCGAGCCCCACCTGGTCGCCCTCTCGAACTTCGCGCCGCGCCTCGGCCGGACGATCGAGGCGACCGGCCACGTCCACTGGGCCGGCTACGGCGCCACCGATCTCGCCTTCGACTGGGGCGACGGCACCGTCGACCGCTTCTCGGCCTCCCACCTCCAGGACTGCCGGCCGACCCACCTCTACGCCGGCCCGGGCACGTACGAGCTGCGCCTCACCGCCGGCAACGGCGCCGGCGCCACGACGTTCGTGCAGCCGGTCTTCGTCCGGCCGCTCGCTCCGGCGGTCGCGATCTTCACGCCGCTGGTCGCCCCCCACTTCCTCACGACCGACGCGCGCTGGGACGTCGCGTCGCGGCTCGCCGACGACCTGCACGCGGCCGGATTCGAGGCGCAGATCTTCGGCGCCTCCGACCAGCCGGCGCTCGCGGCGTGGATGGACGACTACCGCGACGACGGCGTGCGCGACTGGCTGGTCTGCCTCGACGAGTGCGCCGGCCTCGCCTACCACGGACAGCCCCGGAACTCGCCGGCCGAGCGCTGGATCGAGGCCGGCGACGCGCTGCTCTGGACCGGCTGCGCGCCCTTCTCCCGCTGGCTCACCGTCGGCGGCGACGACGAGGACCACGGCGCCGGCCCCGACGCGCTCGACGAGCTGCTCGACGCCGCGGCGCCGCACCTCGCGTCGGGCGCCGCGGCGATGGCGCTCGCGGCGGACGCCGCCGACCTGCCGGCGCTCGCGCCGTTCACGACGAGCCTCGGCGTCGTCACGGCGCGCCTCTCCTCCGACTGGACCGTCGCGAAGCTCTACGCGAGCGACGGCGCCGACCCGCCGACGAGCGACGCGCTCGCGCTGCGCCACGTGCGCGGCGGCGAGTACGCGCAGTTCCTCTGCGTCGACGACGCGACGCTGCCGCGCGAGGAGGTGCTGCGCGACTTCTTCGCGACCCACGTCCACGCCGGCCTGCCCGCCGGCCCGCCCCCCTGCACGCTGGTCCTCCCGGCGCCGCGGGCCAAGGCGGGGAGCCAGCCGCTGCTGGTCTGGGACGCGCCGTCGGGCGCAATGAGCTGGCTCGTGGAGGTCGCCACCGACGCGACCTTCGACGTGCCGGTCTTCACCGCGACGGTGGAGCGTTCCGGCTCGGTCGTCCAACGCCAGGAGAGCGTCCTCGTCGCGCCCCCCCTCGCGCCGGGGAAGTACCGCTGGCGCGTCACCGCCCGGAACGACTTCGGGACCGCGACCAGCGCGATCCGGGGCTTCCACGTCCAGTGAGGCCGCGGGCCGCAGGACCTTAGGCGGCAGGGCCGCAGAGCCGCAGGGACTCCACCCGTCCCCGGAACAAGCGGGCCGCGCTACCATTCCGCATTCTTGTCCGCCTTCGTGCGCGGCCGGTCGCTCGCGCTTCTTCGCGGGGAATGCAGATGGCCCGGTTCCCGGATCGCGGTGCAGTCGCGTCGGCCCGTTCCCTTTCCTGGCGCGCCGCCCGACTCGCGCTCGCGCTGGCGCTCGCGCCGTGCGTCGCCCGCGGCCAGGCGCTGCCCAAGGACTTCGTGGCCGAGCCGCTCGTCGCGAACTGGGATCGCGCGACCTGCATCCGCTTCGTGAGCGCCGACGACCTGCTCGTCGCGGAGAAGGCGGGCGTGCTCTGGGACGTGCGCCGCGGCATCCGCCACTCGAAGCCGGTGATCGACCTGCGCACCGAGATCCTCGACAACGGCGACCGCGGGCTGCTCAGCGTCGCGGTCGACCCCGAGTACGCGGTCAACGGCTGGATCTACCTGCTCTACATCGTCGACCCCGACGGCGACGGGAACGACGGCGACCTCGAGTCGTTCGGCCGCCTCACGCGCTACACGACGGCGATCGACGTGAACGGCGACCTGCTCGCCGACCCGGCGTCACGCACGGTGCTGATCGGCGCGACCTGGCCGGAAGGGATCCCGTCGATCCACCTGTCGCACTCGGTCGGCGACCTGCGCTTCGCCGACGACGGCAGCCTCTTCCTCTCGACCGGCGACGGCGCCCACTACGACCTCACGGACTTCGGCGGGAACGACCCGGGCGGCTTCGGGACGGGCAAGTTCGACGCGAGCGAGGACATCGGAGCGTTCCGCTCGCAGTCGCCCACGTCGCTCGCCGGCAAGATCCTGCGCATCGACCCGGCGACGGGGCTCGGGCTCCCCGACAACCCCTTCTGGACCGGCACCGCGTCGGACAACGCCTCGCGCGTCTGGGCGATGGGCCTGCGCAACCCGTTCCGCTTCTGCGTCAAGCCCGGCTCGAAGAGCCCGGGCCGCCTCATGATCAGCGACGTCGGCTGGAACACCTGGGAGGAGCTCGACTCCTGCACCGGCGGCGAGAACTTCGGCTGGCC
The DNA here is from genome assembly GCA_035695985.1 of Planctomycetota bacterium. Lineage (GTDB taxonomy): Bacteria > Planctomycetota > B15-G4 > B15-G4 > SIAN01 > DASRRB01. The sequence goes on along the minus strand of DASRRB010000244.1, from coordinate 12,272 downwards.
GTGCCGCGAGGGGCCGACGCGCGAGCCCTCCTACGCCAACGGCGACCCCTACGGCTACTGCGCCGACATGACGATCTTCACCAACCCGATCTGGACCTGGAACCACTCCGACCCGACGCGCACCGGCTTCGTCGGGCAGTGCAGCGCCGGCGCCTGCTACTACACGGGCAGCGACTACCCGCAGGGCTACGCCAATCGCCTCTTCTACTGCGACTACTCGTCGAACTGGATCCGTTCGATCGTCTTCGTGAACGGGAAGATGACCGTGAGCGAGGACTTCGCCGACCCGATCGGCAACCCCATCGACCTCGAACCCGACCCGGTCAACGGCGACCTCTGGTTCATCTCGATGGCGGACAACCGCGTCTATCGGATCCGCTACACCAAGGCGAACAAGACGCCGGTCGCGCTCGCGACGATCACTCCGACGTACGGGACGTCGCCGCTCGCCGTCACGCTCGACGCGACGGCGTCGTACGACCCCGAGGGGCTGACGCTCACCTACGACTGGGACCTCGGCGACGGCACGCACGCGAGCACGCCGGTCGCGAACGACGTCTATCCGCTCGGCCAGGACTACCAGGTCACGCTCACCGTGACCGACCCGGCCGGGGCCTACGCGATCTTCGAGCAGGTGATCTCGGTCGACGACACGCCGCCGGTCATCACCGCGCTCAACGCTCCGGCTCCGGGCTCCCTCTACGTCGTCGGCCAGCCGGTCGCCTTCGACGTCTCGGCGGCCGACGCCGAGGACGACCCGGCCGGCGTCCCGCTCTCCGTGAAGTGGACGCTCGACCTCGTCCACGAGCACCACCTCCACCCCGCCTGGGCGACCCTCACCGGCGCGCAGGCGCAGTACGTCCCGCCCGTGCACGGCGACAGCACCTACTTCCACGTCACCGTCGAGGCGAAGGACAGCCGCGGGATGACGGCGATGCAGGAGTTCGACCTCTACGACCGCGACAACGTCGCGCTCCCCCACCTCGTCTCGCTCAGCCACCTCGCGCCGCGCCTCGGCAAGGAGGTGGTCGCGACCGGCCACCTGCACTACCCCGGGCTCGGCAGCGCCGACCTCGTCTTCGACTGGGGCGACGGCACGACGAACGCCTTCCGGACCGACCACATGGTCGACCGGCGTGCGCGCCACACCTACCTCGGCCCGGGCGACTACACGGTGCGCCTCTCGGCGCGCGCCAACGGCCACACCGAGACGGTGGAGCAGCACCTCTTCGTGCGGCCGGTCGCGCCCGCGGTCGCGATCTTCGCGCCGCTCGTCGTCGAGCACGCCATGCGCGACGTGGAGCAGTGGTCGGTCGCGAGCGACCTCGCCGACGAGATCCACGCGGCGGGCTTCGAGGCGCAGATCTTCAGCGGCGGCGACCAGAAGGCGCTCGCCGCCTGGCTCGACGACTACTACGCGGACGAGCCGCGCGACTGGCTGGTCTGCCTCGACACCGGCGCGTCGGTCGTGTACGCCGGGGAGAACCACGGCTCGCGCGCGGAGCGCTGGCTCGGCGCCGGGAACGGCGTGCTCTGGACCGGCTACAACCCGTTCGCGCGCTACCTCACGAAGGACCTCGCCGACGAGAACAAGAAGGCGGGCAAGTACGCCGCCGACGAGATCCTGAACGCGGCGATCCCGCAGCTCGTCTCGGGCACGGCGCACATGAAGCGCGGCCCCGACAACCCCGAGGTCCCGAGCCTCGCGCCCTTCAACACGACGCGCGCGCTGCTCACCGCGAACCTGAACCCGGCGTGGAGCGTGGCGAAGCTCTACGCCACCGACGGCGGCACGCCGCCGATGAGCGACGGGCTGGTGGTCCGCAACGCGACCGGCGGCGAGTACGCGCAGTTCTACTGCGTGAACGACCCGACGCTCCCGCGCAGCTACGTGCTGCGCCAGTTCTTCATGGCGCACGTCTTCAGCGGGCTGCAGGCCGGACCGGCCGCCTGCGCGCTGCTGGAGCCGGCGCAGCACGCCACGGAGCTCTTCCCCGACGTGACGCTCACCTGGAAGGCCGACCCGGCCGCGACGAGCTGGCTCGTCGAGGTCGCCTCCGACGACGCGTTCGAAGTCCCGGTCTTCACGACCACCGTCGCGCGCGGAGCGGTGCCGATGAAGACCGGCAGCGTCGAGGTGCGGCTCGGCGAATTCGCCACGGCGCAGTTCTGGTGGCGGGTCACGGCGCGTGACGACCACGGCTTCGTCCGCAGCGCGACGCGCGACTTCACGATCCTCGCGGACGGCCGCCGGCTCCTCCTCGGCAGGTGACGGCGCGGGCGCGGCCGGAGAGGCCGTGCTGCGGAGAAAAGAAGACGGCCTCCGGGGCGGAGCGCGCCTCGGAGGCCGTCCTCGAATTCCGGGTCTCGTCGCGGGGTCGCGCCTCGATCAGCGCAGCTCCCGTCCGTGGCGGGCCGGCGGCGCCGCCGGCGCCTGCTGGCGCAGCGCCTCGAGCTCGGCGCGCAGCGCGTCGATCTGCTGCTCGAGCCTCTGGATGTGGTCCTGGAGCATCGCCTCGCGGTCGTTCGACGCGCGTCCGTCCGATGGACGTCCGCCCGATGCGCGTCCGCCGGCGCGCGGCGCCGCGCCGCGCGGCGCCGGATCGTCCGGCGGCAGGTCTTGCGGGGGCTTCGCCGTCCGCGCCCGTCTCGGCGCCGCGGACGCGGAGGATTCGTTGGGATCGGCAGGGGGCTGGTTGTTTCGCATGCGCGACCGCCTCGTCTCGTCCTGCGCCTGCGATCGTGCCTGCGACTGCGCCTGGACCCGAGCCTGCGCGAGCGCCTTCTCGATCTGGGCGTGGATCGCGTCGTGGTCGATCTTGCTCGCCTGCTTCAGCGCGTGCTCGACCTGCTCCCGCTGCTCCGGCGTGAGCGCGCCGCGCTGCTGCGCGTGCGCCACCGCCTCGGCCGCCTGCGCGCAGGCGCGCTCGGTCGCCTCGCGGCTCTGCGCGAGCGCGCGCTCGATCGCCGCGTGGACGTCGCGGACGTGCTTGCGGCGGGCCTCGGCCTGCGGGCCGTCGCCCTTGGGACCGTCGCCCTCGCCCTCTCCGTCGACGTATCCGAGCTTCTGCAGCGAGGCCTGCGCCTGGCGCTGCGCGACGACCCCCTCCTCGAGCGCGCGCTGGATCTCGCGCGAGTCGACGGCGCCCGCCTCCTGCATCGCCGCGAGGCTCTCGCGGCAGGCGTCGAAGTCGACGTCCTCGAGCGCCGCGAGCCCGCGCTCGAGCTCCTGGCAGCGCGCCGCGACCTCGTCCCGCTGGTCGTGGTGCTGCCGCTCGAGCTCGACGAGCTCCGACTCGATCTTCCTCTTGTCGTCCCCGTCGGCGTCGGCGAGCTTGCGCTGCAGCGACTCGCGCTTCTGCGCGCCCTGCCGGTCGAGGCGCCCGGCCTGCTGCTCGAGCTTCTGGAGCTCGCGCTCGAGGTCGCGCTGGTGCGACTCCGTGCTGCGCTGCGCCTGGCGGACCGCCTGCTCGATCTGGCGGTGGGACGTCCGCATCTTCTGCTCGACGGTGGACGCGATCTTGCGGCCGGCTTCGTCGTCCCCGTCGTCGTCGCCGTCACAGCACGCGGCGACGTCCTCGACGGCGGCCACGTCCTCCAGATCCTCGACGCCTGCGACTGCACGCACCCTCACGGGGCCGCGGACCGGCGCGAGCGCGGGCTCAGGGGCGACGTCCTGCGGCGGGAGAGGCTTCGATTCGGGCGCCGGCGCCGGCACGGGGGTGCCGGGCGGCGGGGTGACGCGGCGGCGGGCGCGCGGCGCCGGCGACTCCTGCCGGCCGTCGTCGGCCGGAGCGGGAGGAGCGGGCGGAGCGATCGCCGGCGTCGCGGGGACGGACGGCAGCTCCACCCGGGCGGGCGGCGGCGTCGGCAGCGGGGCGACGGGCGTCGCCTCCTGCACCGGCCTCGGCGGCAGGAGCGTCGCTGCTCCGGCGACCTGCGCGAGCGCCGGCACGGCGAACGCGCAACCGGCGACGAGCGCGCCGAGCCATCGGCGGGCACGCGGGAGCGACGCGGGATCCACGGTCAGCATCTCGATTCTCCTTCGGATCTGCGACGGCGAGCGGCTCCAGTGCAGGAGCGCGTGTCGGACGCCCGCGGAGTGGGGATCCGCGTCGACCGCCGGGAAGTGTTTCGAAGCGCACGCGGCGTATTCGAGGAGCGCGAGCGCGTAGCTCTTGCGCCGGCCGCTCCCCTCGACCACCTGCCGGTCGCACGACAGCTCGCGCAGCCGGCCGATCTCGGACGACAGCCACCACGCCGCCGGATGGAACCAGAGCAGCGCGGTCACGGCCGACTGGAAGAGCGCGGCCCATGCGTCGCCGCGCTCGAGGTGGACGAGCTCGTGGCGGAGCGCCCATTCGAGGACGCCGGGCGCGATCGCGAGGGCCTCGCCGCGCGCCGGGGCGCGCGCCCCCGCCGGGACGATCACGACGCGCCGCACGAGGCCGGCGCACGCCGGGGTCGCGACCTCGGACGATTCGACCAGGCGGACGCGGTCCGCGACGCGCGAGCCGCGGACGACGCGCCGCCAGAGCGCGACCACGTCGGGATCGGCGACGTCGCGCGACCGCGCGATCAGCCGGCGGGTCCGCGCGACGCGCAGGAGGCGGCGCCCCGCGACTCCGGCGAAGCCGGCGAGCCAGAGGATGGCCGCGCCGCCGGCGAGCTCGCCGCGGTGGTCGCGGAGTGCGTCGACGAAGCGGCCGAGCGGCCGCTCGTCGCGCAGCCGCAGGCCGCCCGCGAGGAACGCCTCGGGCGGCGCCGTCGGGTCGGACGTCGCGTCGTTCGCGCCCCATGCGGGGATCGCGCCGTCGGCGGCCGCGGCCGGACTCCCGTCGCAGGAGCGCGGCGCGGGCTCGGCGTCGACCAGGTAGATCCCCTCGTGCGACGCGCGCGACTCGTCGAGGTCGCGCGGGAGCGGGGGGTCGCGATCGGGATCGGTGAGCGCGTCGCCCTGCGACCGCTCCCGCAGCCAGTCGCGCAGCGGCGTCGCGAGCGGCGCGGCGCGGCCGGCGACGAGCCACTGCAGCGGCACCACCGCGACGGCGCCGATCAGCAGCGCGAAGAGCAGCCGGTAGCAGGTGACGGGGTCGCGGCGGAGCAGCGCGCGCGCCGGCACGGCGAGCGCCGCCGCGACGAGCAGTCCGACGCAGACGAGCAGCGCGTGGTCGGCGAGAGCCGCCAGGACGGAGCTCATCGCCCGGCCTCCCGGTCGTCCGGCCGCTCGCGGTCGTCGAGGCGCTCGCTGATCAGCCGTTTCAGCCGCTCGAGCTCCTCGCGGGAGAGCTCCTCGCGCTCGACCAGGTTCAGCAGCAGCGGCTGGACGCGTCCGTCGAAGAGGCGGTCGACCAGCTCGCCCACCATCGAGGTCGTGACGTGCTCGCGCGTGATGCGCGGCGCGTAGACGAAGGCGCGCCCCTGGCCCGGCCGCACGCGCAGCACCCCCTTGTCGCGCAGGATGTTGAGGACGGTCTGCACCGTGTTGTAGGCGAGCGGGCGGACGCGTCCGCCGTTCAGCCGCTCGACCACGTCGCGGACGGTGAGGTCGCCCTCGCCGGCCCCTCCCCACACGGCGCGCATCACCTCGAGCTCGAGCTTGGTGAGGACGACCTTCGCCTTCTCGCGCACCATCGGTCCGACTCCCGAGGTTCCTGGTCGCGGGCCCGCCGCCGCCCAGGGCGACTCCCCTTCCGGCGCCCCGCTACGGCTCGACTCCTAACGTGTTAGGAGAATCCTTTCGCGCGGGCAAGGCCTTTCTCCCAAATGTTTCGGAGTCGAAGCGTCCCGCCGTGACGCGTCCGTGACCCACTCCGCGGCCGGGCGAACGAATCACCACCGGTAACGTTCCTGCCGCGATCGCCGAACCTTTCGCGCCGAACTCGGTCGCAGCGCGCCCCTCCGGGATCCCTGACGGCGCACCGTCGGCGTCCGACCCGATCGGCATGGAGTCTTCCGTGAAGCGTTCCCGCCTCCTCGTCGCCGCGCTCGTCGCCTCCGCCTTCCTCTTCCACTCCGCGCAGCCGCTGGCGCGCCCCGACGACGCGCTCGACGACGCACCGCCCGCCGTCCGCGACGCGATCCTCGACGCCGACTACGCGACGGCCGAGGCGCTGCTCGCGACGCTGCTGAAAGAGCAGCCGCAGCGCGGCGACCTCTGGCTCCTGCTCTCCGCGCGCGTGAGCGTCGAGCGCGGCGCCCTCGCCGACGCCGAGGCGGCGCTCGCCCGCGTCGAGCACGATTTCCCGGTCAGCGGCTGGCGTCCCAAGGCGCGCCTCGAGCGGGCCTCCCTCCTCCATCAATTGCGGCGCGACCCGGAAGCGGAGGCGATCGTCGCGGCCGACGCGGCGGCGCTCCTCGCCGACGGCCGGCGCACCGAGCTCGTGCGCCTCGTCGTCGACCTCGGCGACGCACGCACGCAGCCGCCCGCCGATCCGAGCGGCTCGAAGCCCGACTTCGCGCGCGCGGTCGCGCTCTACCAGGCGGCGCTCGACCTCGACCCGCCCAAGGCGCTCGGAAACGAGCTCCGGCTCAAGCTCGGACTCACCGCACAAAAGGCGGGCAACGCCGAACTCGCGATCGCGGCGCTCACGCGCTTCCTCGCGGACGGCGGCGCCGCGGCCGCGACCCCGGACGGTGCGAGCGCCCGCCTCTCGCTCGGCCGCGCCAAGCTCGCCGCCAACGACTCGGTCGGGGCGCGGCGCGCCCTCGAGGACCTCGCCGACGAGCTCGCACGCACGCCCGACCTCAGCGCCGATCTCGCGAAGAGCAAGGCGGACGCGCTGCTCGCCGTCGCCGACACCTGGAGCGTGCCGGGCAAGGAGAACGTCCCGCTGCGCATCGCGGCGCTGCGCCGCTTCCTCGACCAGCACCCGCGCCACGCCGGGTCGTGGAGCGCCGCCTTCGCCGTCGTCGACGGCTGGCAGGTGCTCGGGCGCACCGACGACGCGCTCGCGGCGCTCGACTGGATCCTCGCGCGGCCGGACGGCGAGTTCGGGGCGGGGAGCGCCGACGAGGCGCGCCGCCAGAAGGCGCTCGCGTCGTTCCGGCGCGGCGAGCTGCTGCTCCTGCAGGAGAAGGCGGAGCTCGCGGCGGCCGCCTTCACCGACTGCGTCGCGCGCGACCCCTCCGGCCCGCGCTGGACCGAGGCGCAGGCGCGCGCGATCGAGGCGGAGTACGTGCTCGGCGAGATCGCGGCGCGCCACGAGGACTTCGCCGCCGCGCGCGCCCGCCACGCGACGTTCATCGCGCACCACCCGCTCGACCCGCGCGTGCCGGCCATGAAGCTCACGATCGGCGACTGGTTCGAGCGCGAGGCGAAGAAGCGGCTCGAGGACGCCGGCGAGAAGCCCGCCCCCGAAGTGGTCGCCGCCGCGACCGCGCTCCGCCGCGAGGCGGTCGCCTTCCTGAAGGAGCTCGCGCGCAGTCTGCCGGGCAGCGACCCCGCCTCGCTGGCGCTCTTCAACGTCGGCCACCTGCTCGAGAACGACCTCGGCGACGTCGAGGCCGCGGTCGAGACCTACCGCCAGTGCACCTTCGGGAGCAGCGCCGGCCGCGCGCAGCAGCGGCTCGCCGAGATGACGACGCCGTCGCTCTCGATCGCGACGCCGCGCGCCTTCACGACGTCCGAAGCGCCGTTCCTCCAGCTCGAGACACGCAACGTCGCCGAGGTGTCGGTCGCGCTGCATCATCTCGATCTCGAGGCGTACTTCCGGAAGTACGTCGGGACCGAAGGGGTCGAGCAGCTCGACCTCGACCTGATCGCGCCCGACCAGCGGCTCACGGCGAAGGTCGACGGCTACGCGCGCTGGAAGCCGCTCACGCAGGAGCTCGCGCTCCCGCTCGAGGGGGCGGGCGCGTGGATCGCGGTCGTCTCGGCCGAGGGGCGGCGGGCGACGACGCTCGTGCTGCGCAGCGACGTCGACATCGTCGTCAAGTCGTCGCGCCACGACGTGCTGGTCTACGCGCAGGACCGCCGCACGCAGCGGCCGGTCGCCGATGTCGCGCTCCTGATCGACCTGCTCTGCAACGCGACCGGGAACGGCGCGCGCGTCCAGATCGAGGGAAAGACGGGCGCCGACGGGATCTTCCACGCGACCCGCGACGAGCTGCGCGCGGCGCCCGGCATCCAGGTGCTCGCGAAAAAGGATGGCAGCGTCGCCTGCAGCGGCGTCTCGCTGAGCGAGGTCGCCGCCGCTCCGGCGCTCACGCGGCGCGGCGTCGTGATCACCGACCGCCCGGCCTACCGGCCCGGCGACGTCGTCCAGCTGCGCGCGCTCGTCCGCGCGCCGCGCGACGGCCGCCTCGAGGTCCCGGCCGCGGGCGACGGCAAGGGCGCCGCGTGGCAGCTCGAGGTCGCCGATCCGGCCGGCCGCGTGCTGCACCACTCCGAGCTGCCGCTCTCCCCGTTCGGGAGCGTGCACGACGCCTTCGCGCTCGACGCGCTGGCGGCGACCGGCACCTACACGGTCCGCTTCGCGGACGCCGCCGGCGAGGCACCGCCCGTCGCCGGCCGTTTCGAGGTGCTCGACTACCGGCTCGACCGCGTCACGCTCGACCTCGACCTGCCGCGGCGCGTCTGGTACCGCGGCGAGACCATCGAGCTCACCGCGCGCGCCCTCTACCACTTCGGGGCGCCGGTCTCCGACGCCGACCTCACCGTCACGCTGCCCGACGGACAGATCGTCGCGCTGCGCACCGACGCGGAGGGGCGCGCGACGGTCCGCTTCGACACGCGCGAGCAGCCGGCCGAGGCGACGCTCACCTTCAAAGCGCTTCTCCCGGCGGAGGCGGTGCAGGCCGCCGCCAACGCGTTCGTCGCGACGCGCGAGTTCGACGTCGCCGTCGCCGTCGACCGCGACGTCTTCCTCGCCGGCGAGCGCTTCACGGTCCGGGTGAAGACGACCGCGCGCGACGGCTCGCCGACCGGGTGCTCCGGGCGCCTCGTGGTCGCGCGCCGCGACGACCGCGGCGCCGAGACGAAGGTCGACGAGCAGAAGCTCGAGACCGGGAAGGACGCCGCGCACCCCGGCTCCGCCGAGCTCGCGCTCGCGCTCGAGAAGGGGGGCGACTACGTGGCGCGCTTCGAGGCGGTCGACCGCTTCGGCAACACCGTCGACGGCGAGGTCGAGCTCGCGATCTCCGACGACCACGACCGCCAGCGCATGCGCCTCCTCTCCGACCGCGCCTCGCTCGAGGTGGGCGAGGCGGCCACGGTGCGCCTCGTCCAGCGCGCCGGCGCCGGCGTCGTGCTCGTCACGTGGGAGAACGCCTTCGGCATGCAGTGGCGGCTGGTCGAGACGAACGACGGCACCCACCTCATCGAGTTCGTCGCCGCCGACGCCTTGGTCCCCGGCTTCGTCCTCTCCGCGGCCGCGGTGCGCGGGACGAAGCTCCACACCGCGAGCGCGCCCTTCGCCGTGACGCGCGCGCTCAGGCTCTCCGTGACGCCGCGCGGCGCGGTCGCGCGGCCGGGCGAGGAGACGACGCTCGACGTGGTCGCCACCGATCCGCTCGGGCGGCCGGTCGCGGCCGAGGTGTCGATCGGCGTCGTCGACGAGGCGCTGCTGCGGATCGCGGGCGACGGCACGCCCGACCTCGCGTCCGCCTTCGAGATCGCGGCGCCGCTCCCGTTCCTGGTGGAAGGGGGCGCAGGGTTGCCGACGCGGTCGAGCTGTTCGTTCCGGTACGACGGTGTCACGTCGCGCATCGCCGCGACCGTCCTCGGCGAGCAGGAGCGCGCGCTCGCCTCCGAGAAGTGGCAGCAGGCGCGCCACAGGCTGGCGGAGAACCTGAGCCTGCTCGGCGAGAAGCGGGCCGACGACGCGCGCGACGTCGACGAGCTCAAGGACGTCGATGCGGCCAAGGACGAGACGGAGGGCCACGAGGGCGACGGCGCCGCCTCGGCATTCGCGGGCCGGAGGGTCGGAACCGGCCTCAGGAAGGGCAGCCTCGGCGGCACGGCGATCGGCGTCGGCGCGGGCCGCCGCGCGCCCAAGACGTCGCACGGCGATTCGGCCGACACCGCCTTCTTCGTCGCCGACCTCGTGACCGGCGCGGACGGCCGCGCGAGCGTCACTTTCCGCATGCCGGGCCAGACGTCGCGCTTCCGGATCACGGCGCGCGGCATCACCCAGGACACGCGCGCCGCCACGACGAGCGCTTCGCTCGAGTCGCGCGCCGAGTTCTTCGCCGAGCTGCGCCTCCCGCCGCTCCTCGTCGAGGGCGACGCGCCGCGCTTCCTCGCCCGCGTCTTCCACGGCCCCGGGCTGACCGGCAGCGCCGACCTCGAGCTCACCGTCCGCGACGGCGAGCGCGTCCAGACGCTCACCGGCCGCGTCCCGCTCTCGGGCGCAGCATTGATCGACCACCTCTTCGACGCGCTGCCGCCGGTCGCGCTCTGCGACGCGGTCCACCTGACCCTCAAGGCGACCGCCCGCTTCGACGGGCGCGACGTCGCCGACTCCTTCGAGGCCGACGTCCCGGTCCGGCCGTGGGGCATCGAGCGCGTCGACGCGCAGGGCGGCGAGCTGACGACCAGCGCCACGTTCTTCCTCGAGCTGCCCAAGGACCTCGCGTGGCGCTCGCGCCGCCTCGACCTCCTGCTCGGCCCGGCGGCGCACCGCTTCCTGATCGACGACGCGCTGCGCCGCTCGCCGTTCCGCGCCTGCGACTTCGACGACCTGCGCCCGGCGACGCAGGCCGACGCCGCCGCCGAGCTCTTCGGCCTCGCCGCGGTCGTCGACATGGTGCGCGGCCGCAACGACGCCGCCGACGCCGGCGACCTGCTCGCGCTGCGCCGGCGTGGCGAGGGGCTGCTCGCGCGGCTCGTCGCCACGCAGCAGAAGGACGGCGGCTGGCCGTGGGCCGGCGCCAAGGACTCCGACGGGCCGACGTCGGCGCTCGCGCTCGCGGCGCTCGGCCGCGCCGCCGCGTCGGGCTTCACCGTGCCGCCGCCGGTCCTCGACGCCGGCCTGCGCTACGGCGAGAAGGCGTTCCGCGACGCGCCCGCGCAGGCGGACGAGTTGAAGGCGCTGCTCCAGTTCGGGCTCGCCTGGCACTCCCGCGCCGACTTCGGCGCGCTGAACCGGTTGCATCGCGGTCGCGCGACGCTCTCGACCGCGGCGCTCGCCTACACGGGGCTCGCGCTCGCGCAGTCGGGCAAGCTGCCGATGGCGGCCGAGGTCGCGGCGCTGCTCGAGCAGCGCGCGGCGGTGGAGACGGCGACGCCCGCCGGCCTCGCCGAGCGCTGCAGCTGGCCGACCACCGCCAACACCGCGTGGAACCGCTCGCGCACCGAGATGGCGGCGCTCGCGCTGCTGGCGCTGGAGAAGGCGTCGCCGCGCTCGGCGTCGATCGCGCGCGGCGCGCAGTACCTGCTCGCGCAGCGGCCGTGGAACCCGTCGCGCGCGGCCGGCTTCGCGTGGGCGGCGCTGGCGGGCTGGTTCGCCGAGGCGGCGCCCGCGAGCGACGAGGCGCGCGTGCGCGTCAAGGTGAACGACCAGGAGGTGGCGACGCTGCGCTTCAGCGGCCGGGAGACCGGCACGCGCGTGCCGGTGAAGCCGGAGCTGCTCGGCGACCCGGCCGCAAAAGTGAAGGTCGAGCTCACGCTCGAAGGCCGCGGCCGCCCGAGCTTCCTCGCCGCGCTGCGCGGCTTCACGGCCGAGGTGAAGCGCCACGACGACGCCGAGATGGGCATCTGGCGCCAGGCGACGCTCGCGCCGCCGCCGCTGCTGCGCGGGCGGCCGCTGCCGACCGGCTTCTCGATCCTGACCACGATGCCTCCCAACGCGTGGGAGAACGCGGTCACGCAGCTGCCGCTGGGCGGGCGCGCCGACTGCGAGGTGCGCGTCGGCCGGCCCGGCCGCGCGCGCCCGGTTGGCGACGAGCCGCCGCCGCTCGTAGTCGAGATCCCGATCCCCGCCGGGGCCGACGTGCTCGAAGGCTCGGTCTCCGGCGACTTCCGGTCGTTCGTCGAGCGGCCCGGCGCGCTCGTCTTCGAGATCGCCGGCGGCAGCGGCTCGAGCTCGCTGCGCTGGTCGCTGCTCGGCCGCACGCCGGGCAGCTATCGCGTGCTGCCGCCGGTGGTGCGCGGCGCCTACGACGCCGACCTCGAGGCGCACGGCGACGCGCGCACGCTCGACGTGCTGCCGGCCGGCGCCGCGAGCAAGGACACGTACCGCGCTACCCCCGACGAAAGGCTCGAGCGGGGCAAGCGGAGCTTCGAGAGCGGCGACCGGGCCGGCGGCGCCGCCGAGCTCGAAGCGCTGCTC
>DASRRB010000243.1:0-4365 GCA_035695985.1 Planctomycetota bacterium | reverse complement strand
CCCCACTTCGAGAGCCAGCGCGCCGTGACCCACGCCGCGAGCGCTCCGCGGCACTCGGAAGCAGGAGGCGAGCGCGAGTGGAACGCCGCGCGCGGCGAGTTCTTCGTCGCCGGCGCTCCGTGGTCGCGCGCCTCGCCGTCCGACTTCGTCGGCGCGGCCGCGAGCTCCTCCTTCGCCTTCTGGAGCGAGTGGACCGCCGACGCGACGCGCACGGTCGAATGGTCGAACGCCGCCTCGAGCTGGCAGTGGCTCGGCCCCGCGTCCGAGGAGCGCTGGGAGTCGGGACCGTTCCCGCTCGAGGTGGCGGAGCTCCCTGCCGCCGTCGAAGAGAGATTCGGCGGCGGCGTCACCGTGCAGACGTGGCGCGGGCTCACCCGCGTGCAGTACGGGCCGTGGAGCGTGACGATCCGCAACGTCGGCGCGGTCGGCGGCGGGCGCGTGCTCGCGCGCTGGGAGGTACGGAAGAGCTTCATCGTCGCCGGCAGCCGGCGGCGCTACGGGATGCGCAGCCTCCTCACCCGCTCGACGGTCGCGCGCACCGCGATCGGCGCGTCGGAGCAGATGCTCGGCGCGAGCGAGGCGCGGCTCGAGGGGGCGAGCGAGCAGTGGCTCCTCGGCGGGAGCGAAATGCGGCTCGGCGGCGCGAGCGAGATGCGCTGGCTCGGTGCGAGCGAGCTCGCGATGGGCGGCCGCGCCGAGCGCGCCTTCGGCGGCGCGAGCGAGGCCTTCGCGCGCGGCGCGAGCGAACGGCGCCTCGGCGGGGCCAGCGAACGGCGCCTCGGCGGCGCGAGCGAAGCCCTGAACGAAATCGGCGGGAGCGAGCCGCGGCTGTTCCCGCCGCCCGCCCCCGCCGTCGTGTCTCCGACTCCCGGGCCGGTCAGCGCGCCGGCTTCGACTTCAACAGATCCCGGATCTCCCCGAGGAGCTCCTCGCTCTTCGTCGGTCCCGGCGGCGGCGGCGCCGCCTTCCTCTGCAGCGTCGACATCAGCTTCACGACCAGGAAGACGCCGAACGCCACGAAGACGAAGTTGATGATCGTGTTGATGAAGAGCCCGTAGCGCAGCGCCGGGATCCCCTTGGCGATCATCTGATCGAGCGTCGGCTTCACCTTCGCCGACGGGACCTCGGCCTGCGGCTTGCCGCTCTTCGCCGCTTCCGCGTTCGCGTCCTGGACCTGCTTCACGTCGGGATTGAGCTCGCCGAGCAGGGCGTGGTACTTGTCGCGCGCGCCCTCCCGGATGATGAGCGGGACGTACTGCTCCTTGAAGTCGACCGCGCCGAGCGCGAGCCCGATCGGCGGCATCATCACGTCGTCCACGAGTGACTTCGTGATGCCGCCGAACGAGGCGCCGATGATCACGCCGACCGCGAGGTCGATGACGTTGCCCCGCATCACGAACGCCTTGAATTCCGAAAGGAAACCCATCGACAGCTCCTTCTCACGGACCGCGGGCGGTCCGCACCTGCGGTCTCAGAAGTTCCAGCCGATGCCGACGAAGTAGGTCACGTCCTGGCGCTCCTTGGTGCCGGCGGGCGTGGTGTCCCAGTTCCAGTCGACCCACTCCTGCGCGAAGAACGACTCGGTGAAGTTCTCCTTGAAGCCGGCCTTCGCGTGGACGAGGTAGTCGCGCGGGCCGTTGAACACCTTGAACGCCTCGACGTCGTTGAAGAACGAGGTCGCCCACTTCTCCGAGAGCACGCGCTCGTAGTGGTAGGCGGCGCGCACCGCGGCGTCGCTGGTGCTGTCGGTCCCGTCGCTGAAGTTCTCGTTCACGTAGGAGACGCCGCCTTCCACGTTGAACTTGGCGTTCTTCTCCTCGATGACCTGCCAGCCGGCGCCGGCGCCGGCCGTGAAGCGCAGGTCAAGGGCCGCGATCGCGTCGCGCTCCGCCGAGGTCATGGCGTAGAGGTAGATCTTCTTGCTGAGGAAGTAGTCGTACTTGAGGCTCCCGCCCGCCTTGCGCTCGGTCGTCGAGCTGACGCCGGTGGCCGGGTCCTCGCTGCGCGCCGAGCGGTACCACGCCTTGAACGTGATGCGGTCCTCGAGGCCGCGCCGGATCGCGCTCAGGTCGAGCGCGGTCGACTGGTTCACGGTGTTGCCGCGCGTCCAGATCGACGAGCCGACGATCGAGCCGTCCCAGGTCGGCTTGAAGTCGGGCTCGTTCACGCTCTTCAGGGTGCCGAGCGCGACGGTCTGCGTGCCGGCCGCCGACTGCACCGTGACGTTGCCGCCGCTCGCCGCGGCGACCTTGCTGTGGATCACGTCGATGCCGTCGTCGTTGGGGTGCTTGACCTCGAGCTTCGCCTCGCCGTCGGTGGCGAAGGTGTCGACCGAGGCGAGGTCGATCTTGATCTCGCCGGCGGCCTCGGTCTTGAGCGTGAGCTTGCCGTCGAGCACGCTCACGACCGTGCCGGTGAGCGTGTCGCCGTTCTTCAGCTTCACGGTGTCGGCGCGCGCCGTGTCCGCGGCGAACGCCGCGAACGCGAAGGCGACGGCCACGACGAGGGGTCGAGCGTTCATGCGAGGGCTCCAGCGACGGGTACGGGAAAAACGGGCGTGGGGTCTTATCCGTCGCGTACACGTGCAACAAGCGAACGAATGGCGAGATTCGCCGCGGAACCGCCGTTTGGCAGAGGTGGCGTCGCGGGGGATGATCGCCGATTCGATGACCACCCCGGGAACGCCGTCCGCCGATCGTCCGGGCCTCGCGTCGCTGCGGCTCCCGCTGCCCGACGCGAAGTCGCGCGCGGCGCTGCGCCGCCGGATGCAAGGCGAGAAGCTCACGGCCGAGTGGTTCCGCGGCCACGGGATGCCGCTCTCGGGCAGCGAGCGCGCGTGCGTCGAGGCGGACGAGGCGCGCGGCCTCTCGACGCGCGTGCAGGAGAGCGTCCCGTCCGAGGACGGCTCGATCCGCCTCGTGGTCCGGCTCCAGGACGGCGAGCTCGTCGAGACGGTCGCGATGCCGGTGAAGGCGGTCTGCGTCTCGACGCAGGTCGGCTGCGCCGTCGCCTGCCGCTTCTGCGCGAGCGGGCTCGCCGGCCTGAAGCGCAACCTCGACGCGCTCGAGATCGTCGAGCAGGTGGTCCACGCGCGCCGCGCCATGCGCATCGACCGCGTGGTCTACATGGGCATGGGCGAGCCGTCGCACAACCTCGCGCACGTCCTCACGGCGGTCGCCTGGCTCAAGCACGAAGGCGGCATCGGCCCGCGCCGCCAGACCTTCTCCACCATCGGCTCGCTCGCGACGTTCGAGAAGCTCGCGCAGGCCGACGTGAAGCCGTGCCTCGCGCTCTCGCTCCACTCGGCCGACGAGGCCGTCCGCCGCGACCTCGTGCCCAACGCCGCGAAGGAGCCGCTGCGCGAGCTCGTCGCCGCCGCCGGCGAATACCAGAAGCTGCAAGGCGTGCCGGTCGTCTTCGAATGGACCCTGCTCGAAGGGATCAACGACCGTGACGTCGACGTCGCCGCGCTGGTCGACCTCGTGAAGGGGGTGCGCGGCTACGTGAACTTCATCCGCTGGAATCCCGTCGCCGGCATGCCGTTCCGGCCGACGAGCTTCGAGCGCGCTGTCGCCATGCGCGAAGCGGTCAAGGCCGCCGGCGTCCTCGCGACGATCCGCGCCTCGACGGGGCGCGACGTGGACGGCGCGTGCGGGCAGCTGCGGCGGCGGGCGCTCACGACGCCCTGAGCGTCGCCGGCGCCCCGCTCGTCACTGGATCGCCACCCCGAAGAAGGTCAGCGCCCCGACGCCGCGCGAGTTCTCGAGCCACGGCCCGTCGAGCGGGTGGCCGGCGTAGCTGATCGTCGTCGCGCTGCTCGGGCGGGCGAGGATCAGGACGACCTTGTTGCCGTTCGCGCTCGCGTAGGCCACGGGGACGCCGTCGTCGGTGAAGAAGTCCTTCTCGGCGCCCGGCTCGAGGACGAGCAGGTCGTTCGGATCGCGGAAGGTGAGGACGATGCGCTGGCGGCCGGCACCCTTCCACTGCGCGGACAGGATGTCCGGCGCGTCGATCTCCTTCCGGTCGAGCGAGCCGTAGAAGTCGCGGCCGAGCAGTCGCGCCATGCGCTCGCCGAGCTCGCGGTACCCGAGGTACTGGAAGTGGCATCCGTCGTGGTACGGCGCGGCGGTCGTCGACATGACGGAGACGTCGGGCTCGAGGTCGACAAGTTCGCGCTGGATCTCCCGCACCGGCTGCCCGCCGCCGAGGCAGTCGCAGCGGATCTGGAAGAGGTAGACGTGCTGCAGCGCGGGGAAGTCGAGCGCCCACGCCGCCCGCAGCGACTGCCAATCCGAGTACCAGGTCGTCGCGTCGTCGTGGTCCGACTCGCCCTGGTACCAGATCATCGCCTTCGCGCTCGCGGCC
>DASRRB010000242.1:0-15414 GCA_035695985.1 Planctomycetota bacterium | reverse complement strand
AGCGGTGGGGCGAGGCGGTCGTCGCGGTCGTCGTCCGGCGGACGGGCGCCGCGCTCGACGAGACCGCGCTCCTCGACCACTGCCGCTCCCACCTCGGAGCGCACCAGGTGCCCAAGCGGATCGTCTTCCAGGACGAGCTGCCGCGCACCGGCTCGGGGAAGGTCGCGAAGCGGCTGCTGCGCGACGGGCTCGCGGCGCAGCGCGGCGCGTCGGCGGTGGGCGTGCTCGCGCTCCTCGCGCTGGTCGCGGTGCTGGGCGGAGTCGCGTGGTGGATGCTGCACGGCCACGGCGGCGCGCCGCTGCCCGAGAACCCGCGCCCCGCGGCGCCGGCGAAGGCGCACGAGCCCGCGGCGGCCGAGTCCGCGGCCGCGGAGACCGGCCTCACCGTCGAGCGCGCCGTCGAGAAGCTCGCGCCCGCCGCCGCGCCCGACGCGCAGCGCGCGCGGCCGGCTCCCGAGTCGTACGTGAAGGCGCTCTCCGGCATCCGCGGCCGCCTCGTCGAGCAGGACGGGACGCCGATCGCCGGCACCAAGGTCGAGCTCTACGAACTGAAGCTCGAGCCGGTCCTCTCGAGCGCCGCCGACTACTTCAATGCGCTGCCCGAGGACCTCGGCCGCTTCGACGTCTCCGCCTCGAAGTCGGGCGAGGACGGCGTCTTCCACCTGGACGGCGCGCTGGTCGACGCGCTCCATCTGCTGGCCGTCGACTTCGGCGGGATGCGGCCGACCTTCCGCGTCGTCGACGTCTCCCTCGAGCGCGGCGTCCTGGTCGACCTCGGCGACGTCGTCGTCGCGCCCGCGCTCACGCTCACCGGCAAGGTCGTCGACGACGAGGGCGCGCCGGTCGCCGGCGCGCGCGTCCGCGCGATCCCGCAGACGCGGATCCCGTCGCAGGTCTTCGAGACGGGCATCGCCGACATCCGGCCCGACTCCGTCGCGCTGGTCTACACGAAGGAGCTCAACGCGCGGATCGAGCTGCCGGCGTGGGCGCGCCAGCTCTTCGAGCGACTGCCGCTGCCGACCACGCCGACGGACCAGAACGGTGATTTCAAGCTGGTCGGCGCGCCGACCGGGATCATCACGGTGATCGCCGACCTGCCGGGGAAGTTCGGCGTCGTGAAGGGCGGCATCCCGACCGCGCGCCGCAAGGAGCAGAGCGTCGGCACGCTCACGCTCACGTCGGGGCGCACGCTGTCGGGACGCGTCGTCGCCGGCAAGCAGCCGGTCGCGGGCGCGCGCGTGTGCCTCGGCGCGGCCATCGAGATCGAGGGGCAGCACCTCGCGATCGGCCAGCCGGCCGGCACCACCGACAACGACGGCCGCTTCGCGCTCGGCGGCATGGCAGCGAGCGGCGGGGCGTGCGTCGCGATCCAGCTCGAGGACAAGGGGCCGTGGCAGCTCTTCGGCCCGCTCGAGGGCGACGTCGTCGCGATCGAGCTCCCGCCGCGCGCGCCGCTCACGGTGCGCGTGCGCGACACCGCCGGCAAGCCGGTCGAGCACGCCGACCTGCGCTTCTCCCGCAGCTACCCGCGCGACACGCCCGCCTTCTTCTTCGAGCCCTGCACGCTGAAGGGCAGCCTGAAGGAGGAGGGCGGCGGCGTCTACCGCTGCGACGGGCTGCCGGTCGGCAAGTGGACCGCGCTCGCGCGCGTCGACGGCTACGGCGTCGGGCGCGGCCCCTTCGAGCTGACCGAGGCGGGCGCCGAGGTCGAGGTGGTGCTGCCGCCGGAGTTCCGCGCGCGCGTGCACGTCGTCGACGCGGCCGGCGCGCCGATCGAGTACGCGCTCGTGAGCGCGCGCTTCGAGGAGGGCGACTTCGGCTTCATCCCGACCTTCGTCGCCTCTGCGCGCACCGACGCCGAAGGGCGCTGCGAGCTGCGCCGCCTGCCGCTCGGAGGGAAGCTCACCGTCAGCGCGAAGCACGCCGCGTTCGTCACCGGCGCCTCGAAGGTCGCGCCGCCCGCCTCCCCCGCCACCGAGGCCGCGGAGGTCGAGCTCGCGCTCGTCGGCGGCGGCGCGCTGGTCGGGCGCGTGCGCATGGGCGGCGGCCCGCCGCCTCACCCGCTCGCGCTCGTCCTCGTCCCGCAGAACGAACAGTTGATGCTCGAGAGCGGCTTCATCCGATTTGCGCTCACCGACGCGGACGGCGCCTTCAAGGTCCAGCACCTCGCGCCTGGCGACTGGAAGTACAACGTGCTCACGCGCTTCCTCGCGACCGAGCCGTTCGACTTCATGCCCGACAAGTTCAAGCAGCCGAGCGAGCTCGCGGACGGCGACTTCACCATCGAGGAGGGCAAGGAGACGGCGGTCGAGATCGACGCGACGCCGCTCGACCAGCTCCAGCCCTGCATCGTGCGCGGCGTCGTGCGGCGCGACGGCCGGCCCGCCGCGAACGTCAGCGTGATGGTCTACGGCAAGGGCAACGGCCGCGCGACCACCGACGAGACGGGCCGCTTCGAGGTCGCCGACGTGAGGCCGGGCGAGAGCCACCTGCAGGTCTCCTCCGGCGGCGAGCGCTCCTTCTCCTCGGTGCACGAAGAGGTGCTCACGCTCCGCAGCGGCGAGGTGCGCGAGGTCACGATCGAGCTCCACTGGGTCGACGTGACGCTGGTCGTGCGCGACGCGGACGGGCGCTACGTGCAGGGCGCCAGCGTGAACGGCTCGCGGGTGAACGCGAAGGGCGGCGAAGACACCGAGGACTCCAGCCGCAACTTCGTCTGGCAGCAGACCGACGCCGAGGGGAAGGCGACGCTCGCGATCGCGAAGGAGGGCCCCTGGGTCTTCAACGTGCAGTCGGAGGAGCACGGCACGGCGCACGCCCGCGTCGACGTCCCGAGCGGCGGCCTCGACCACCCCATCGAGGTCACGCTCGACCCCGGCGTGCGCTGCGCCGGACGCGTCGAGTTCGACGGCGCCGCACCCTCCGACGAGGGGGACTGGTGGATCGGGATCGAAGCGGCGGGCGACGAGAAGAGCGAGGTCGACGTCTCGTCCCAGGAGATCGACCCCAAGACGCGCAAGTTCGAGGTGAAGGGGCTGCGGGCCGGGACGTATCGTGCGTCCCTCTACTCC
Source organism: Planctomycetota bacterium (assembly GCA_035695985.1). GTDB lineage: Bacteria > Planctomycetota > B15-G4 > B15-G4 > SIAN01 > DASRRB01. Next base: position 12,343 of record DASRRB010000242.1, on the reverse strand, counting down.
CGGGACGGCAGGCCGCACCATTCGCAGACGTTCACGCTGCCGCCGCACGGCGACACGAACCTCGTGCTGAGATTCTCCGGGCAGTGACATGCGTCGCTACGACTTCGCGATCTGCGGCTTCGGGAACGTCGGGCGCGCGCTCGCGCGCCACCACGCGGCGCGCGCCGCGCGCGTGCAGGAGCAGTTCGCCGTCGACCTGCGCCTGACCTGGGTGGCCGACCGCTCCGGCGCGGTCTTCTCGCCCGACGGCATCGACGCCGAGGGGCTCGCGAAGCTCAAGGCCGACGGCGGCAAGCTCGCCGACGCGCCGGGCGCGCAGCCGCCCGCCGCCCCCGACGCGATGCGCGCGTCCGGCGTCGAGGGGATCGTGATCGCGCTGCCGACCGACTTCGAGAAGGGCGAGCCGGGCCTGACGCTGGCGCGCCGCTCGCTGGACTGCGACCTCGACGTGATCCTGGGCGACAAGGGGCCGGCGCTGCTCGCGCTGGGCGAGCTCGAGGAGCACGCAGCGCGCGCGAAGGTCTTCCTCGGCACGAGCGCGACGACCGGCAGCGCGCTGCCGAGCCTCTCCGTGCTGCGCCGCTGGTTCGCGGCGGCGCGCGTCGACCAGATCACCGGCATCCTGAACGGCACGTCGAACTTCATCCTGACGCGCATGCGCGAACGCCAGGCGAGCTACGACGACGCGCTGGCGGAGGCGGTCGCGCAGGGGATCGCCGAGGCCGACCCGCGCCTCGACGTCGAGGGGTTCGACAGCGCGATCAAGCTCGTGATCCTCGCGCGCGGCCTGATCGACCCCAACGCCACCTTCGCCGAGGGGCAGCTGCACGGCATCACCGACCTTCCGCTCGACCTCGTGCGCGCGCAGTCGGGCGGCAGCGGCCGCATCCGCCTGATCGGCAGCGCCGTCCGGGAGAACGGCCGCGCGACCATCACCGTCGCCCCGGCCCTGGTCGCCCCCGACGACCCGCTCTTCTTCGTCGACGGCAGCCAGAAGGCGATCCGCTTCGTCACCGACGACCTGAGCGAGATGACCCTCGTCGGCGGCGCGAGCTCGGTCACCGGCACGGCGTCGGCGCTGATCCGGGATCTCGTCGCGGCGGCGATCGCGCGGAAGTAGGCGGCGTCGCGGGCCAAAGGCCCCGTCACCTGCGCCCATGACGTGAGCTCCCGTCGGCAGCGACGGCAGTTCCGGCATGGACGACGCCGGGCGTTCGGCCGTCCCAGGAATCGTGTCTAAGCACGCGTCCCGAGGCCCGCGTAGAGACCGCGCCTTCGATGACCGATCCCGACCTGCCGTCCAGCGCCCGGAACGAGGCGGCTGCCGAGTGGATCCCCGCGATCCGTGGCGGCGACGCCGAGGCGCTGGCGCGCTGGTATCGGGCGGAACACCCGGCGGTCTGGCGCCTCTGCCTCGGCTTCCTGGCCGGGCGCGCGGAGGCGGACGACGCCGCCCAGGACGCGATGCTGCGACTGCTCGACACGCTCGACCGATACGACGCGCGACGCCCGTGGGCGGTGTGGCGCAACTCGGTCGTCCTGAACCACTGCCGCGACCGCATGCGGCGCGAGCAGGCGCGCGCCCGCGCCGAGGCGACGGCGGCGCGCGACGCCTTCCCGCCGGCGCTGCCGCATCCGGCCGACGAGGCGGCGCGCGGCGAGCTCCAGGAGCTCGTGACGGCGAGCCTGCGCCGCCTCACGCCGCGCGAGCGTGAGGCGTTCGTGCTGCACGACCTCGCGGGCGGCTCGACCGCCGACGTCGCGAGCGCGCTCGCGATCGCGGAGAGCACGGTGCGCGTGCTGCTCGCGACGGCGCGCCGGCGGCTGCGCGAGCTGCTCGCGCCGCGCCTCGCGGGCGGATCGTTCGGAGAGAACCGTGGCGGAGCGTGACGACGACGCTCCGCTCGACGAGCTGCGCGCCGCGTGGCGCACGCTCGCGCCCGCAGATCCGGCCGAGCGGCTCGACGAGCCGGACGCCGCGACGCGCGCGACGCTCGACTGGCTGCGCGCCGCGTGGCAGGCGACCGCGTCCGACGCGCCGACCGCGCCGCCGCTGCGCCTGCCGTGGCGCCTGCGCCTCTCCGCGGCGCGGCGCCGCCTGCTGCCGCTCGCGCCGTGGCTCGCGGCGGCCGGGCTGCTCGTCGTGCTGCTGCGCGAGTTCATTGCGCCGCACTCCGCACGACCGGCCACGCGGGCGCCGTCGCGCGGCGACCTCGTCGTCGAGGCTTCGCCCGACGCCGCGCCGGTCGCGGCCGGTCCGACGATCGTCCACGTCCCCGATCCGATCGCCCTGTCCGACGTGATCCCGCTGACCGCCGTCGACGCGCACCGCATGGAGATGCGCCGCGGGCCGGTCCGCCTGATCCTCGTGCTGCCGACGGCGCTGCCGAAGACCCCCGATCCCTCTCACGATGCGGAGCCCGGCTCCGCGAAGGAGCTCCGATGATCCGCCATCTGTTCCGCCCGATCGCTGTCGCCGCGCTCTGCATCCTGCCGTGCGGGGCGCAGGAGGGCGGCTCGAACCCGGCCGCCGGGATCGGCCAGGACCGCGGCCCGCTCGACCCCGGGTCGATCGTCGTCAAGTACTTCACCCCCGCCGCGTACGACGCGGGCGAGATGGCGAGCTCCGCCTCCTCGCTCTTCGGCGAGACGATCTCGATCCGGGTGCACCCGCCCGACGTCGATCCCTCGGAGATCCGCACGAACGAGCTGCCGCACTTCGTCGTGCTGCGCAACACGATCGTGATCCGCGACACGGCGGCGGCGGCGACGCAGATCGCGCAGCTGCTCGGCGAACTCGACCAGGCCGAGAAGAAGCGCGCCGACGAGATCGCGAAGCGCGACGCCGACCAGCAGTCGCGCGACGTCGAGGTCCAGCTCGAGACCCAGCAGCGCGAGATCGTCCAGCGCGGCGAGTCGGCCGACACGATGGTGCAGATCCGGCCGCGCTACGTCTCGCTCGACTCGATCAACGCCGCGCTCGCCCCCTTCCAGCGCCAGGTGACCTTCATGAAGGACGGCCGCTGCGCCTGGACGACGAACAACATCACGACGGTGCCGGACGCGCAGATGGTGGTCCTGTGCGAATCGAAGGAGCGCACGGCGCAGCTGACGCAGCTCGTCGACCAGGTCGACCGGCCGCAGCCGCAGGCGGTCGTCTCGGTCACGCTGATCCGCGCCGCCGACAAGGGCGCCGCCGAGTCGACCCTCCCGCGCGAGCTCGTCGACAACCTGCGCGCGCTCGTCCCCTACGGCGCGTTCGAGCCGCTGACGGTCGGCATCCTGCGCTGCTCGCTCGCGACCGGCCGCGAGAGCAACCTCTCGATGGACCTCGCGGAGCGCGGCTCGGCGAACTTCTCGTTCGTGCCGGAGGCGTTCAACGCCGACACGGGCGAGCTCACCCTCTCGCAGTGCACGTTCCACCTCGAGCTCGCGCCGGAGCGGCCGCAGACGAACGGGACGACGCACTCGTTCACGACGAACCTGACGTTCCGAAGCGGGGAGTACGTGGTGCTCGGCGCGGTCGGGGCGAAGCCGATCTTCGTGGTGCTGCGGGCGGAGCTGGTGAGGAAGAGCACGTAGGCGGAAGCGGGGGAGGCGAGGCGAGGGACTCCGCGCCGCGCTACGTCGTGATCCCCCGAAACGTCGGCGTGAAGTTCGGGAAGACCGAGCCGATGTTCGGCTCCGCCAGCCGATTCACCAGGATCTCCGAGAGGATGTCGCGATAGTCGATGGTGATGGCCAGGTCGCCGTCGTCGAGCTTCGTCGGATCGAGGCCCGGCCAGTTGGACGTGAGGACCTGGCCGCCGGCGACGTGGCCGCCCATCACGATCATGCAGTTGCCGTGGCCGTGGTCGGTGCCGCCGCTCGCGTTCTCGGCGACGCGGCGGCCGAATTCGGACATCACGGTCACGACGACGCCGTCCATCTGCGTCTGCAGGTCGAGATAGAAGGCCTCGAGCGAGTCGCACAGGTCGGTCAGCATCGTGTGCAGGACGCCGTCGACGGGACCCATGTCGATGTGGGTGTCCCAGCCGTCGATGTCGAGGGTGAAGACCTCGAGGCCGACGGCCGCCTTGATCAGCGTCGCGATCCGCAGCAGCCCCTGTCCGAAAGGGCTGCCGGGGTAGACCGCGCCGTTCGCGGGGACGTAGTGCTTGAAGTCGACCGTCGCGAGGACGTCGAGCATCGACAGGCCGTTCAGCGCGCCGTCGTGCATCGGGCCGTCGGCGTTGCGGAACATCGACTCGAGGCGGCGGCGGCGGCGGCCCGCGGAGAGCGCATCGCCCGGGAAGGGCTGGTTCGCGGGGTCGTTCGCGGCGGCCATCAGCGGCCCGCCCACGCACGAGAGCGGGATCGACCAGTCGACCGAGAGTCCGCGCAGCAGCCCGTTCCCGAGCGGCGGCGTGTTGCGCAGGTGGCGGCCGAGCCAGCCGTCGTTCGTCGTGGTGATCGGCTGCTGCGGCGTGCCGTGCTCGACGAGCGCCATCGCGTCGAAGTGGCTGCGCGACGGATCGGGCGAGCCCGACGCGTGCACGAGCGCGAGCTTGCCGTCCTGGAACGGCTTCAGCAGCCCGCGCGCGCCGGGCGCGAGCCCGAAGTAGCCGTCGAGGTCGAGCGCCGCGAGCGTCCCGCTGCCGGGCGGTCCGACCGCCAGCGTCGGCCGCGCCGAGTAGAGGTTGGCGTCGCCGTACGGCGGACAGAGCGTGAGCCCGTCCATGCCGCCGCGCAGGAAGATGTTCACGAGCACGTCCTGGCCGCCTCCGCCACCACCGCGTGCAAGTGCGATCCGAGGAATCAGGAGCGGCGTCGCGAGCGCCGCGAGCGCGAGCCGGCCCGCGCCCGCCAACAGTCCCCGGCGCGAGGACGCGCCGTGGCAGCGCCCCGAAGACGCGCAGTCCGATCCGTGTTCGTGCGTCACGGGTGCGTTCCTCAGTAGAGCTGGAACGACGGCGACTGCGCGCCGAGCGCGATCGTCTCGCGGATGATGCGCTCGTCGAACCGCTTCGAGCCGTCGACGAAGGTCTGCAGCTCGAGCTTGTCGACCTCCGTCATGCGGCCGCCGGTGAGCAGCAGGTCGACCTGGTCGACGATCGTGTACGGCGTGAAGCGTCCGACCCTCCGCTCGACGCGGGCGAGGTCGACGACGGTCGACGGGATCCGGCTCTCGAGCAGGTCGCACGCGAAGCGCCAGCGCGGCAGCATCGAGTTGCCCCACACCTCCGCCGAATCGGGGTAGCCGTCGGGCGTCACGTGGTTGAAGGGGCACATCCCGAGGAGATAGAGGTAGAGGACCATCCAGTCGCCGCGGTTGGCGGTCCAGACGTCCGTCCCGATCTGCACGTCGAGCGCGCGCAGCAGCGACACGACGAAGTGGTTGGGCCGCTTGACCTTCGGGACCTTCGCGATCCCCTCCCGCGTGACGTTCTCCCGGTCGAAGATCTCGAGGACCATCGACTTCAGGTCGCCGCGCTGGTTGCGGTAGACGTCGGCCACCCGGTCGACGAAGCCGGCCGACGGCTCGTACGTGAGGAAGTGGCGCAGCAGCTTGTGCGCGACGAACTTCGACGTCTCCGGCTTGCGCGCCAGCTTCGCGAGCACCCAGTCGCCGTCCGACTGCCCGCCGCCCTTTCCGATCGGATGGCCGAGCACCGACTTCGCGCCGTAGTCGTGGTCCGACGGATTGAACTGGAACGTCCCGAACCAGCCGCCGTTCTTGTACGTCCAGCCGGTGAAGCAGCGCGCCACCTCCTTCACGTCGGCTTCGGTGTAGCCGCTGCGCACGCCCATCGTGTGGAGCTCCATGAGCTCGCGGGCGTAGTTCTCGTTCGGCGCGGCCTTCACGTTCGAGCCGTTGTCGAGGTAGCACTGCATCGCGCTGCTGTGAGCCGATGCGATCAACAAGTCGGGGAACGTGCCGAGCGCGTGCTTGCGGATCACCTCGCGGTGATCCGTGGTCGCCATGATCGTGACCTTCTTCTGGTCGAGGTTGAAGTGGTCCATCCAGAGGTCGACCATGCGCTCGACCAGCTGCCGCTTGCTGTAGACCGCGGAGAGGACCGAGGCGGCGCGGAGCTGCTCGACGCAGATCGCCTCGTTGCCGGTCTTCGCGTAGGCCTGCCAGAGCTGGCCCGGCGTCAGCGCGAGCGACGCGAACTCGGAGTGCAGCAGGCTTTCGAGCTGCGAGTCGTCGATGCCGTGGAAGTGGAGCTGGTGCGCGAGGTAGCCGTCGTAGCCGAGCGCCTTCGCGTGGAGGTGCTCCTCGACCGTGTACCCCATCGTGAGGCGCTCGACGAGGAAGCGCTCCCAGTCCCACGACCCGTAGCCGAGCGTGCCGGGTCCCGAGGCCGCCTTCGCCGCGCCCGCGAGCAGGCCCGTGCCCGCTGCGGACGCCGCGGCCGCGGCCGCGACGCCGCCGACGGCGCCCTTCAGCAGTCCGCGCCGCGTGATCGCGCGCGACGGATCGGCGCTTTCCGCCTGCTCCATCTCCTCCTCCGAAGGGCGTGGACCCGGGGGCTTCTTCTTCGTTGACGCCGTGGAAGACGGCAGGCGCGACTGGGCTCGTGAAACGGCGGCGCGCCGGATTCGTGACCTAAGATCTTGAGGCGAGGAGCACTTGGGGGTCAAGGAGTGGCTCGACATGACCTCCCTCCCCTCGGAACGTCCCCGGGAAACTCGCGACACCGTCGCCCGCTTCGAAACGTGGGTCGTCGCCCACCACGCCGCCGTCTACCGCAGCGCCTGGCGCATCACGCGGAACGGCGCCGACGCCGAGGACGTGGCGCAGCGCGTCTTCCTCCACGTCTTCGAGCGGCTCGGACGTCCCGAATGGACGAGCGCCGCCGATCCCGGTGACCGGCTGCGCTGGCTCGCGGTCAGGACGGCGCTCGATTTCAAGCGCAGCGAGGCGAACCGCCGCCGGCGCGAGGAGGCCCGCGCGATGGAGACGAGCGAGAGCGTCGCGCGACTCGGACCCGATCCCGCGCGCGCCGAGCTGCTGGCGAAACTGCGATCGAGCGTCGCGCACCTGCCCGACGACCTGCGCGTCGCGACCGTGCTGCGCTTCCAGGAAGGGCTCACCTTCGCGGCGATGGCGGAGCTCGCCGGCACGAGCGAGCCGACCGTGTTCGAGCGCGTGAAGCGGGCGCTCGAGAAGTTGCGCGTCGCGCTCGCGCAGGCGGGCCACGCGCACGCGCTGCTCGAGCTCGAGGCGCTGCTCGCGGTCGAGGAGAGCGTCGCGGTGCCGGGCCGGCTGTGCGCGACACTGCTCGCGCTGCCGGCGGCCGCGACGGCGACCGTCGCGACGGCCGCGAGCGGGGCGTGGCTCGCGGCGGCGGTCGCGGTCGTCGTTCTGGTCGGCGGCGGTGCGGTCGCCGTGCACGCAGTGCGGTCCAGCCGCTCTGCTGCCCAGGAGGAGGCGCGCGAATCCTCCGGTCGGGCCGGCCGCGACGGCGGCGGCGAAGTCGCTTCCACTGCGCCGCTCGCGGCCGCGACCGCCGAGCCGGCGCGCGTCGCCGATGGACATCCCGCGGGGGCCGCGGAAGCCGCGGCCGCCGCCGCGCGCGGCAGCGACGGCCGCATGCGCGCCGGCGACCTGCTCTCGAGCGACATGGTCATGCCGCCCGGCGTGAATGGGGACGACCGCAGGGTCGAGACGGCGCACCTGCGCGGCGTCGTGGTCGACGACGACGGCCGGCCGCTCGCGAAGGCGCACGTCGACGCGAGCTCGAGTGAAGGCGCGCCGAAGGCCTTCGCGTGGCGCGCGGTCGCGGAGAGCGGCGCCGACGGCCGCTTCGACCTGCGCGTCGCCGCGGTCACGCAGGAGCCGCAGCCTTACGTCGTCGTCCTCGACCACGCCGACATGCTGCGACGCAAGGTCGACGCGACCGTCACGCCCGGCGGCACGACCGACCTCGCACGCGTCGAGATGAAGCGCAACGCCGCCGACCGCCCTGGCGACTTCGAGCTCTCGCTCACCGTGGTCGGCCCCGAGGGGCGGCCGGTCCCGCGCGCGATCGTCCGCATGTTCCGCAAGCTGCTCGCGCGGACGGAGAGCACGCCGCGCTTCGAGTGGCAGGCGGGCGGCCTCACCGACGAGCGCGGGACGATCGTGCTCGCCGGCCAGCGCCTCGGGGAGAAGCGCTTCGAGATCCACGCGCGCGCCGCCGGCTGCCGCGATCTTGTCGTCGACCGGACGATCGACGCGATCGGCGCGAGCGAGGCGACGGTCGTGCTCGAGGCGGGGCTCACGGTCGAGGGGCGGCTCGTCGCGCCGGCCGGCGACGAGGGGGCCGCGGCGCTGCGCGGCGCGCGCCTCGACGCGATCGCGTACGACGCGCTCGAGCTCGAAGCGAGCGGCGCCGTCGCCGGCGAGCCGTTCGACGCCGCGATCGCGCCCGACGGCTCCTTCGTGGTGCGCGGGCTCGCGCCCGGCCGCCACCGGCTGCGCGTGTGCGGCGACTTCTCGACGGCGTGGGTCGACCCCGTCGAGGCGGGGACACGCGACGTTTCGCTGCAGCTCAAGCGCGCCGACGACCCGTCCGACGCCGGCCTCCACCGCGCCGAGATCCACGGCCGCGTCGTCGACGAGCGCGGCGCACCGCTCGCGATCGACCCCGACGTCGTCGAACTCTTCGCGCTCCCCGCCGACTGGAAGCCCGACGATCCGCGCGTCGAGTCGGAGTTCGTCCCGGCGCTGCTCGCACCGGACTTCCGGCAGCAGTCGCAGGTCCTGATCGTCGAATCGCGCCCGCGCCCCGGCCCGTCGAGCGCCTTCCACAAGAACGACCTCGACGCCGGCAGCTACGTCGTCGTGGTCAAGGCGGCCGGCCGCAAGCCCGGCGTCTCGGCGGTCGTCACGGTCGCGGAGAACCAGCTCGCCCGCGACGTCGTGGTCATGCTGCACACGCAGTAGAGTCGGGAGCTCACGTCGACCCGTTGCCCGGCGGGAGGCGCAGGAGCCCCCCTCATGTCCCCGCACCTCGGGCGCGTCGCGTCCGCGTTCCTCGTCGGCGCCGCAGCCTTCGCGTTCGCGGCCGACGCGGACGCGCAGATCTACTGGGTCAAGCTGAAGGACGCGCGCACGCTCAAGCGCTTCACGGCCAACTGCATCGCGGTCAACGGGGAGACCGTCCTGGTCGGCGAGGTGAAGGCGGGCGTCAACTACGACGGCACGAAGATCAACTACCAGGGCAACGACGGGAACAACGAGTTCTGGGTGGTGAACAGCGCCGACCCGAGCGCGGTCCCCTACGACCTCGTCGACGGCGCGCACGTCGCGAACAAGGTGAAGAACGGCGTCGTCTCGCTCAAGGGCAAGGAGATCGAGAACATCCAGTTCTTCGCCCGCAACAAGAGCCTGGTCGCCTTCGCCCACGAGTACGCCATCCGCAAGGCGGCCGTCGACGCCGCGCAGAAGCGCCGCGACGCGGAGAAGCAGGGCGCGACCGGCTGGATCTTCGCGCAGGCGCGCTTCGTCTCGGAGCTGCAGCAGCTGCAGGCGTGGTGCGACGCGACGCTCTTCCCCGAAGCGGCGAAGAAGCTGCAGGCCGAGATCGACAAGCAGAAGAAGGTGGTCGCCAAGGAGGCGACGGAGAAGCGGCTCGCCGACGCGGTCGCCTCGATCAAGCTGGTCCCGACGCCGGCGCGCCTCGTCGAGCTCGGCAAGACGCTCATGCCCGGCAAGGTGATCCACGTGCAGGAGAGCCGCCACCTGCGCGTCACGTACGTCGACGAGATCAGCGACGAGCGCGTGAAGGAGCTGATGGAGCTCGGCGAGAAGATCGTCCACGGCTTCCGCCTCGACTGCGTCGACCCCTTCCTCGGCGACGACTACCAGGACACGATCCCCGACGCGCCGATCGTCGAGTTCTGGTTCGGGCCCGACGAGAAGAACGCGCACCAGCACGTGCTCACCGACTGGTACGGCATCTCGTGGGGCAACAACCAGGAGCAGCGCATCGCGGCGCTCGCCGGCTCCTACCGGCGCAAGATCGCGCCCGAGTACCTCGAATACTGGAAGCTCGCCGACCAGAAGGACGTCGAGGCGATCGTCGCCCACGACCTCGGCCACGTCCTCTCCAACCTGCACTGGAACGCCAACCGCACCGAGTCGACGCTGCCGGAATTCCTGTCGGAGGGGCTCGGCTACGAGTTCGCGATCGAGTGGCTCGGCCGCAACAGCGTGACGTGCAAGGAGTTCGCGCCCGAGCCCAAGTACGCCGATCCGAAGGGAACGAAGTCGGCGCCCGAGCGCGCGATGCTCGAGGGCGAGATCGAGAGCTACACGCGCCTCGCGCTCGAGCGCGGCCCCGCGCTCGACGCGCTGGTCCGCAAGCCCCTCTCCGGCATGTCGGACGGCGACCTCGCCAAGAGCTGGTCGTTCCTCGAATACCTGCTGACGGACGAGGGCAAGAAGGGCCAGCTCTTCCTGCGCCAGCTCTGCGACCAGATCGCCGAATCGGGCCCCTCCTCGCAGAAGACGCGCGCCGTCGCGGAGAAGGCGTTCGGCGTCACCGGCGACGACGTCTTCAAGGTCCTCGACGAGCGCTGGAGGAAACGCGCCGACGAGCTGCTGAAGAGCGGGGGCGAGGCGAAGAAGAAGTAGGCGCTGACCGCCGCGCACGGGCGGCCGGGACTAGAGCCTCTTCTTCGCCTCTTCGAGATCCGCGCCGGGCCGCAGCTCGAGCCGCGGGATCTCCGTCGCTTCGCCGTTCGCCGCCTTCCCCTTCGTCCACTGCAGCTCGCAGAACGGCGCGCCGAGGTCCTCGGCGAGTTCGACGTCGGCGCCGTCGACGATCAGGTGGCGCAGGCTCTCGGCGAAGCCGTCGGAGGTCCACTCGGCGGCGAGCTCGAGGAGGTGGTCGGTCGAGCTCGACTCGCCGCGGTCGCGGACGCGCTGCAGAGTGTCGCGGAAGAAGTCGTCGAGCGAGCGCTCGCCGTTCGACGTCGCGCGGATCTCGTGGTCGAGCAGGAGCGCGACGAGGTCGCCGCGGCGGTAGGGCAGGTCGGCGAAGTCGCGGCGCTTCCAGAAACCGGCGGCGATGCGGGCGTTGGGCTCGTGTCGGACCGGACTCTTCCAGTAGTTCTCGAGCGACTCGTTCACGCGGCGCACGTACGCGGGCGGGTCGAGGAGGCCGCAGCGCAGCAGGATGCGGCGCGCGAAGAAGTCGGTGAAGCCCTCGCTCCACCAGTACCCGAGCTCCTCCGGCTTCTCGAGCCCGATCTTCCCGCCGTTCCAGCGGTGGAAGTACTCGTGGGCGAGGAGCTGCGCGACGCGGCCCTCGTCGTCGCTCCCGGGCGCGAGCGTGTACTCCTTCGACATGTAGAGCGCGAACGAATCCGTGAGCGCGGTGCCGCCGAGGCTGTGGCGGTCCGTCCGCTCGTCGGGCACGAGCGTGACCAGGAAGAAGGGGTCGCTCCAGTCGGAGAAGAAGTCGCGCTCGGCGGCGACGATGCGCGCCGCGAGTCCGGCGAGCGCCAGATCCTCGAACGCGAATCCGTCGCCGTGGATCGCGACCAGGAGCTTCGTCCCGTTCTTGTTGATCGTCGCGGCGCGCAGGTCGCCCGCCATGAAGATCGCGTGCTTGAAGGCGTCGAGCGGCTGCGCGACGGTGAACGCGCTCTCCCTGCCGAACGACGTCACGTGGTGGAAGCCCGCCTCCTCGAAGCCGCGCCACGCGAAGGCGATGCGGCGCGGCTGCGGGCCGCCGAGCGCGTCGGGCGTGAGCAGGCCCACGTCGCCGATCAGCAGGAAGAGCTTCGGCTCGACGCGCGGCCGGTAGTCGTTGCCGAGCGCCGAGCTGCCCCCCGCCGGCAACGGTTCGAACCACCAGCGCGCCTCGACCTGCGCGCCCTTCTTGTGCGACACGACCCACGCCGTCTCGACCGGATGGTCGACCGCCCCCGCCGCCGGTGCACCGTCGACGAAGAACGCGAGATCGTGCAGGAACCGGGCGCAGTGCTCGACGCCGCCCCATTCGGGCGCGACGGAGAAGGCCGACGACTCGGCATCGACCGCCGGGAGCGTGAGCGTCGCCGCGACGCGTAGCGCGGGCGCCGTCTCGAGCGCGAGCGCGTACTTCGCGTCGGGAGGCGCGTCGACCTTTGGCGGGGACGGCGGAGCCGCCGCGGCCGGCGCCTGCGCGAGCGCCGCGGCCAGGAGGAGCGCGGCGCCGCTCACTTCGGCTTCTCCGCGCGATACGCCGTGAGGTCGCGCACGCGCGCGCGCACGGCCCACGCGTCGCCCGCGTTCATCACTTTCAGCATCAAGTCGTGCTCGCCGTCCTCGAGCGTGACCGGCACGAGGTCGCACCCGGTGTGGAGCGTGCGGACCTCCTGGCGC
>DASRRB010000241.1:0-18341 GCA_035695985.1 Planctomycetota bacterium | reverse complement strand
CAGCGCGCGTAGGGCGGGTTGGGGTTCCTGCGATGCAGTGCGATCACGCCGCCGTCGCGCTGCAGCTCGCAGCCGGGCGCCGCGAGCGCGAGCTGCCACGTCTCGCCCTCCTTCGGCTCGAGCCCGAGGTCGAGCGTGAGCTTCAGGTCCTGCGTAACGCCCTTGCGCGCGTCGCTGCGCCCGAGCGACGCGAAGATCGCGCGGTCGCGGAAGATCACGAGCTCGGCGATCTCTGCCGCGCCGCGCAGCTCGACCGAGAGCTTCGGCGGCGCGGCGCACGCGACCTCCTCGCCCATCATGTGGCCGTCGATCCGGAAGTCGATCAGCATCCCCTTCGTGGTCGCCGCGTAGGTGCGCCGCGCGCGGAACGCCTCGAAGAGCGAGGCGACGTCGAGCCGCTGCGCCAGCACGACGGCGTAGGCGCAGCCGTTGCCGTGGTCGGTGCTCGCGATCAGGCCGAACTTCCGCCCCTCCGCCAGCGCGTCCTGCACGAAGGAGTCCTGCACGCGCGCGCGCTTCGACTGCTTGAAGCAGCCCTCGAACTCGTAGCTGCCGCGCATCGCCTGGTAGACCTCGACCAGGCAGGTGTGGACGTCGTCCCAGCGCGAGAAGTCGGCGGCGCGCCCCTGGTCGGCGGGGCCGTGCGGGATCGCGATCGCGCCGGCCGGCGTGATCCTCTCGTAGAGCGCGGACGGGTCGCAGGTCGGCTCGACGATCGGGCCGAGCCGGCCGGGCAGGATCACGTTCTGGTGGCCGTACGCCGTGGTCGACCACTCGAAACCCGCCAACGCCAGGAAGTCGGGCGTGCGCTGCTGGCGGATCCACTTGTCCTGCAGCCACGTGTCGAACGCGTCGAGCTGCCCGGAATGGTCGGTCAGCGCCATGAAGTCGTAGGCGTGGGCGTCGCGGCCGAGCTCCCAGCGCTGCAGCGGCCGCTCCTCCATGCCGCGGCTGCAGCGGGAGACGCAGCTGTGGCGGTGGAGGTCGCCCCAGTACGCGTGGAACGTGGTCTCGCCGCTCTTCACGTCGAAGTGGCGCGCGCCCGTGACGTAGGGGTCGGCGACCGGATCGGCGGCGGGATGGAAGTGCGCGGGAGAGAGTCGCTCCGGCCGCTCAACCAGCTTCGCGTCGGGAGCGGCGCCGCCGGTCGCGCGCTCCTTCGGGACGAGCACCGACGCGACCGCCGATTCGCCGAACCAGTAGCTCGCGCCGAGCTGCGTCTGGTCGACGTACTGCTTCATCTTCGCGTGCAGCCCGAGCGGGATCATCCCCTTGCCGGAGTCGAGGCGGTGGTCGCGCTGCCACGCGACGAGCGCGCCCTCCTTCGTCGCCAGGAGCGCGGGCTCCTCCGGCATGCCGGGCGAGCGCGCGAAGGAGAGCGGCGCCGACCAGCCGCCGCCGTTCCAGCGCTGCGCGAGGACCGCGTAGCCGTAGCAGTCGCCCGACATCCCGAACTTGAGATACCGGTAGGCGAGCCACGTCTCGCCGTCGCCGCCGATCGCGATCTTCGGCACGCCGCCGGTCCACGAAAGCTGCGGCGCGCCGACCACGACGCCGGCCGGCAGGCCGCGCCGCCCCTCCGGCAGGAGCACTTTCCCGCCGCGCACGCACGCGCTCGTCACGAAGACGCCGCACGGCTCGGTCGCGTAGGGGTCGACGAACTTGGTCGGGACCGAGCTGCCGCGGCCGGGGTCGACGATGCGGTCCCACGCGAGCCAGAGGTCGCCGTTGGGGTGCGCGGCCAGCGAGGGGTGGAGGTCGTCGCTCGCCGCCTCGGCGCTCACGTCCAGGGGAACGTCGAGCGCGCCGCTCTTCGGATCGAAGGAGCGCAGCATGACTTCGTAGTCGCGCCCGCCGTAGCGGCTCCACGCGACCCAGAGGCGGCCGCCGCTGCTCGCCGCGACGGGATCGAGATCGGTGAAGGGGCCGTCGCCGACGAGGAGCTCCTTGCCGAGCTGGTCGCCTTCGAGCGGCGCGAGGACGACGTCGAGATTGCCCTTGTCGGAGCCGGCGGCGGGCGGCGTCCAGCTCTCGAAGACGCACCAGACGCGGCCCTCGTGGAGCGCGAGCTCGACGTTGCGGGCCGAGCGCGCCGGGTAGGTCAGCGTCGCCGGCGGCGTGAAGGCCTCGCCCTCGAGCCGGGCCGCGCGCAGGACCGGCCCCGCGTCGGTCGTCTCGGTCCAGGCGACGACGAGCCGTCCCTCGCCGTCGGCGAGCGCGGTCGGGCGCACGATCTCGCGCGTCCCGGACTTCGAGCCGGGCCCCTCGACCTCGAGCGGCGCGGGCGACGTGTCGTTCGGCGGCCGGCGGAGGTTGCCGTCGGGAGCGAGGACGCGCACGACGATGCGGTCGCCCGCGCCCGGCTCCCACGCCGTGCTCACCAGCCAGGCGCCGCCCGCCGGCCGCGCGACCAGCGTCGGCCACATCTGCAGGCGGTTCGGCGTCTCGAAGAAGCCGGTCGGACGGACGTCGTCCTTCAGGATCTCGTTCACGAGCCCGGCGAACTCGGGCGTCGTCGCGTCGTCCTCGGCGATCGACTTCTCGCCCTTCTCCGGCTTGTCCTGGTCCTGCGCCAGGAGGGGCCACGCGACGAGACCGACCGGCAGCGCGAACCACGCCAGGAGTGCGCGACGATCCAACCGAGGCTCCAGGGATGCAGGCCGGGGGCGGGATGATATTCGCCGCGGACGCTCCGGCCGCCGCGTGCCCGTATCATCGCCGCCCCGAGCAGCGAAAGGTCCCGCGTCCGGCGCGAAGCCCATGACATCGCCGTTCGACCCCGATCGCCCGTGGCCGCCGCCGGCGCGTCCATGGGACCTCGCGATGCGCTGGAGCGACCTGCTCTTCCTGCACTGGCCGATCGACGCGGCGCTCCTGCGTCCGAAGATCCCGCGCGAGCTCGCGCTCGACGCCCACTCCGGAAGCGCGTGGATCGGCGTCGTGCCGTTCCGCATGAGCAACGTCCGCCTGCGCGGACTGCCCGGCGCGCCCGGCTTCTCCGCCTTCCCCGAGGCGAACGTCCGCACCTACGTGACGCACGGCGGCAAGCCGGGCGTCTGGTTCTTCAGCCTCGACGCCGCGAGCCGCCTCGCCGTCCGCGTCGCGCGCGCCCGCTTCCACCTCCCCTACTTCGACGCGCGCATGCGCTGCGTCGCGCACGCGGGCCGCGACGGCGGCACGGTCGAGTACGCGACGTCGCGCACCCACGCCGGCGCGCCGCCCGCGGAGCTCCGCGCGCGCTGGCGCGCGACCGGTCCGGTGCAGCTCGCGCGCGCCGGCACCCTCGAGCACTTCCTGACCGCCCGCTTCTGCCTCTACGCTCGAAGGAAGGACGGCCAGGTCGTCCGCGGCGACGTCGACCACCCCGACTGGCCGCTGCAGGTCGCAGAGGTCGAGGTCGAGACGAACACGATGCTCGCGGCGCACGGGCTCGCGACGCCGGACGTGAAGCCGCTGGCGCACGCGGTCGAGCAGCTCGACGTCGTGGCGTGGAGGCCGGTCGAGGTGTGACGCGGCGCGGCGTCGCGATCCGACCGTACTGTCGGTCAAGAACGCTGGCCCGCCCCCGCTCCTGCCGTCGCCCCCGCCGCCGCCTCGAACTCGACCACCACGCGCGTCCCCGGATGGGCGTCCTCGATGCGGCAGGTGGTGCCGTGGAGGCGGGCGACGTCGGCGACGATCGAGAGGCCGAGGCCGGCGCCGTTGGGGTCGTGCGCGGCGCTCCCGCGGAAGAAGCGCTCGAAGAGGCGCGGCTTCTCGGCGTCGGGGACGCCGGGCCCGCGGTCGCGGACGCTCAGCGCGACGCGCCCGCCGTCGGCGGCGGTGACGTCGACCTCGATGTCGGAGGGGCCGCCGCCGGAATGCTCGCGCGCGTTCGAGAGGAGGTTGTCGACGAGCACTCGCAGGAGGCCCGCCTGGCCGCGCACCGACGTGTCGGTGCCGTTGCGGACGAGCGCGCCGGGCGCCGCCGCCGCGACCGCGGCGCGCGCGACCGCGGTCAGGTCGACCACCTCGAAGCGCGCCCGCGCGCCGTCGCCGTCGAGCCGCGCGAGCTGCAGCAGCGCCTCGACGATGCGCCCCATGCGCAGCGCGGTCGCGCGCACGTCGTCGAGGAAGCGGCGGTACTCCTCGCCCGTCCGCTCGTGGCGCAGCGCGACCTCCGCGGCGTTGCGCACCACCGCGAGGGGATTGCGCAGCTCGTGCGCGGCGTTCGCGGTGAAGCGCGCCTGTCGGTCGAGCGACTCGGCGAGCGACGTGAACGCGCGATCGAGCTGGTCGGCGAGCACGTCGAGCTCGTCGCCCGTGCCGCGCCGCGGCATCGCCGGTCGCTCGCCCGGCCGGACCGCCGCCGCCGCCGCGCCGAGCTCACGCAGCGGCCGCGCGAAGCGGCGCGAGAGGAACGCGCCGAACGCCAGCATGACGAGCGACGCGACGCCGGCCAGCGCGACCATCTGCCAGCGCACGCGCGCGAGCTGCGCGTCGACCGGCGCGAGGCTCTCGCTCGTGCGCAGCACGACGTCGAAGGCGGGGTGGTCGGGGTCGTCGTCGTGGGCCGGGACGGCCGGCGCGCGCGCGAGCATCGTGCAGACGCGGCGCGGCGGCTCGCCCGCGGGCTCCTCCCAGGCGACGGCGCGCGTCGCGCCGTCCGCGAGCGCGAGCCGGGGCGGCTCCTCGCCGAGCGGTTCGCCGGAATGGTGCAGCAGGCGGCGCGCCGGCCACGTCCAGACCGCGAGCCCGCGCCCTTCGTGGCCGTGCTCGAGCTCGGCGGCGAGCGGCGCGGAGAGCTTGAACTCGACGTCGTCGATCTCCTCGTCCCACTCGCAGATGCCGAGCATCGCCTCGGCGCGCGCGAGCAGCTCGGCGTCGACGCCGCCGTGCAGCGCGCGCGCGAGCGCCGCGTAGAGCGTGGCCGAGAAGCCGCCGAGCAGGAGCATCGTGAGCCCGAGGAACCACGCCGTCAGGCTCGCGCGCAGGGAGAGGCGCTTCATGACGCGGCGGCCGTCAGGAAATATCCGGCCCCCCGTTTCGTCCGGAGCAGGCGGAGCGACGCGCCGCGGTCGATCTTGCGGCGGAGATTCGAGACGAGCACCTCGAGGACGTTGGAGTCGGGGCCGAGCTCGTCGTCCCACAGCGCGGCGGAGAGGCGGGCGCGGCTCTGCACGGCGCCGGCGTGGAGCACCAGGAATTCGAGCAGCCGGAATTCGAGCGAGGTGAGGTCGATCTCCCGCCCGCCGCGCCAGACGCGGCGCGCCGCGACGTCGACCTCGAGGTCGGCGAGGCGCAGCCGCACGGCCGTCCCGGCCGACCCGCGCCGCACGAGCGCGCGCAGCCGCGCGAGCAGCTCCGCGAACTCGAACGGCTTCTTCAGGTAGTCGTCGGCGCCGCGGTCGAGGCCGGCGACCACGTCGCCGGTCGCGTCGCACGCGGTGAGCACGAGGATCGGCGTGCGATCGCCGCGGTCGCGCAGGCGCCGGCAGACTTCGAGGCCGCCGACCTTGGGCAGGCGCAGGTCGAGGATCACGCCGTCGTGGTGGCGCGCGGCCGCGAGCCAGAGCGCCTCCTCGCCGTCGGCGGCGCGATCGATCACGTAGCCCTCGTCGCGCAGCCCGACCTCGAGCGACCGTGCGAGCCGCTCCTCGTCCTCGACCAGCAGCAGGCGGGACATGTCGTGGACCCTCGCTTCGGGCCACCCCGGACGGCGCGAAACTAGGCCGCGCCGCCCGAATGCGCGAGGGGGAGCGCGCGCGGCGGCGGGTCTCCTCCGCCGCCGCGGCGCGGTCCGCTCGCGACCCGCGCCGGATTACTCGTGGACGTCGACCAGCTCGAGCCGGTCGCCCGTCCCGAGGTCGACGATCAGCACGAGGCCGACGTTCGGCGCATAGAACTTCCACTCGAACGCGTCGGGCTCGAGCGCCGCGAACTCGATCGTCTTCACGCAGTGCGCGAACGTGCCGAACGGCACCTGCACCGTCGCGTCGGTCGCGAGCACCAGCGCGACGTCCTCGGCGACGTCGATCAGGTACTCCTGGCGGTAGACGTCGCCGACGTGGTTGTCCTGCAGCATCACGATGCCGGGCTTCGCCTCGTCCTTGCCGGTGCGCCACGAGCCTTCGAGGCTGTCGAGGAAGCCGTCCTCGAACTCGCGCGAGACCTCGCCGAAGTACCAGACGTCGCCGTTCGCGCGCTGCGCGAAGTAGTCGGTGGCGTGCTCGGCCTGCACGCCGTCGATCAACACGACGTCTTCGATCGCGCGCACGCCGAAGCCCGCGATCGTCACGACGTCGAAGGTGGTCGTGACCTCGTTGTGGACGAAGCCGTCGGCGCTGTTCCCCTCGTAGACCATCGTCTGTCCGGGCACGTGCGGGAAGTAGGGGTTGTCGATCGTCGTCGAGAACTCGCCGGGCGAGAGCGCCGGGTCGTACTTGCCGCCGCCGAGCAGCTCGCACACCTGGTCGCGCGCCTGGAACTGCGCGCGCGCGAGGTCCTTCGCCTCGTCGAACGCGGCGCGCGCCGCCGCCTCGCGCGCCGCCGCCTCGCCGTCGGGGGCGTTCTTCGCATTCGCGGCGGCGAGCCAGAGGTCGGCCTCGGCCTGCGCCTCGGCGGCGTTGCGCTGCGCGCGCGCGACCGACTCGCAGTCGCTGTCGGAGGCGAACGAGGGGAAGGCGACATGCGTCGCCACCGGCAGCGCGAGCGTCGTCGCGCCGACGGCCAGGAGTTTCGCGAGGGTCCAGTGCATGACGTTCCTCCGTTGCGCGGCGCGCGTGGCGGCGCGCGATCCGCGGGTGTGGGTCCCGGTTTCCGCGGACGTGTTAGGCAGCGCGCCTGAACGGCGGATGAACGACCGCGTGCGCCGCCCGCAGCGGGCGTCGCGCCTTGCGCTCAGCCGCTCGCGCGCACTCCGAGCTTCCACGCCAGCCCGATCGCGGCGCTCGCGAGGACCACGGGAATGATCCCGACCTTCCATCGCTTCATCGCGACGAACGCGACGAGCGCGAGCGCGGCGGCGAAGAGGTCGACGCTCGCGAGCGCCGGCACCGGCACGCGCACGGGGCCGAAGGCCCGGTCGTCGACGGTGGCGAAGAGCGTGTGGAGCGCGAGCCAGACGGCGAGGTTCAGGACCACGCCGACGACCGACGCGGTGATCGTCGCGAGCGCCGCGGCGAACGCCTTCATGCGGCGCGTCGACTCGATGAACGGTGCGCCGAGGAAGATCCAGAGAAAGCACGGCGCGAAGGTGGCCCAGAGCGTGACGGCCGCGCCGAGCGCGCCGGCGAGCGCGGGAGCGAGGTCGCCGTGCAGCCGGTACGCGCCGACGTAGCCGACGTACTGGGTGACGAGGATCAGCGGCCCCGGCGTCGACTCGGCGAGCCCGAGCCCGTCGAGCATCTCGCCCGGCACGAGCCAGTGGAAACGCTCGACCGCCGCCTGCTGCACGTAGGCGAGCACCGCGTAGGCGCCGCCGAAGGTCACCATCGCCGCCTTGCTGAAGAAGACGCCCTGCTGCGTGAGCACGTCGTCGCGCCCCCGCCACCACGCGACCAGCGCGAGCGGCGCGATCCAGACGAACGTGCCGACGAGAAGAGCGCGCAACGACCGCGCGAGCGACGGTCGCGCGTGGTCGGGCGGCGGCTCGTCGTCGTGCAGCACGACCTCCGGCGCGCCGGCGGCCGGCGCCGCCTTCGCCGCGCCGTGGCCCGACGCCAGCACGAAGACGTCGGGCCGCACGCGCGCGCCGACCAGACCGAGGACGCCCGCCGAGAGCACGATCCACGGGAACGGGACGTGGAACGCGAAGATCGCCACGAACGCGAGCGCCGCGATGGCGACCATGACGCCGTTCTTCAGCGCCTTGCTGCCGATCCGGATCACGGCGACCGCGACGATCGCGATCACCGCCGCGCGCAGCCCGTAGAAGATCGCCGCGACCCACTCGACGTGGCCGCGGGTCGCCGCGAGCCACGACAGCACGCCCATCAGCAGCGCGCCCGGCAGGACGAAGAAGATCCCCGCGACCAGCCCGCCGAGCGTGCGATGGAGCAGCCAGCCGACGTAGATCGCGAGCTGCTGCGCCTCCGGTCCCGGCAGCAGCATGCAGTAGTTGAGCGCGTGCAGGAACCGCGACTCGCTGATCCAGCCGCGCTTCTCGACCAGCTCCTCGTGCATGATCGCGATCTGGCCGGTCGGCCCGCCGAAGTTGATGAACCCGAGCTTCAGCCAGAACCGGAACGCCTCCCCGAACCCGACCGTGCGGCGCGGCGGCAGTGGCGATGGTGGCGGCGGAGTCCCCTCTCCCTCGATCACGCGAGCAGTTCCGGTCGCACCTTCGGGTCGTCGGCCGGGCCGATCAGCCGCTGGTTCAGGCCCTTGTAGGGGTACGAGAAGCGGTGCGCGTCGAAGCCGAGGAGGTGGAGCAGCGTCGCCTGGAGATCGTGCACGTCGACCGGCGTGTCGGTGACGTGGTACCCGAAGTCGTCGGTGGCGCCGATCGTGACGCCGGCCTTCACGCCGCCGCCCGCGAAGAACATCGTGAAGCAGTGCGGGTGGTGGTCGCGGCCGAGGAACTTGCTGCCGTCGCGCGCCTCGTTCATGGCGGTGCGGCCGAACTCGCCGCCCCAGATCACGAGCGTCGTGTCGAGCAGGCCGCGGCGCTTCAGGTCCTGGATCAGCGCCGCCACCGGCCGGTCGGTCTCCCGGCACTTCTTCGGCAGCTGCGTGACGATGTCGTCACCCGCGCCGGTGCCGTGCACGTCCCAGCCCCAGTCGAAGAGCTGGACGAAGCGCACGCCGCTCTCGACCATGCGGCGCGCGAGGAGGCAGTGGTTGGCGAAGCTCGCCGCGCCGGGCGTCGCGCCGTAGAGCTCGAGCGTCTCCTGCGTCTCCTTCGAAAGGTCCATCACCTCGGGCACCGAGACCTGCATGCGGAACGCGAGCTCGTACTGCGCGATGCGCGTCAGCGTCTCGGGATCGCCCGCCTCGGCGTGCTCGAGCTCGTTCAGCTCTTTCAGGGCGTCCAGCGTCGCGCGCCGCGTCGCGCGCGTCATGCCGGGCGGGTCGCTCACGTAGAAGACCGGGTCCTTGCCGCTGCGGCACTGCACGCCCTGGTACACGGAGGGCAGGAAGCCGCTCGACCAGACGCTCTTGCCCGCGGTCGGATCGGCGCCGCCCGACACGAGCACGACGAAGCCGGGGAGGTCCTGGTTCTCGCTCCCGAGCCCGTAGGTCGCCCACGCGCCGAGCGCCGCCGCGCCCGGGTTGCGGTCGCCCGTGTGCATGAAGAGGTCGGCCGGCGCGTGGTTGAACTCGCTGGTGCGCATCGACTTCACGATGCAGAGGTCGTCGACGACGGTCGCGATGTCGGGCAACAGCTCGCTCACCCACGCGCCCGACTGCCCGTGCTGCGCGAACTGGTAGGGCGACCCGAGGATCAGCGGCCGGCCCTTGATGAACGCGAACTGCTGTCCTTTCAGGATCTCGTCGGGGCACGGCTTCAGGTTCATCTCGACCAGCTTCGGCTTCCAGTCGAAGAGGTCGTGTTGCGGCGGCGCCCCCGCCATGTCGAGGTAGATCACCGCCTTCGCCTTCGGCGCGAACATCGGCGGCTTGACCGCGAGCGGGTGGTCGAGCGAGATCTCCTGCGGCCGCGTCGCGGCGCGCGCGCTTCGGCCGTTCCCGAGCAGCTCGCCCAGCGCGAGCGCCCCCAGCGACACGCCCCCCTGGCGCAGGAACCGCCGCCGCGTGATCGCGCGGGCGAGCTGGCGACGGAGTTCGTCGGGGAGTTCCTTCATGGCGGGGAGTCCGGAGTCTATCCCCCGTCGATCGGGTGTCTGCGGAGTAGCCTCCCCGTCCTCGTGAAGGACCGGGACGCGCGATGAGACTGGTCAAGGACGACGGCGACGACGAGGAACACGTCGGCATCGACTCGGATCACGATGTCGCGGACGGAAACGCGGACGACGGAGTCGTCCTGGTGCAGTGCAAGCACTGCCGGAAGACGACCTGGGAAGAGTCCGTCTCGTGCGAACACTGCGGGAACTTCGTCAGGCTGGAAGACGAATCCGGTTGGCGACCGTGGTGGTGGATCGTCGGAGTCGTCGCCTGCCTGCTCTGCGTGATCGATTGGATCCTGCATTGAGCGATTCGCGAAGAAGGGACCGACGCGAGTTCCTGTGTCATTGGATCGGTGCAGCCGCGTTCGGGATCACGTTGCTGTCGATGTTCCTGCTGTGGACGCAGGAAGATCAGGACCTGTGGATGAGGCTGCACTAAACGACGACGGGATCTGCCGACGGGAACGGTTGGAGCGGAACGATCCTGCAGCAGCGAATCGCGAACGTCTGGTTCCTCTTCTACGCCGCGACGGCCGTCGTGACTCCATGGCTCGACCGCCGTTTCCACCGGCGACTCGGCCCAGCTTGAGCACCATACTGCCCACCGTCGAATGACCCGTCCCGTGGGTTTTTTTCGCCTCGGGTGGGCAACTCCCCCCGTCGCTTCCACGACGACGGAGGGCGTCGTCCGGTCCGGATGAGCAGCATAGTGCCCTTCTCCCCGCCGCCGGACCGGCTGGCGCGGAGTCGCGCCGCCGTTTGCGAAACGCGGCGCGAGCGCGACCGGAGTGCCGGCGCGTCGGGCGCGTCGGGGAGTGAACGATGCGAGTCGACTGCTGGCAGATGACGGCGCAGGGACGGCCGCTCGAGCGCGCGGTGCGCGAGGAGCCGTCGATCGGAGCGGGCGAGGTCGTGGTGGAGGTCGCCGGCTGCGGCATCTGCCACACCGACCTCGGCTACCTCGACGAGGGCGTCCCGACGCGCGGCAAGCTGCCGCTCACGCTCGGCCACGAGATCAGCGGCCGCGTGGTCGACTGCGGCGCGGGCGCCGGCGAGTGGCGCGGCCGCGCCGTGGTCGTGCCGGCGGTCCTGCCGTGCGGCGAATGCGACCTCTGCCGCGCCGGCCGCGGCTCGATCTGCAAGAAGCAGATCTTCCCCGGCAACGACGTCCACGGCGGCTTCGCGAGCCACGTGCGCGTCCCGGCGCGCGGCCTCTGCCCGGTGCCGGACGACCTGCGCGGCGCACCGGTCGACCTCGTCGAGCTCGCGGTGCTCGCCGACGCGATCACGACGCCGTTCCAGGCGATCCGCCGCTCCGGGCTGCGGCGCGGCGAGCTCGCAGTCTTCGTCGGCGCCGGCGGCGTCGGCGGCTTCGGCGTGCAGATCGCCGCGGCGCTCGGCGCCACCGTGGTCGCGATCGACGTCGACCCCGAGCGGCTCGTGCCGCTCGCGGACCACGGCGCGGCGCTCACGATCGACGCCTCGAAGTCCGACGCGGCCGGCGTGAAGGCGACGCTGCGCGCGCTCGCCAAGGAGCGCGGCCTCCCGCCCGTCTGCTGGAAGCTCTTC
Source organism: Planctomycetota bacterium (assembly GCA_035695985.1). Lineage (GTDB taxonomy): Bacteria > Planctomycetota > B15-G4 > B15-G4 > SIAN01 > DASRRB01. Next base: position 6,945 of record DASRRB010000241.1, on the reverse strand, counting down.
GAGACCTCGGGCTCCGCGGCCGGCCAGGAGCTCGCCTTCGCGCTGCTCGGGCCGGGCGCGTGGCTCGGCGTGGTCGGCTTCACGCCCAAGAGCGTGAACGTCCGCCTCTCGAACCTGATGGCGTTCGACGCCACCGCGCAGGGCAATTGGGGCTGCGCGCCGGAGCTCTACCCCGAGGCGCTCGAGCTCGTGCTGCGCGGGAAGGTCGCGGTGCGGCCGTTCGTGCAGCGCCGACCGATGTCGCAGATCCAGGACACGCTCGCGGCCGTGCGCGCGAAACACGTGAAGCAGCGCGTCGTGCTCGAACCCGATTTTTGATCCGCGTGAGGAGATGACCGTGACGCACTCGAAGCCCGGATCGGCCTGCTGCTGCGCGAGCGCGACGACGGCGCTCAAGGACCACGACCTCGTGGCGGGGCTCGACCCCGCGTCCCTCCACGACGTGCACATCGAGAAGCGGCCGGTGCACGACTCCTCCGGCCGCGTCGTCGAGGGGCTGCACGCGACCTGGATCGTCCTCGACAACGAGAAGCAGCTCAACTCCTACACCACCGAGATGGTGAAGTCGGTGATCCTCGCCTTCCGCGCCGCGTCGAACGACCGCGCGGCGGTGGCGGTCGTCTTCACCGGCGCCGGCACGCGCGCGTTCTGCAGCGGCGGCAACACCGAGGAGTACGCCGACTACTACGCCGGCCGTCCCGAGGAGTACCGCCAGTACATGCGGCTCTTCAACGACATGGTGAGCGCGATCCTCGCATGCGACAAGCCGGTGATCTGCCGCGCCAACGGGCTGCGCGTCGCGGGCGGGCAGGAGATCGGGATGGCGTGCGACTACACCCTCGCCTCCGACCTCGCCGTCTTCGGCCAGGCCGGCCCGCGCCACGGCTCCGCGCCCGACGGCGGCGCGACCGACTTCCTGCCGCTCTTCACCGGCGTCGAGCACGCGATGGCGAGCTGCACGCTGTGCGAGACGTGGTCGGCCCACAAGGCGCACCGCCTCGGCCTCGTCCACGAGATCGTCCCGGTCCTGCGCGTCGAAGGCGGCTTCATCGCCAATCCGCTGGTGCACACGCAGCGCTGGCTCGACGAATACGGCCGCCTCGTCCACGGCGAGCCGAAGGCGGGCACCGAGCGCGTCGAGGGCGAGAAGCTGCTGAAGAGCGGCACCATCGACCTCTCGCTGCTCGACGAGGCGGTCGACCGGCTGATCACGAAGCTCCTGCACACGATGCCGGGCTGCACCACCAAGACGGTCGAATCGGTGCGCAAGCACAAGCTCGCCCACTGGGACAAGAACCGCGAGAGCAACCGCGCCTGGCTCGGCCTCAACATGGTGACCGAGGCGAAGGCGGGCTTCCGCGCCTTCCAGGACGGAGCGAAGGGCGACCGCGAGGTCGACTTCGCCGAGCTGCGCCGCGCCATCGCGCGCGGCGAGCGATGGACCGGCGATCTCGCGCGCCGCATCCAGCCCGCCTCGGCGCGCGCCAAGGCCTGCGCGCCGGCCGACGCGCCGAACGGGACGCCGCGATGAACGCGCTCCCCATGACGCCCGGCGTCCGCCTCGCGTTCGAGGAGGGCGGCGCGCTCGCGCGCGTCGTCTTCGACGGCGGGAAGGGCAACGTGATCGACCGGCCGCTCCTGCGCGAGCTCGCGCGCGCGCTGCGCGAGGCCGAGGCGTCGGACGCGAAGGCGGTCCTGCTCGAGGGCGCCGGCGACCACTTCTCCTTCGGCGCGAGCGTCGAGGAGCACCGCCCCGCGAAGGTCCGCGACTTCCTGCGGGAGTTCCACGCCTTCTTCCGCGAGCTGCTCGAGCGGCCGCTCCCGCGCGTCGCGGTGGTGCGCGGACAGTGCCTCGGCGGCGGGCTCGAGCTCGCGCTCGCCTGCCAGAAGATCTTCGCGGCGCGCGGCGCGAAGCTCGGCCAGCCGGAGATCAAGCTCGCCGTCTTCGCACCGGTCGCGTCGCTGCTCCTGCCGCAGCGCATCGGCCAGTCGGCCTCCGACGACCTGCTGCTCACCGGCCGCAGCGTCGCGGCCGAGGAGGCGCTCGCGCTCGGGCTGGTCGACGCCGTCGCCGACGATCCGCTCGAGGCCGCGCGCGCGTGGGTGCGGGCGCACCTGCTGCCGCTCTCGGCTTCGTCGCTGCGGTTCGCGGCGCGCGCGGCGTGGACGGCGAGCGCGGCGCTCGTGCGCGCCCGCCTCGACGAGCTCGAGCGGCTCTACCTCGACGGGCTGATGGCCACGCCCGACGCCGTCGAGGGGATCACGGCGTTCCTGGAGAAGCGGCCGCCGGTCGCGCGCGCCGCGGAGGCGAGGCGATGAGCGCGATCGAGCCGCTGGTCGCGCGCGCCGAGGAGCTCGCCTACGACCTCGACCTCGCGCACGTGCGCGCGTGGAAGGCGGCCGCGCCGCGCCGGCTCGCGATCGGCTACCTGCCGGTCTGGGCGCCGCGCGAGCTGTTCTGGGCGTGCGGCGCGCTGCCGGTCGCGATCCTGGGCGGCGGCGACCGCCTCGAGATCATCAAGGGCGACGCCTGCTTCCAGTCCTACGTCTGCCACCTGCCGCGCAGCGTGGTCGAGCTCGGCCTCTCCGGCCGCCTCGACGCGCTCGACGGCATGGTCTTCCCGAGCATCTGCGACGTGATCCGCAACCTCTCGGGCATGTGGCGGATGCTCTTCCCGAAGAAGTTCGCGCGCTACCTCGACCTGCCGCAGAACTTCGATCCCGAGCTCGGCGGCGCCTTCTTCGCCGGCGAGCTGCGCCGCCTGCGCGACGACCTGATCAAGCTCGGCGCACGGCCGCCGTCCGACGACGACCTGCGGCGCGCGGTCGCGCTCTACGACGAGAACCGCAAACTGCACGACGCCCTCTTCGCGCTGCGCCGTGCGCAGCCGTGGAACGCCCCCACCTCCGAGGTCTACGTGCTCGTGCGCGCCGGCGCCGTCCTGCCGCCCGACGAGCACAGCGAGCTCTTGCGCGCCTATCTCGCGGCCGCCGAAGCCGAGCCGCGGCCGCCGCGCGACAACGCGCGCGTCGCGGTCGTGGGCGCCTTCTGCGAGCAGCCGCCGCTCGACCTGATCAAGACGCTCGAGCAGGCGGGCTGCTACGTCGTGCACGACGACTTCGTGCTGGGCGCCCGCTTCATCAAAGGCACGATCGGCCCGCTCGCGGCGGGCGAGGATCCGCTCGACGGAATCGCGCGCGCCTTCCTCGAGAAGTCGATGGCGCACGCCTCGGTCTGGACCGCGCGCGGCGGCAAGGGCGACGAGCTGGTCGAGACGGTGCAGCGCTGCGGCGCCGAGGGCGTCCTCTTCGCGTCGCCGAGCTTCTGCGACCCCGCACTGCTCGACCAGCCGATGCTGCAGCGCGCGCTCGACCGCGCCCACGTCCCCCACACCAACTTCAAGTACTCCGAGAACAGCGGCCAATTCCAGGGCATCCGCGAGCAGGCCGGCACCTTCGCCGACGCGATCAAACTATGGAGCGAGGCATGAGCGGCCCTCCCCCGTCGCGAGGGACGAGCGACCCTCAAAAAGAGCCGAGCATGCTCCGGCAGAAGGAGATGATCGGCGCCCACTACCACAAGCTCGCGACGGCGCCGGAGACCGGAGCCAAGTCGGCCTACACGTTCGTGCCGGGCAACCTCACGGAACTGCTGCTGTCGTTCGACGTCCTGCCGGTGCTGCCCGAGATCAACGCGCTGCAGTCGGCGATGCGCGGCAAGTCGGCCGAGTACATCGCGAAGGCCGAGAAGCTCGGCCAGTCGGAGGACGTCTGCACCTACGTGAAGTGCGACTACGGGATGATGAAGTCGGGCAACGTCGGCCCGACCGGCGAGCGCCTCCCCACCCCGGATCTGCTGCTGCTCTCCTACACCGGCTGCTTCACCTTCATGAAGTGGTTCGAGCTGCTGCGCCAGGAGTACGGCGCGCCGACCGTGATGCTCCACGTCCCCTACCAGGGCGACGGCGTCGCGACGCGCGAGATGCGCGACTACGTCGTGAAGCAGCTGAAGCGGGTCGTGATCCCGGCGCTCGAGAAGACGTCGGGCCGGAAGTACGACGAGGACAAGCTCAAGGAGCACCTCGCGCGGTCGGCCAAGGCCGAAGAGGACCTCGTCGCCGTCTTCGAGTCGGCGAAGCACCGCCCCTCGCCGATCGACGCCTACTTCGGCGGCGTCTACTACATCGGCCCGATCTTCAGCGCGTTCCGCGGCACGCAGGACGCGATCGAGTACTACCAGCTCTTGCGCGGCGAGATCGAGGAGCGCATGCGCCTGGGCCTCGGACCGGTCACGCCCGAAGGACCGATCGAGCGCGAGCGCTACCGCCTGGTGGTCGAGGGCCCGCCGAACTGGACCTCGTTCCGCGAGTTCTGGCGCATGTTCAGCGACGAGGGCGCCGTCGTCGTCAACAGCACCTACACCAAGGTGGGCGGCGTCTACGAGGACGGCTTCCGCCACGATCCCGCGCGCCCGCTCGAGAGCCTCGCCGAGTACTGCCTCGGCTGCTACACGAACCTGAACCTCCCGACGCGCGCCGCCAAGATCGTGAAATACATCCGGGACTATTCGGCCGACGGCTTCCTCATCCACTCGGTCAAGAGCTGCGACAGCTTCAGCGCGGGCCAGCTCACGATCCTGCGCGACGTCGAATCGAAGTGCGGCAAGCCCGGCGCGTTCATCGAGTCCGACCTGGTCGACCCGCGCTACTTCTCGGCCTCGAACGTGAAGAACCGCCTCGAGTCCGACCTCCAGATGATCGAGCAGCAGCGCAAGGCGGAGCCCGCGTCATGCGCACCGTGATCGGCATCGACCTCGGCTCGACCACGACGAAGGCGGTGGTCCTCGGCGAGGACGGCCGCACGCTCGGCCGCGGACTCACCAACACGCGCAGCAACTACGACGTCGCCTGCGCGATCGCGAAGAGCGAGGCGCTGGTCGCCACCCGCTTCGCGCTCTTCCGCGAACGGCTCGAGGAGCGTCGCGCGAAGGACGCCCCGATTCCCGAGGTCATGGCCGAGATCGAGCGCTGCTTCCGGCTCGAGCAGCACCTCGGCCAGCTGAACGCGCTCCGCGACGAGATGGAGACGGCGGCCGCGGACACGCGCTGGCACCGCTGCGGGAGCCGGCTCGTCGAGCGGGCGCGCGCGATCCTCGACGCCTGCCTCGAGGAGGCGCCGACGCTCTTCACCGCGGGGATGACGCGCAGCTCCGAGTTCTTCCGCGACCTCGTCGGCGCGCGCTGGCGCCGGCTCGCCGAGGATCCGCAGTGGAACGAGGGCGTCGGCTTCGACGTCCTCATGAGCTGCTTCGACAAGGCGATCGTGAAGGTCGAGAACCGGACGCTCGACCTCTCCTTCGCGCGATTCGTGCGACCGGCCGTCGAACGGTTCCTGCGCGAGAAGCGCAGCGCGGGCGCCGGCGACCCGCAAGGACTCCTCGACGCCGCCGCATTCGCCGCCGACACGACGATCGAGGACTGGAAGGTGGTCGGCACCGGCTACGGCCGCAGCAAGCTGCCCTTCCGCAAGGACCAGATCCGCAGCGAGATCCTCTGTCACGGGCTCGGCGCCCACCACTTCTTCGCCGGCACGCGCACCGTGCTCGACATCGGCGGCCAGGACACCAAGGCGATCCAGGTCGACCCGAACGGCATCGTCACCAGCTTCCAGATGAACGACCGCTGCGCCGCCGGCTGCGGCCGCTACCTCGGGTACATCGCCGACGAGATGAACCTCGCGGTCCAGGAGCTCGGGCCGCTGGCGTCGCGCGCGACGCGCACCGTCAAGATCAACTCGACCTGCACGGTCTTCGCGGGCGCCGAGCTGCGCGACCGCCTCTCGCTCGGGCAGAGGCGCGAGGACGTGGTCGCGGGGCTCCATCGCGCGATCGTGCTGCGCGCGATGTCGCTGCTCGCGCGCTCGGGCGGCGTGAAGGACCAGTTCACCTTCACCGGCGGCGTCGCCCGCAACAGCGCGGCGGTCGCGGCGCTGCGCCAGCTCGTGCGGGAGAACTACGGCGAGCTCACCCTCAACATCTCGCCCGACTCGATCTACACCGGCGCGTACGGCGCGGCGCTCTTCGCGCTGCGCAGCGCCGCGTGACGGGAGCGGCGCCATGCTGACCACCGGCATCGACATCGGCTCGAGCGCCGTGAAGCTGGTGCTCGCGCGCACCGAGCCCGACGGCGCCTCGGAGCGCGTCCTGCTGCTCGGCCAGCGCCTCGAGCGGCTGCGCCGCCGCGACCCGATCGAGATCGCGCGCCGCGAGCACCAGGAGCTCCTCGCGCAGGCGGGCGTCCGGCCCGACGAGCTCGAGTACGTCGCCACCACCGGCGAGGGCGAGCGCATCGAGTTCCGCACCGGCCACTTCTACGGGATGACCGCGCACGCGCGCGGCGCCCTCTTCCTCGACGCGGAGGCCAGAGCGGTGCTCGACGTCGGCGGCCTGCACGCGCGCGCGCTGCTGATGGACGGGCGCTCGAAGGTGCTCGCGCACGCCATGACGAGCCAGTGCGCCTCGGGCTCGGGGCAGTTCCTCGAGAACATCGCGCGCTACCTGGGGGTGACCCTCGCCGAGATCGGGCCGCTGTCGCTCGAGGGGGACCGTCCCGAGACGTGCTCGTCGATCTGCGCCGTGCTCGCCGAGACCGACGTCATCAACATGGTGTCGCGCGGCATCGCGGTGCGCAACATCCTGCGCGGCATCCACGAATCGATGGCCGGACGGATCCTCCGGCTGCTGACGTCCTCCCGGGCGAGGGGGGTGGTCCTCGTCACCGGCGGCCTGGCGAACGACACCGGCCTGGTCGGGGCGCTGCGGGCCGCGGCCGCGGCGCAGAAGGCCCCGGTCGAGATTCGCGCGCACCGCGACTCGCCCCTCGCCGGGGCCATCGGCGCCGCGCTGTGGGGCGCCTTCCGGTTCGCCCGGCTCGCGGAGAAGGACCG
>DASRRB010000240.1:0-2084 GCA_035695985.1 Planctomycetota bacterium | reverse complement strand
AGGATCTCCTTCAGCTTCACCGGCTCCTCGCCCACGAAGAGGAAGTTCTCCATGTCGTCGTCGGGCGCCGGCTTCACGCTGCTCGCCTTCAGCAGGTTGGCGCGCATCGTCATCACGACCGACTGGCGGATCAGCGGGTGCATCTCGTGGCCGGCGGCGTAGTTGTCCTGGATCGACTTGACGAAGCGCGGGTCCATCAGCTCCCACGTCGTCGCGGGGATCCACGACAGGTCGGCGTCGGCGATCGGGTGCGGCGGGAGCTGCGCGACGACCGCCGGGTCGTTCTCGCGCGGCGGCGGCTTCCCCTCCTTGGCGGCCGCCGCGGTGATCTCCGCGAGCTTCGCCGCCTTGTCCGCCTTCCACTTTTCGTCGAGCGGCGCCTGCTTCGCCTTCTGCGCCTCGACGAACTCCGGGCTCGGGTCAGGGAGGAGGACGCGCTCGAACTCGAGCTGCACCTTCTGGAACTCGACGTAGTTGGCCCAGCCGAACTGCTCCTTGATCTGCTTGTCGTACTCCTCCGGCGTCATGCCGGAGAGCGACGGCAGGACCTTCTTGTCCTCGTCGAACTTCTTCTGCACGTCGTCCTCGGAGATCGCGACGGTCGGGAGCTTCTGGCCCTTCGCCGCCATCTCCTTCTTGAGCGCGCGCAGCAGGATCGCAGTGATGAACTGGTCGATCTCGTTCGAGCCGAGGATCAGGCAGAGCTGGCGGTCGAGCTGCGCGCGCGTGACCGGCGTCCCGTCGACCACGAGGAGCGGGTCGCTCTTCCAGTCGACGGCCGAGAGGTCGAGGTCGAACGCCGTCGCGCTGCGCGCCACCGCCGTCGTGCGGCCGTTGCGGAGCTTGTCGATGCTCGCGACCGGGAGGCCGGCGCCGGGCGGGCGGCGCGGGCCGCCGGGCTGGGGCGCGACCTGGATGCGCGGCGGCGCGGCGGGCTTCGCGGGCTCGGCCGGCTTGCCGGCCGGTGGCGCCTCCTGCGGCGGCGGCTTCGGGGCCGGCTTGTCGTCCTGCGCGCGAGCGAGCAGACCGCCGGGGAACAGGAGCACGGTGAGCGCGGCCGCGACGGCGAAACGCGCGCGGCCGGCCGCGCGCGTCCGCGAACGATTCCGAGACGACATGGAGGCACCTCGTTTCTGGGTCCGGGCGCGCGCGCCGTCCGGGGCGCGCGACGCCTTCGCCGCGCCGAGTAATGTCCGCGGCCGACGATGGAAGCGGACGATTCTAAGGACGGAAACCGGTTCGCGCGGTTGCCTGCCCTGATCCGCCACGGCGGGCGGGCCCTCGCGGCCATCGTCTCCGGGCATCCGGGGCGGTCCCGCGAAGAATTCACGCACGCGCTCGCGGCCGGCGTCCCGACGGCCGCGCTCGGCGAGGTGGCGCGCATGGCCCACCTCTTCGGCGGCTTCCCGCGCGCGCTGCACGGACTGCAGGCGCTCGGCGACGCGCTCGCCGCCGCCGGCGTCCGTCTCCCGGCCGAGACCGAGACGGGCACGCGCTCGCGCGCCGACGACCGCGTGCGCGGCGAGCGGCTCTTCCGCGAGATCTACCGCGACCAGGCCGACGAGGTGCTGCGCCGCATCGACCGCGCGGCGCCGGGCTTCGCGGCGTGGATCCTCGAGGACGCCTACGGCCGCGTGCTCGCGCGCGACGGCCTCACGACCGCCGACCGCGAGCTCCTCGCGATCGTCGCGCTCGCCGTGCTCGACTGCCCGTCCCAGCAGAGGAGCCACGTCCGCGGCGCGCTGCGCCTCGGCGTCTCCCTCGAGCAGATCTACGCCGCCGTGGACCTCGCGACGGAAGGGCTGACCGCGGAGTCGTGCCGACGAGCGCGCGAGGTCGTCGACGCCGAAGCGGGCGGAGGAAGCTGAGGAGCGACCGCGGCTTGGAACTGGAGCGGACGTCGAGAACGGGGGTGAAGAGGCCGCGGGGAGAAGGGGGCGTGGTTGGGCGCGCGACGGGCGAGGGCGGGTCGAGGGGCGGAGGGGAAAGAGGTCGAAGGACGGGACACGCTCGCCCCAGACCAACGATGGACGGGGGGGCTCGCTGCATTCGGCGCATTCGGAGCACGACTCGACGACGCACGG
>DASRRB010000239.1:0-9783 GCA_035695985.1 Planctomycetota bacterium | reverse complement strand
GACCTGCTCGCCCATCCGCCACGGCCCGACGTCGTGCGGCTCGGCCGGTTCGGCCCGGGCGACTACCGCGTGTCGGGCACGATCGAAGGGAAGTCCTTCGAGCGGAAGTTCACGCTGAAGGGCGAGCCCGAGCTGCACGTGCCGGTCGAGCTGCCGCACTGACGCTCGAGCGGGCCGGCGCGCTGATGCCGATTCCAGCAGGCCGGGCCGAGTCGTTCGGAGAAACACAACCGCGATCGGAGGGTCGTTGCTGCGTTGCGTGACGGCTTGAAGCTGGAGCGGACGTCGAGGACCCGGGTGAAGAGGGCGCGGGGAGAGGCTCTAGAGTGACGCCCATGCCCGAGCTCAAGAACGAGTTCACCTGGTCGTTCACGCGCCGCTCGGCGTTCGAGGCGTGCAAGCGGCGCTACTGGTTCCGGTACTACGCCTTCTGGGGCGGCTGGAGCCGCGACGCGCCGGAGCTCGCGCGCAAGGCCTACTTCTTCTCGAAGATGGGCTCGCTCGCGATGCTGGTCGGGAGCGCGGTGCACGAGACGATCGCCGACGTCCTGCGCGCGCTGACGACGGGGCGCGTCCCGCGGAGCCCGTTCGAGCAGGTGCGCGCCCGCATGAACGACGCGTGGCGCGCCTCGAAGGAGGAGCGCTGGCGCACCGTCGGGCCCAAGCAGGCGCCGCCGCTCTTCGAGCACTACTACGGCGTGGCGGTCGACTCCGGGACGACGGCGCGGCTCGGCGAGCAGGCGCAGCGCTGCGTGCGTCACTTCCTCGAGGGTGACGTCTACCGCGCGATCGCGAAGGCGGGGCGCGAGAGCGTCCGCTCGATCGACACGCTCGAGACGACCGAGCTCGGCGGCGTGGCGTGCTTCGTCGCGCCCGACTTCGCCTACGACGCCGACGGCGCCACCCACCTCGTCGACTGGAAGACGGGCTCCGCGCGCGACGACCACGCGCTGCAGCTCCTCGCCTACGCCGAGTTCGCGCGCCGCAAGTGGGACGTCCCGCCGGAGCGGCTGCGCGCGGTCGACGTCCTGCTCGACGAGGGGCGGAGCGTCGCGGTGCCGGTCGACGCGACGCGCCTCGACGACGCCGTCGCGCAGGTGCGGGCGAGCGCCGCGGCGATGCGCGCTGCGCTGTCGGATCCACCGCGCAACGTCGCGCGCCGCGAGGACCTCCCGCCGACGACCGACGCGCGCGAGTGCCGCCGCTGCTTCTTCCGCGAGATCTGCGACGAACGTCCGCCCGACGACGCGGGCCCGGCCGCGGATTGACGGCGCGACGCCGCCACGCGCGGCCTCGGCCGCGCGACTCACTATCGGAGCATCGGCACCGCGACGAGGTCGGCCGCCCCCGACGACATCAGGTCCCTGGCCGTGCAGTCGAGCCGGACGAGGCGGATCTTCTCGCGCCGCACCGGCTGGTAGTTCGGCTGCGTCGTCTCCTGCATCAGGACGACGTCGAGCGACTTGAGCTGGCGCGCGGCGTCGCCCGCGTGGTCGCGGTTCCAGAGGCGCGCGGCGTACGCGGCGAACGCGTGGCGGTAGACCAGCTTGTCGTCGGGCACGGCGATCAGGTTCGTGAGGTACTTGCGCCAGCGCAGGCTCGGGTAGACGTCGGAGATCCGCTTCGGCTTGAGGAAGCTCGTCTCCGCCTCGCGCCGCTCGAGGCACCACGGCAGCAGGTCGACGTGGGCGCCGCTCGCGAGCGTCCCGTCCGCCACCAGCCAGCCGTGCGTCGCCGGCGGGCGCGGCGCGAAGAAGTAGAAGCTCTCGTCGAGCCCGAGCACGTAGCCGAGGTTGCTGTTCTGCGGATGGACGTGCGAGCGCACCGCGTCGCGGAGCTTCAGCCCCGCCTCGAGCAGCGCGTTCTTGCCCGGCGCGTGCGGCTCGTTCCAGTTGGCGACGTTCCAGAGCGTCACGTAGGCGACGCAGAACGCGAGCGCCGCGTTCGTCGTCGCCGCGAGCGGCCGCACGAGCGGCGCTCCCGTCGCATCCCCCGCCGCCGCCGGATCCGCCGGATCCGCCGCGCGCGCCGCCGCCCGCCGCGCGCGCCACGCCGCGAGCCCGTCCCACCATCCCGACGGCGCCAGCGAAAGCCAGCCGGCCGCGCAGGCCGGGAAGAAGCTCCCGAGCGACATGCACAGCCCGAGTGCGAGGTGGAACAACAGGAACGAGACGACCACGATCGACCGGCACCACCCGTTCTTGAACGGCGAAAAGAGCAGGAACGGGACGGCGGCCTCCTGCACGAGCGTCGCGAAGGTGAGGAACTCCATGAGGCCGCGCGACTGGAGGACCCAGTCCCCGACCGCCGTGCGCAGGTGGCCGATGATCAGCGCGCGGTAGACCGCGTCGCCGTCGCTGCGCCACGCCGGGTCGTACTTGTCGAGCGCCGCGAACCAGAAGAGCAGGCACATCTGCCAGAGCAGCGCCGCCGTCGCGAGCGAGACGACGCGCTTGGGCGCCGGCGGCCGGCCGCGCGCGTCGAGCGAGGCGCACGCCCCCAGCGGCAGGAACATGCCCCAGAAGAGCAGCAGCCGCGTGATCAGGTCGCCGCCGTGGTAGACCAGCGGGTTGCGCGCGTACACCGAGAGCGTCAGGAACCACGCGACCGCCGTCGCGAGCCGCGTCCTCCAGCCGACCAGCAGCGCGAGCCCCGCGAGTCCCTGCAGAACGAGCAGCGTCCCCTGCCACGCGGCCGACGCGCCGATCAGGTGGAGCGAGAAGGGGAGGAGGGCGTCGCCCGGCTTCATGCCGGGGGTCGGCACCAGTTCGAGCGGCAGCACGCCGGTCGCGCCGTAGTGCGCCTCGAGGTCGCCGAGCCTTCCGGCGGCGTCGCACAGGACCAGCAGCGCGAGGAGCACCCGGAACAGCGCGAGCGACCGCACGTCGAGCCCGAACACCGCGCGCAGCGCCTCGCGCCAGCGCGGCGGCGCGGCCGGCGCGGTGGGCGCCTCGCTCTCTCCCGACCCGGCCATCCCCCATCCTTCGTCGGCGGCCCGACGTTTCAGTCCAGTCAGTGCAGCTGGTGCCCGCCCATGTTCTTGTCGTCGACCCGCGGCATCGGCGCCATCGGCGGCGGGGGCGCCGCCGCCGAGTCGGCGACGACGGCGACCTCGACCGGCTCGACCTCGGTGCCGTGGATCGTCAGCTCGAAGGCGAAGAGCCGGGGCGCGGGACCGGGGGCGACGACGAGGTAGCTGTACCCCTCGAACGCGGTCGTCGCGTCGGTCGGCTGCACCGAGAGCGCGGCGCCGTCGCCCGCCCACCAGACGCCGACCACGTCCTGGCCGCGCGAACGCGCGAGGCGGTCGATCCGCTGCCAGTCGCCGGGATGGAGGTCGAAGCGGCCGCGCGCGCGGTCGACCGGGAGCGCCGCCGCCACCTCGGCGATCAGCGCCTCGCGCCGCCCCATCCCGCCGCGCCCCACAAGCAGCCCGACCGCCGGCTGCGGGCGCGCCTTCGCCGCGTGGGCGAGGAGGGTCGCGAGCGCGGCGGGGTCGAGCTGGAGCATGGCGGCCTCTCGAAGAGGCGCTGCGATATAGCTCCTGACCGGTCCGATTTGATCCCGGGAAACGGGAACCCGAACCGGCTTCCTTCGTGACGGTTACACTCCACGCCCCCGCGGCGGACCGTGCGTCGGCCGCGAGACCGTGCGACACGGGAAACGGCGCCCCCAAGAGCCGCGTCGCCGGTCGATCCAAGGAGGAACTCGATGCTGTTTCGCTCGCTCCGCGCCGGGATCCCGGCCCTGCTCGCGCTCACGGCCGTCGCCCGGGCCCAGGCCCCGCGCCACACGTCGACCGAGAAGTTCGACGCGGCCACCATCACGGTCGAGCACGGCCAGCCACCGTGGTCCGAGGAGCGCCTCGGCACGATCCAGCAGATCCCCCCCGGCTTCCCGTGGCGCATGGGATCGGAGGGGCTGACGACCCTGGAGATCAAGGGCGCGCCAGTGCTCTTCGGCAACCAGGTGATCCAGCCGGCCCGCTACGGCGTGAACCTCGTGCGCGGCGGAGCCAACGACTGGAGCTTCGTCCTCTTCGAGCCGACCCACGAGGCCGACGCGAACGGCTTCCAGATGAGGGGCGACGAGAAGAACCAGGTGGTCGCGACCAAGTTCGTCGCCGACGCGCAGCCCTCCGTCGAGGCGCTCACCATCGACGTGAAGAGCGACCAGCACTGCGGCACGTGCGAGCTCAAGTGGGGCCCGCTGCGCGTCTCCGCCCCGATCACCCCGATCACGGCCCACGCCGCCAACGTCTCGATCAACTCGAACGAGACCGAGACGACCTGGTACTCCTACCCGCTCCCCGCCGACGCCGACCTCAGCAAGCCGATCATCGCCGGGCGCATCGGGCTGCAGGTCGACGACGACGACTGCTCGATGAACGTCTACGTCTCGATGCAGGGCGACCAGATCGTCGCCGAGCTGCGCAACGTCGAGCGCGAGCAGTGGGAGACCGAGAACGCCAAGATGGTCGACCTGCAGAAGTTCCTCGACGCCGCGATCCAGCAGTTCGGCCAGCAGGCGGAGGCGCAGGTCGCGCCGCAGATCGCCGGCATCAAGCGCAAGACCGCGCGCAACGAGGTGATGCTCGAGGAGACGGCCGGCCGCCCCGACCACCTCAAGTTCTCCGACAAGGCCTACGACGGCACGGGCAGCGGCATGAAGTGCGACCTGGTCAAGACGCGCAGCGGGCTGAAGCTCGAGATCACGCTCGGCAACAAGACGGGCGTGCTCGCCATCGACGAGTCGAAGTTCGTCCCCAAGACCTCCGGCTGACCCGCCCGAATCTCTCCCCGAAAGCGAGAAGGGGTCGCAGCTCCCGCTGCGACCCCTTCATTCTTTTCCCGCCGGCCGCATCAGCTGCCGCGGGCGCTCATCCCGACTGCGATGCTCACGGGCGCCGCTGCGCGCCCGCCGGCAGCTGCGACATACTAGTCGTGTCTCAGTGCTTCCACCGGATCCATCGTGGCCGCGCGCCAAGCGGGGTAGAGCCCGAAGACGACGCCGATCGCGACCGAGATCCCGAAGCTCAGCACCAGCGACGACGTCGTGATGATCGTCTTGAAGTTCGAGTAGTGCTCGATGACGAACGGGATCGCCACGCCGAGCCCGATGCCCAGGACGCCGCCGCTGCCGGCGAGCACGATCGTCTCGACCAGGAACTGCGCGACGATGTGGCGCCGCTTGGCGCCGAGCGCGCGCCGGACGCCGATCTCGCGCGTCCGTTCCGTGACCGTCGCGAGCATCACGTTCAGGATGCCGATGCCGCCGACCAGCAGCGAGATGAAGGCGATCGAGCCGAGCACGAGGTTGAAGATCCGCTTCTGCCGCTCCGCCTCGCGCAGCAGCGAGAGCGGGACGACCACCTCGTAGTCGCGCTTGGCGTGGGCGTGCTCGAGCATCTCCTTCAGCACGGCCGCCGTCGGCTCGACCAGCCCGAGCTCGGCGACGCGCACCTGCAGCTGGTGCAGCTCGACGCGCTCCATGTCGCGGCTGCCCGAGCTCACCTTCACGACGACCTCGCCCCAGAACTGGCGCACCGTCGTGATCGGCGCGTAGACGTCGCTCGAGAGGTCCTCGAGCGTGCCCTGCTGGTCGCCGGTGAGGACCGTCCGCGGCTCCATCACTCCGACCACGCGGAACGTCTGCGGCCCGAGCTTGATCAGCTGGCCGACCGGCTCGGACAGCGGGAACAGCGTCTCGGCGACCGTCGCGCCGAGCACGCAGACGGGCTTGCGCGCCTCGACGTCGAGGTCGGTCAGGAAGCGGCCGTCGTTCAGGTAGAAGCGGTTCGTCGTGCCGAACCACGGCACCGTCCCCATCACGCGCGCGTCGGCGCGCCGGTCGCCGAAGCGCGCGTCGACGTAGATCGCGCGCGCCGGCACCACGACCTCCGCGTTGGGGAGCGTGTTCTTGATGCGCTTGGCGTCCTCGTAGGTGATGCCGTAGACGGAGAGGCGGCTGCGCTCGGCGCTGGCCGACGTGCTCTCGGGCGGCTTCTGGCTGCGCACCAGGATGTTGTTCGAGCCGAGCGCCTGGATGCGGCTCTGCACGTCGTGGGAGAGCCCCTCGCCGATCGAGAGCATCGCGATCACGCTCGCCACGCCGAACAGCACGCCGAGGCAGGTGAGCAGCGAGCGCAGCCCGTGCCGCGCCACGCCCCGCAGGCCGAGCTGGAACGTGCGCAGGATCCCTGCGATCAAGCGCGCGGCTCCGTCGGCATGACCAGCTTCGCGACGCGCCCGCCCCGGTCGACGTGGTGGACCTTGCCGTCGAGCACGCGCAGCACCCATTCGGCGCGCGACGCCACGAGCGGGTCGTGCGTGACGAGGATGATGGTGCGCCCCTGCGCGTGCAGCTCGTCGAAGAGGTCGAGGATCTCCTTCGCCGTCTTGCTGTCGAGGTTGCCGGTGGGTTCGTCCGCGAGCAGGACGAGCGGCTGGTTCACGAGCGCGCGCGCGACCGCGGCGCGCTGCTGCTGCCCGCCCGACAGCTCGGTCGGCCGGTGCTTCTGCCGGTCGCCGAGCCCGACCTTCACCAGCACCGCCGCCGCGCGCTCGCGCGCCTCGTTCGCCGCGACCCCCTGGTAGAAGAGCGGCACCTCGACGTTCTCGAGGACGGTGAGCTGCGGGATGAGCTGGAACGACTGGAAGATGAAGCCGAGCCGCTCGCCGCGCACCTCGGAGAGGCGGTCGTCGCCGAGCTTGCTCACGTCCATGTCGCCCAGGAAATAGGCCCCGGACGTCGGCCGGTCGAGACAGCCGAGGACGTTCAGCAGCGTCGACTTGCCCGAGCCCGACGGCCCCATGATCGCCCAGTAGGAGCCGCGCTCGACCTTGAAGTCGATGCCGTCGAGCGCGCGCACGACCTGGTCGCCCATCGCGTAGTGGCGGCGGACGTCGCGCAGCTCGACGACGATCTCGGGGCTGCCCGGCGCGTCGCTCACGAGTCGGGCTCCGGCGCCGCGCGGCTCAGCGGCCGCCGCCCTGCGCGGGCGCGGCGGGCGCCGCGGCCGGCTCGGCCGGCTTCCCGGCCGGCTTCCCGGCCGGCTTCTCGCTCGTCTTCTCGCCCGGCTTCGCGTCCGCCGGCGCGTCGGACTTCGGGCCGCCCTTGCCGTCGGCCTTCCCGTCGCCGCCCTTGCCGTCGCCGCCGCCGAAGCGCTTGCGCGCCTCTTCCATCTGCGCGCGCTGCTCCGGCGTGAGGTTCTTCATCATCTCCTCGCGCGCCTTCTTCTTCTCCTCGGGCGACATCTTGTTCCACTTCTCGAGCTGCTCGGCCGTCATGCCGGGCGGCGTGCCGCGCGCGGTGCGGCCCTCGTTGCGCTTGCTCTCGTCCGACTTCGGGCGCGCGTTGATGTCGGAGGTCCTCTTGCGCAGCTCGTCGACCGACGTCTTCGCGGCCTCCGTCGAGTCGGCGAACTTCGGCTGCGGCGCGCCGGCCGGCTCGGCGAGGAAGACCGTCTGCCCGTTGCGGAGCCCCTCGGTGACGGCGACGTGCTGGTCGTTGTGCAGGCCGATCTTCACTTCCTGGATCTCGGGCTTGCCCTCGGCGCCCTCGACGTAGCAGTAGTAGTGGTCGCCGCGCCGGCGCACGGCGTGGAGCGGGACGGCGATCGCGTCCTGGATCTCGTCGATCACGATCTCCGTGCTCGCGCTCATGCCGGGCCGCAGCACCGACGTGTCGCCGCCGAGCGTGATCTCGCAGCGGTAGATCTTCAGGTCGGGGTTGAGCCACTGGTTCTGCGAGTCGGGCAGCGGCGCGATGAAGGTGACCTTGCCGAGGAAGCTCTTGTCGCCGATCGCGTCGATGCCGACCTCGGCCGGCTGCCCGATCCGGATCTTGTCGATCGAGGACTCGTGCACGCTCACGACGACGGTCATCTCGCTCGTGTCGGGCAGGCTGATCAGGAGCTGGTGCTCGCGCACGGTCGCCCCCTCCTCGACGCGGTCGCGGTCGCTGCGGCCCATGCCGCCCATGCCGCCCTGGTTGCCGGGGTAGACCACGAGGCCGGCGTTCGGCGCGCGGATGATCGTGTTCTTCAGCTGCTCCTCGAGGTCGTCGAGCTTGTTCTTCTCGAGGTCGAGCGTCGCCTGCTTCGAGTGGAGGTCGGCCTCCTTCTGCGCCATGTCGGCGACCGCGCGCAGCTTGACGCGGTCGAGCTCGGCGTTGGTCTGGTCGACGGTCGACTGCAGCTGCTTGGTCTGGCGGTCCTTCTCGAACTTCTCGAGGACGTCCTGCGACTCCTTCGCCATCGTGAGCTTGATCTCGGCGGCCTTGTGGGCGAGCGCGTCGCCGTCGAGGTCGAGCTTCGCCGCGAACTCGAGCTTGTAGAGCTCCTCGGTGTCGTCGAGCTTCTGCTTCGCGTTCTTCTCGGCCGCCTCGGCGAGCGTCACGTCCGACTTCGCCTGGTCGATCTTCAGCTGGTAGTCGCCCTTCAGGTACTTGTTGAGGTCGAGCTCCGCGATCGCCTTGTCCACCGTCGCCTTCTGCTCGGTGCTCGCGTTCAGGCTGATCTGGATCTCCTTGGTCTTCTCGGCCTGGATGTAGGCGGCGTTCGCCTGCTCCCACTTGATCCGCTGCGCGGTCAGGTCGTTCTCGAGCGTGCTCGCGTCGAGGCGCACCAGCAGGTCGTCGGCCTTCACCTGCGTCCCTTCCGGGATCAGGTAGAGGATCGTCGCGCCGCCCTTCACCTCGCAGTAGATGTCGGTCGACTTGCTCGCCTTGAGCTGCCCCGACTCGATCACCGAGATGCGCAGCTTCTCCTGGCGCGTCTTCCAGGTGACGGCGACGTCGCCCGCCTGCGCGGTGCTGCGGCCCTGCCACAGCCACACGCCGCCGGCCGCGATCAGCACGACGATCACGATCACCCACACGAACGCACCGCCCCGCTGTTTCGCGCTCATCCCTTGGTCCCCTCGTTCCCCTCGCCCCCCGCCCCCTGCCCCTCGCCCGACGCGGTCGGCGCCGGCGGCGGCGGATCGGGCGTGAACTTCGGCAGGATCCCGTCCGTCCTGAGCTCGATCAGCCCGATGTCGCGCGAGAGCTCGAGCTCGGCGATGTGGTGGTCGATCAGCGCGCGCGTCAGCGCGTTGCGGGCGTCGTTCAGCGAGTTCACGGCGTCGGTGTAGTCGCGGATCTGCGAGCGACCCATCGAGAGCTGCAGCGCGGTCGACGCCTCGCGGCGCTCCGCGACCTCGACGCCGAGCCGCTGCAGCCGGACCGTCTCCATCACCTGCGCCAGCTTGCGGACGTCGACGCGCACGTCCTGGCGCACTCCGTCCTCGGAGAGCGAGGCGACGCGCTTCTGGAGCTCGACGTTGATCAGCGCGGCGCGGTACTGGTTGCGTTCCGAGAGCCGGTCGAGCGGGAGGTCGAGCGCGACGCCGGCGCTCCACGTCGTGCGGCCGCCCTGCAGCCCGAAGACGGAGTCCTGCTTGGTCGGCACGGAGACGCCGCCGTTCACGCCGAGCGCGGCGCGCAGCGCGTCCTCGGTGACGTGCACGCGCCGCTCGGTGTCGTCGAGCCGCGCCAGCTCGTTCAGGTGGTCGTAGCGATGGGCGATCGCGATCGCCGTCGCCTCGGTGTCGCTGAGAGGCGTCGGCTGGGGCACGACGGCGCGCAGCTCGTCGAGGTCGGCCGCGTCGGGCTCGAGCTCCGCCTCCATGGGCAGGCCGAGCGTGATCTTGAAGCCGTCGAGCGCGTCCTGGTAGGCGCGCTCGAGCGTGATCCAGGAGTTGCGCGCGGAGAGCTCGGCCTGGCGCGCCTGACCGACCTGGA